>JAQTOI010000005.1 GCA_028713415.1 Candidatus Omnitrophota bacterium
CCTCTATTTTTATGCGGCAGTCAGACTGGATAAAATCAGGCACATTCCAGGTGCAGTTTTCCACGATCGCGGATACACCGGTGCATTCAGTTATGGGTATCCAGGTGCCGGTGCCTCAGAGATTGGTATAGTAAAGATTGGCGGTTTGTATTTCACCGAATCTGGTCCAGTTTATTTGGTATGAAGTTCCTACATAAGCGACTACTCCTGTCCCATTGGGCGCATCCACCCGCAAGTCGCCCTTTACGGTGAAGTTGGAGTTTGAGAAGTCCCTGGTATAACTGCCCCAGAAAGTATCATTTTCCACTACCAGTATCCTTGCTTTGTTAGCAGAAAGATTAGCGCTGGCAAGTATGGGCCAGGGCCAGGTGCCGTTTCCGGCTGAGCCGATGGAAATATTTTCAGCGATCTGCGTTTTATTATTCGCTTCCTCGTTAGGATAATTATAGTAATACCAGATGTTCACGCCTTTCATCGGGCCGGAGTAAGTCCAGTTTATAGGATAAGTAGTGCCGGACTTCCAGGTTTCGCCTCCGTTAGGGTCTTTAACCGTAATATTTCCGTGCACGGTAAACGCAGGGGCCGATTCATTATAATTGTTCGCATTCGCAGTTGAAGCTACTCTGACTTTAAAATTGAGCGATTGAGTATCATCAGGCGCTTTCCAGCTGGAATAATTTCCGTTATTGGCGGCGGTAGCAGAAATAGGCAGCCAGGCACTGCCATTATAATAGGTAAGATTAACCTGCGGCAGGTTTGTCGCGCCCAGGGTTGTCCAGTTAATCGGAACGGTATTGTTGGCGATAACTACTTCATTTTCCGGATGAAGAATACTGAATTGTTCTAAGGTGGTAAAATTGCCGGTAGTGTAATTAACCCGAGAATCCGCCGACGAGTTGACATGGATCACGGTTGTATTGCTGACCACATCACAGTTATTGGGGTTCCAGTAAGTATAAATACCTGCGCCTTCTCCGGGGGCTGCGCTGGTGTTGATCGCAGTCCAGGGCGGCACTCCGGTAGTCGAATAATAAATACGCAAAAGGCCGGTAACATTTTTAGCCGTCCATTCTATTGGGATGGAGGTGTCCTTGATCGTGACATTAGCGTCAGCCGCCGGAGACGTAACGATTACTTTTCCGATAATCTCAAAAGGGTCAGAGGTGCCGTTAATAAAATCTGTGGGGCTGATACCCGAAGAGTTATCCACTATCTTTATCCTGGCAGCGGGGCTGCCGGAAGTGATCCTCTGGGGGACGTTGGTCCAGTTATAAACGCCCAGATTCGCGTCCACAAAACGGGCGATCTCATATGGATAGCCTCCTTCGCCGTTGGCTATATCGTAAAGTATATCCACGTAAGTTATTTTATTTCCGGTAATCGTCCAATTGATCAAATTTGTATAATTATTGGTCACCCTGAGCACGTGCGTGGAATTAGGGCTAAGCACGGTGATTTTTGGCCTTATCGCGAAGAGTTCAGATTCATTATTGACCGTCGGGTCATTTTTTGAAGTGATATTGAGCTTACAGGTTTCGGATTTAGTATTATTGACAATCCAGTCATAATAAATATTTGTGGCACGAATAGGCCCGGTAGTTGTGTTATTGGTGATAGTGTACCAGGTTGTACCGTCATTGAGCCTGATGCTTACATTGCCTACGGTGCCGTTAGTCTCGAAGCTAATATCGGGGGTAGTCCCGTTAATCAAGGCTACGGTTGAAGCATTAGGCCAGATTACCTTTATTTTTCCCTTGATTGCAAAATTAGACGAATTAGACGCATTCGAAAGGGCCTGCATCGCAGAATTATTGGCCTCAATACGGATAAAATTGGTACTGGCGATATTATCCGGAACCTGCCACATATCCCAGCCGTTTCCGTTGGCGGCATCAGTTTTTATAGAATAAACACCGGTCTGGTTTACGTAGCTTATGTTCACAAAATCAATGGTTCCATTGGTAGTCCAGTTAAGCGAAGGGTAACTATCAACAATCAACGTTCCGGGATTTTGCATGATGAATTTTCCTTTAACTGTGAATTCAGGTGAAATATTGTAATTGTCGTTGTCTTCTACGCGCTCTATTTTCACTCTTACTTTATCGCCGATAGTATTGTTAACTTTCCATAAATAGCTATAATCGTCAAAGTCTATATTCGAAGCGAATTTAATCCAGGGGCCACTGTTATTGCTATAAGATAGGTTAAGGTCCCCTATATCACCGGTGCCGGTCCAGTTAATGGCGTACTCTTCGCCCACGATAAAAACCGAAGAAGCGTTAGGCTGGGTGACGTTTAGGATACCCCTGATATAAAATGTGTTATTGGATTCATCATAAACCTGCGAGTCAGAAGTGAATATCCCAATGCTTGCATTAGAAGTCAAGGGCACGCCGGCGGAGGTTGACCAGTTATAATAAGGCAGGTTCCTGTTTACGCCTACTTCAATAGTTTCATTAGAAGCACCCCAGTTATCCGTGGTGTAGCGCAGCTCTAATGTGCCTATGTCTCCTGAGTAATTCCAGTATATGTGGTTGGTCTGTCCCACGTAGAAAACTTCTGTGCCGTCATTCGGGTAGAAAACCTCTACTTTGCCTTTTACGAAAAACTGGTCAGAAGTATCGTTGACATTATTCGGGTCATCCATAAGCTCAACTTTTATCTTGCCCGTCGCAGTTATAGAAGCGTTAACCGGATTCCAGGGCCAGCTTTCAGTAAGTTCATCGACAGTCAGGTTATTCTTGAGCACCAAATCAAAAGTTGAACCGTCAGAAGCAAATTTAATCGAAACATTTTTATTGTACATATCTGCGTCGGTGTTGAAAATAATAGGGAGAGAGCTGTTTATTCTTACAATTTGGTTTTCATAAGGGTTGGTTACTGTGATATTGCTACGCACTTTAAATCCGGGAGAATCATCATAGGGAAGATTGGTGCAGCTTCCGTTTGCTACCCTGATATAAGAATTATTTACCGCCGGATTAACGGTAGTGTTGCCTTCGGGGATAGTCCATATCCTTGAAAAACTAGTCTCGCCTGCAGTATTATTTACGCCCAAATCAAGCCAGTTGGCGCCGTTGTTGCTGGAATAACACACGCATGATGAAGGAAAGCTGCCGGACATGTTCCAGCTTATATTCATGTCATCGCCCACGCGATAGGTACCTGCTACAGGCTTGGTCACGGTTACAAAGGCGGAGGTATTAAAGGGCAGCGACTCGTTAAAAACCTGCAGCGCCTCCGGCTGAACGCTTGAAATATTTATCTTCAAATTGCTTCCCACGTCATCACCCGATAACGTCCAGTTGTAATAGCAGTGAGAATAGGTTGCGTAATTAGCGCAGATTCCGGTGGTATTATTGACTATTGGATGCAGGATGCCGTCGGCTTGAAAATAATAGCTTATGTTTACGCGGCCGGCCGATGTCGAATAAGGCGCGGTCCAGTTGCCGTAGCGTGTCCAATTAATCGTTCCGTTGGTATTGGCATACCAGACATCAGTGGTGTTCGGCCAATTCAGCTTTAATCCCCCTTTAATGGTAAAGTTAGAGGTAGAGTTGTCCGTAATATTTGCGGAATCGCCAACCGCATAGACTTTCACTTTTAATTGATCGCTGCTATTGTACCAGATCGGATTCCAGAGGTAGCCGCACTTCCAGCTTCTATCAGCTGTCTGATAGGTGCAGTTTCCTGTTTCATTGATGTTACTTTTGATGACCTTATCGTAAGCTCCTCCGTTGTTAGTAGAAAGGTTGATATTAAAACGCGAAAGAGCGCTGTAATTACCAAAATGCGTCCAGTTTATCACTTTATTCGTATCTGTGACATTCCAGGCTTCTTCGCCCACCGGAGAGGTTAAATCCAGGCTTCCGGTAATCGAAAAAACTCCTGCAGTTGAATCATTAACCGGTGTAGGGTAATTATCGTTAATGGAAACCCTGATTTTTTTATTTCCGCTATAATTCGCAGGCACTGTCCAGGCATAGGAGCAGATATCATCATACTGGTCGCAGGTTACGTTTGCCTGGTCCTGGCCTAAAGGCGAAGCTACAGTAGTCCAGGCACTTCCGTTATAAAGCTCTATTTTAAAGTTAGTATAATTAAAATTACCGGTCTTATCCCACTGGATATTTTCCTTCTGGCCTATATAGACAGTTTCTCCTCCGTCTGGATAGGTTAAATCAATGCTGCCATTAATGCTAAAATTGCCATTGCCGATATCCCAGTTGCGCGTACTCTGGTTAGTCGTTAACCAGCTAAACATCGAAGTATCCACAATCGCAACGCGCAAGGTTCCATTGATAGGGTTAGTCGTATTATTTACAATATTAGCGATGGGCCAGTTGTAGCTGCCGCTATTGGCGTCTCCAACGCTTACATTGGTAATATCTGTGGTATAACCGGCAATCACGTTGCAGTTATTCTTACACAGCCTCAGGTTAAAGGTATGGTTTTTACTTGAGTCCGCATTCTGCCAGGAAATAGTCTGGACCTGGCCCACAGTTTTATTGTCTGTGCTTCCTGCGCCATTGGGCGTAATCACATCCAAAGGCTGAAATTCCATGACATTGTAGTCAAATAGCAGGACAGATTGAACGGTGGCAGTGCTTCGCCATCTTTCAAAGGTTACGTTCACATCCGTTCCGGTTTGGCTAAGATAGCCGACGGTCCAGGTGTCTTCGCTCTCATCAGTCGCATTTCTTGAAGTTTCATTTCTAACTTCTTGAGAATAGGTGAGAAAAGTTCGGTTTAACACCCACTGCGGCGAAATTGTCACATTAGTTATATTGCTGTAAGCTAAAGCTGTCACGTTAATCCTTGAGCCAGTCCCAATTTCAGCCAGAGGCTGATTCTGGAACTCGGCTAAATACCAATAAATCGTAACGCTATCGGTAGTATTCCAACGCTGAAAGGTTATATTATTGGGGCTGGCCAGGTAGCCTCTAACATAGTAAGCCGCTTCAATGCCGTTTACATTTGCGCCTGGCATGGTATAAAAAACCAAAAGGGTTTTGTTCATATCAGTCACTGAAACTGATGCATTCACTGACTTGCCGGAAAGTAAGGAAACGTTTTTAGCAACATTCACATCGCGGTCAAACGTCACAATGTAATAGGCTAATTCATTATTATAGCCGCCGGTAACTTCTGAGCGTCTAAGCTCAAACTTTTCGTCTGTGGTTAAATTAATCGCGAAGATATTCATCTCATCACCGCTAGAAGACTGCGTAGGAGACCTCCAGGAAAGAAAAGGAAGAGAACGGTTTAAAGCAATAGTTTGCGGCAGGGTAATATTCTTACTGGTCTTGCTTTCCGGCATAATCGTTGTGCCGCTTTGGACACTTACCCCGGGCGCAGGCAATAACTCCACTACCTGATAGTTAACGTCTATGGCCGTAGTCGAGACAAAACGGGCGAATAAAAGGTTGTTCTCGTCATCAATGGTTGCCATAATGTCGCCGTAGGTGCGCTCATCATCAGCGTGCCTTCTAGAAATCGTTATAAATGAAGTGCTTATATTCAGGCCTTCTCCGCCCAATAAACTACTTATATCTGTCGTATTTGTTTCTGTGCCTATAGGCAGGCTATAATTCCCCCTGATCACCCTTTTCACCTGATAGCTTGAAGCCTCCTGAGTGAATAAAAACGCGCTAAAAGAAACTCCTGCAATCACAAAAAGCGCTAAAAATATTTTTTTATTTTGATGAGCTGAGTCGAAAGTAGATGAAATTGTTCGGCGGGACAAAAGGCTAATCTCTGTAATCTTTCCCCTAATCTCCGTAATCAATCTCTTGTATCTTTGGAAAGCTTTATTTTTAATTCGTTTCCACATTCTACATGCAATAATTTGTTATCTTAATTATCAATACCCGCTCTTTAAACTTTCGCCTGAATCTTGCTCCTGGGCCGTTGGGGGCGTGCGCGTTGATGGACGCACAAAAATAATGGCTTTGGCAACGCGCGTGATTTTTGTGCCGTCAGGAGTATCTTCGCTTGCCTCTTCATACTGAATGCTCACCGTATCTCCCGGCTGTATCTGGCTTAAGCTTTGCAGGTGCTGCAAAACCATATTTTTGCCAAAAGGGAGCAGTATCTCATCTTCGGAAGTCCCGCTTGAAGCATACACTATGGCAATGCGGTCTTTTCCTATCCAGGTTACCTCACCTTGTATTTCTTTCATTTTGCTGGTGCGCTTTGTTTTAGTTTCCTGCGTGAGGGGGCTTTGAGCAAAGCATAATCCAGTAAGTACGCATAGCGCAACAAATACGAAACAAACTGCTATACACACTCTATCGACTCTAATACATATATTAGCTAACATATCCCCCCTTAATTAATTCAACTCGCCGGCTTACATGCCCGCTACACAAATCTATTAACCCAAATCTTCTTTTATCCTTAAAATCCCGGCTTTTAGGCCGGTGATGTCCTCTTTGGCGACTTTCAGGATTCGCTTTAGGTTCACCCCGAAATACTCATGAATCAAGATGTCCCGCATACCAGCAATCTGTTTCCACGGTACATCCGGATACCGAATGCGAAATTCTTCTGGAATATTTTTAACGGCCTCACCAATAATTTCTAAACGCCGGAAAACGGCATCTTGAAGCTGGGTATTTTTATAAAAATCATCGTCTGTCCTTAACTCTGCCATGTATTCCTGTATTTTCATCACGGCTTCAAGAATATCTTCGATATATACCCTTACGTCTCTTTTCATAAAAGTACAACCTGTTCCTGTAAAATTCTTTCCCTAAGAATAGGCTTTAAGGTGTCGTATTCCACCAGATCCACTTTTCTGCCTAATGCCTCTTCTATTTTTTGCTTCAGCCCTACAAAATCGAGCAGGCTGATATCTGCTCCGATATCCACCAAAATGTCGATATCACTATCCTGCTTCATTTCACCTCGAACATATGAGCCGAAGAGAGCTACCCTTTTAACCTTATAATCTTTCAAAATCGCAAGCACTTTCTCTTTTATTTCCTCAATATTTTTTTCCATAGTTTTTTTTGTGATCATGTTTTTGATATCCCCTTGTGCATCAACCTTATCCCGCTCGTCCGCTGGCCTCATTAGCCGAGATGCTGTGGCTTATTATACTTTTCCCGCTTCATCAAAAGCGGGAAAAGTATCTGCTCATTCGTAAATTTACCCGAAGCTCGTCGGGATAATTCGGCAACGCATTTTTCCGGCGGCTTCGCCTTGGAAAAATGCTGCCTCATTAAATAAAAATCCCAGGCGAAAATGCCTGGGATGAATAGCCGGTTAGAGCGCTGCCCCATTAAAGAAAAACCACGCTCTTTCTTAAAAAAGTACTTTAAAATATATAAAGGACAAAAAACAAGGAAAAGTACAAAGAAATAAAAGACCAAGCATCCCCCCTTTTTTTTGGTGGTCTGCTGGAACAACAAAGATGCCGCTCTTATATATAATAGTTAAATTTAAATACAGGTATTATTTTATATTATAATGAGTGAATTGCAAGGTTTTTTAACAAATTTTAATAAATTATCGCGCTAAGCCTTGCCGGTGCCGCAAAATCGCAAAAATAGAAGGCATTGAAAGGATGATAGGTTGCGTAGCTCGAATCGTCTTGCGGTTATCGTCTTTCGTAATAAAAATTTTATAACCACTATAGCCGTTCAACGCTTAACGTTTCCAGATACGCAACCGTTTACCGTATCACAATAATTTTGTGAGGTTTTACGGCCCAAAAAAATTCTTATCAAACCAAGCCCTTTTGGTATAATGTACCTACTTTATGCGCATAAATACCATCCGCTGGCTGGATAAACGACTGGGTGCGCCTTTATGTTTTACGCTAACGCTTCAAAGAAAAATAAAGGATATTTTTGGGCTGCCTGGTTCCAGAGAATTAAAAACCAACCCTCGAATCCTCTTTATTAAATTAAGCGAGCAGGGCTCTACTATCCTGGCATTACCCGCTATAGAAAGAGCAACTGAACTAGCGGGAAAAGATAATTTGTATTTTCTGGTTTTCAAAGAAAACCGCCCTATTCTCGACCTCCTTGAGGTTATACCTCCGAGAAACACAATCGAAATTGATACGCGAAATTTCTGGATATTTCTTCTTTCCTTCCTTAAAGCAGTTAGCCGCATACGCAAAGAGCGTATCGATGCCTGCCTGGATATGGAATTTTTCTCCCGCGGTTCGGCGATACTTTCTTATCTTTCAGGCGCAAAAGTAAGAGTCGGCCTGCATTCGTTTACCGGGGGGCCGTACCGGGGAGATTTATTAACCCACAGGCTCCTCTATAATCCTTACCTTCATACGAAGATTTTTTTCTTAAGCGAAGTAGAAGCTTTAAAGATCACCCCGCCAAAAGAGGGCCCCCTGAGCCTTCAAATCCCCGCTCCGCAGGAAGAACATTTTTCTTTTAACCCTTCTGCGGCCGAGATGCGCGCACTTCTCGATAAATTAGAAAAACTAAAAAAAGGAAAGCTTTCAAAACCGGTTATTATTTTTAATCCAAATACTTCCGACCTTTTGCCTCTGCGCAGGTGGCCTGAAGAAAATTTTATTAATCTGGGGAAGAAAATCCTTAAAGACAACCCACAGGCCACCATATTGATGACCGGGACTTTAAAAGAAAAAGAAAGAACAGATTTTATCGCCGAAAAAATTCCCGGAGCGCTGTCTCTGGCAGGACAAACGTCACTTGGCGAATTGCTCACTTTGTATTGTGTTGCCGACATCTTAATAACCAACGACTCAGGGCCGGCGCATTTTTCCTGCCTTACTCCAGTCAAAGCAATAATCCTTTTTGGCCCTGAAACCCCTCTGCTTTATGGGCCTCTTTGCCGCAACAAAGAAGTTATAGCTTCTCCTTTGGCCTGCAGCCCGTGCATAAATGTTTACAACCAGAGACACTCTTCATGCAAAACGGGATTATGCCTTAAAAATATCACCGTGGAAGAAGTTTACGCGAAGATAAAAAGCCTTTTAATGAAGGAAGAATTTTCCAATGAGGCTGTCGGAGAACGGGGCTAAAAAAGTTGCTTGAATACACTGTAAAATCTTAAGCTTTCCCATTAATCTGTTTAATCCTACCTGTCGTGCACAACTTCACAATAATAGTAACGGGTTAAGGTTACGTCATTCGTCAGTTTTTAAATTCGAAGCACGAAATCCGAAATTCGTCCTTCGACTTTACTCAGGACGACCCTGAGCTTGTCGAATGGGTCGAAGCAATGTTCAAATGTTCAAAATTCGAATGATCAAAACGTTTCAGGAATTGAAACATTAGAAAATTCGGATTTGTTTCGGATTTCGACTCGCCTCGCTTTGCATCGGCGAAGCGGGTATTCGGATTTCGGATTTATAAACCACTACCCCCCCCAAACGTTACCGCCCGCCACCTTTAATATTTTATTAGGCGGGTCCGCCTTATGAGCGGAAGGGACGAAAGAACGCGAATCTATCCATTCGCGTTTATTCGTCTATGATTCGCGTTTTTTCGCGTTGAAGACTTTTCAATACTCTCATTTTCGAAAATGCTCGAGCGCTTTGGAAAGTGCAGGGTTACGAACGCCAAGCTCTTTTGCCCTATCGCAAGCGGCTTTGGCCAACGCATACTGCTTTTTCTTAAAATAGACTAAAGCTAAATTGTTATAGAATTGTCCTACCCGCGGCTCTATGGCTATGGCTTTCTTATACAAGGCAATTGCCTCTTCAAGTTTTGCGATGTCGCCATAGACATTGGCGAGATTATTATATGCCGCCGCAAAATCCGGTTTTAGCTCTATAGCTTTGCCGAATGAACCTATGGCTTCGTCGTAATTAGCCAGGGAGCGATAGGCAGTCCCTAAGTTATAATATATCTCAGCAGCATTAAATTTATAGGTAAAACCAAGATTATTATATGCCTTTATTAAATGAGAATTGCACTCCAGCGCTTTCTGGTAAAAAAATACTGCTTCATCGAATTTCTTCGTCATATAATAAATACTGCCAAGATTATGGTAGGCATCAACTTTAAGTGGATCAAGCATTAGCGTCTGTTTATAATAAATAACTGCTTTTTCATAATTACCTGCGTAAACGTAAGCCGTCCCCAGATTATAAAGAACTCTGCTGCTGTTGGGAGACTGCTTAGCGGTCTTTAACCAGAAAGTAATTGAATCCTTCCAGTCAAAATTCCGCCGAAAGGTTACAGCAGAGTAAAAAGTGAGCACAAAGATAAACAACGCTGTTGCGGCACCTGCGGCAGTAGTACGAGAAAGAAATTTTTGCCCCCACCAGGAGAATTTCACGAGCATTAGGGCAACAATAAGACAAAACCCTAACGAAGGGATATAGAGGCGCTGTTCAGCTATGGGCCTTGCTCCAAGAAAGATGATGTTGGCGGCAGGTAGCAGCATTATAAAAATCCAGAGTAGCGCAAAAACAAATAGCTTCGAGAATTTAAATACTCTGGTTATAATAAGCGCAATGACTAAGAGGAGTAAGCCCGAAGAAAGCACTGTTGGATCAAAGAATGACTGCGGTATGCTAAAGGAACGGTCGGCATTAAGGCCAATGGGTGCGATAAGTAACCCGGTGTAATAGCCTATGGTTTTCAGGACCGCAAAAAGATGCAGGTAAAGATTTATTTTAGGCATAACTGCGGCTTCGGGCGCAGTTGCCAATATAAACCTGCAAAAAATAAAATAAACAAAAACTATTCCAAAGAAAGGCAATGTTTCCAGCGTTGCCTTTAGGCGGTTTTGCCGGGGGACAAAACATATAATATACAGAAGCAAAATGCAAGGTAACATCAAACCCATCTCTTTTGAAAGCAAACTAAGGATAAGCAAAAATATGGCGCACGAATAGGTAAACCCCGTTAGAAAGTCCACACGGGGCTTTCTTTCTAACGGGGTAAAGATACCTCGCCGGCTTGTATGACGTATAAAAAGAAAAAGCGATAAAAGGAAAAACATCGAGGCTAAGAGGTCAGAGCGGTTCTTTATCCAGCTAACGGATTCAGTGTGTATGGGGTGCGTGGCAAATAAAGCGGCGGTAATAAAGGCCGGTTCAAAAAACTTGCGCCAGCCAACTACGCCGATTTCCGGCCCGGCTCTTGAGGCAAGTGCTTTTAGCTTCAACACCAAAAAATAAATAATTATAACATTTAAGATATGCAGCAGGAGGTTAGTGAGATGATAACCGAAGGGATTGCTCCTCCAGAAAAAATAGTCTACTGCCAGCGTCAACACTCTTATGGGCCGATACCAATCCGGCTCTTGCGGCACATAATATTTCCAGTGCGCAGGGGAAAACAAAAAAGGGATATCTCGAAGTGTCTGGGTATGTTTATTTTCCAGAATTAACTCTTCATCATCCCAGATGAAGGAATTTTTTAAAGTATTGGAAAAAACTAATGCAGAAAGAATTATGAGTATGATAAGAGAAATGGCCTGGTTTTTCTTATTGAGTTTAAACTCATCCATTTTTAATTTTTGCTTTTTTCTATTTCAATTTTTGCTTCTTTCCTATTTTCGAAAAGGCGCAAGCGCCTCGCAAAGCCCAGGATTATCCACGCCGCGCTGTTTGGCTTTCTCGTAATATTCTACAGCCAGCTCATACTGTTTCTGCTGAAAATAAACCAGTGCTAAATTATTGTATGCGCTTGGCGAATCCGGTTCCATTTCTATCGCTATTCTGTATAAGCCTATCGCCTCTTCCTGCTTTCCCATGGCGCGGTATACAGCAGCAAGATTATTGTAAACAGCGCTAACTTTAGGATTAAGCATAATTGCTTTTTGATACATATCTATTGCCTGCGGGTAATTGCCTGCGTCAGCATAAAGCTCGCCAAGATTAAAGTATGCCTCCTCTTGCAGGGGATTAATTGCTAATGCTTTATTAAAAGACGCTATGGCTGCAGGGATATCTTTTAGTTTTTTAAAAATGAGCCCCATATGAACATGCATGCGAGTATCTTTAAAATCAAACTCTGCTGCTTTCTTAAGTGCATCGACGCCTTCTTTTGTCCGGCCATCGCGCAAATAAACAAGGCCTAAATTATAGTATGCTCTTGCATAGGCGGGGTTTAACGCTATTGAGCGCTTATACGCAGCCGCTGCTTCTTTGGGCCTGCCCAATTCCAGGAGAACAACACCGAGATTATTATAAGCCTCTGCGTAGTAAGGATTACGCCCAATGGCTTCTTTATAAAAACGAAGTGCGTTCTCTTTGTCCCCACTAATATAATAGATAGTGCCAAGGCGGTCATAAGCTATGGCAAAGTTAGGGTTTATTTCTATAGCTTTCCTGAAACATTCAAAAGCCTTATCTAATTCGCCTCTTTGTTTATACACCGCGCCCAAATTCAATTGGACTTCTGCGCTCGGGGAGATAATGCTTGCCTTATTAAGCGCCGACAGAGCGTCTTCTGTTTTACCGGTAAATTGATTCACTATCCCCAGATTGAAATAAGCTAAAAAATAATCGGGCTTTAATGCGATTGCGTCCTGGTATGAAACTCTCGCTTTTTCAAACTTCCCATTATGAAAATATTCGTTCCCTAAATTATAACGTACTCTGTAGCTACCCGGAGAATTCTTTATGGCGGTTTGCCAAAAAGTAATCGGGTCTTTCCAGTCTAAATTTCTACGCACAGTAGTATACGAATATAACGTAAGGAGCGCAATAAAACTAATTATAACTATCTTTCGCAAGATCCGCTGAAGGGGCGGCCTGTTACCTGAAGTTAGAGAAAGTTTTTGCAAGCTTGCGGCAAGTAAAAAGCAAAATCCAAAAGACGGGATATACAGGCGCTGTTCAGCAATAGGCCTTCCCTGAAAGAAGATAATGTTTGAAACAGGAAGAATAGTTAAAAAAATCCAAAAAAGCGAAAATACAGCTAGCCGGGAAGCCCTAAAGAGCCTAAGCATAAGTAGCATCACTATCCCTATCAGGAAAATGGAAGAGGTAACCCCTGGTTCACGGATAGATTGAGGAATATTAAAGAGCCGGTCAACGCTCAAGTGGGTAGGAAGAATTAAAAGCTTTGTATAGTAACCAATGGTTTTGACAACTGCAAGGATATGGGAGTAACTATTTATGGGCGCACCTTCAGCAGGTAATGTTCCGCCGGACGCCAGAGCCCTTTCGAAGATAAAAAATAATCCTCCTACTATAAAAAAAGGAATAACACTAAAGACAAATCTTGGCCGCTTGCTCCGTCTAAGAAACAGAAAGCCATAAAGCATAAAAATAAACGGTATCATAAGAGCCGCTTCTTTGGAAAAAAGAGCTAAGATATAACAGAAAATACTTACGCCATACTCTACTGCGTTCCTGCTGAGGGAAAAACGCATAAAAAAAAGAAAAGCAAGCAGAAAAAAGCCCAACGTCAAGAGGTCAGAACGATTTTTAATCCAGGTAACGGATTCGGTATGGATAGGGTGTGTGGCAAATAAAGCGGCACTCATAAAAGGTATTGCTAAAAACCACGACCAATTAAAGCGCCCTGCCTCTTCTTTTCTTTGCACATTTCCAGCCAAAGACAAAAGGGCCAGCGCCACCAGATAGACAAAAATAACATTAGCACTATGTAAAATAAGATTGGTGAGATGATAGCCTCTTGGATTAAGCCTCCAGAAAAAATAATCAAGCACCAAGGTAACCTCTCTTACCGGACGATACGCTCCTCTTGAATCAGGCGCGTAATCCTTCCAGTACTGCAGGCTAAATAAAAAAGGTATGCTCTTAAGAGACTGAATGTATTTATTCTCAACGATAAGGCTCTTGTCGTCCCAGATAAACGCGTTGTCTAGCGTGTTAGAAAAAACAACAAAGGAAATCAGAACGAGAAGGATACAGGAAAGGATGTGTTTAAATTTTGTCATTTCTACAGGTCGCTTATTCACAAAACTCGTCATTGAAAGTATTGAAAAGATATCTTCAGCGCAGATTTCCGCGAATCCAACGCAGATTTACTCAAATGAATCATATAAGACCATCTACATTACATCTGCAAGAATCCGCGTTTTGTCTATCTGCTACCATCTGCGTTGATACCTTAATTTTTTTATCAAGGTATTTCCATCTGCGATAATCTGCGTTATCAGACTTTACTTAAATTTAGCTATCTTCCAGTAAAAATCAAGCCTGCGCGGTTCCTCATGGTAGGCAACAAAGTTCTCATCCGCCTTGGAGTGATTTTCCTGGCTAAAGACCATTTCCCAATATCCTAAAAATTTTCTCTTAAACTCCTTAAAAGAACGTACTTTCAGGGTAGCTTTAAAAAGGAACGATGGCCGGGAGTGATAACTCAGGTATGCCCATTTTGCTAATCTATCAATCTCGGCGCTAGAAAGTTTTGTCCAGGGCCTAGGCAGAACCCTGTCTATTTCATTGCCTAATACCCACTCCCTCCAATAATCCTGGCCGCTTGAGCCTACCAACTGTTTCCACAAAGGAGTAAGCGGTTTAGCTAAACACTTAGAGAATTGAACGTAATCCAATTTGAGTTCCTTGGCAAGGCTGAGAGTTTGCCTGACTGATTTTGCGGTCTCGCCGGGTGCGCCAACCAAAAAGAAACCCAGAGCTTTCATTCCCAATTCTTTAGTGTATTTTATAGTCTTACGTATCTCTTCAAGAGTTATACCTTTGTTTACTCTCTCCAAAATCTCCGGCGAGCCGGATTCAATGCCATAATAAATCCTGCCGCAACCTGCCTCTTTCATTTGCCTAAGAAGTTCCTGGTCTATATCAATTCTTGACCTGCAGGCCCATAAGATATCAAGCCCTCTTTCCTTTATTAACCTGCAGATTTCAATGGTGCGTGCTCTATCCGCCGTAAAATCATAATCAAAAATATCAATTTCCCGAACACCATATTTTTCGAAACACTCCTGCATCTCATTGACTACGGTTACTGGAGTTCGGGGATTATAAACCGTTCTTCCTGCTTCGCAAAAAAAACAGTTATAGGGACAGCCGAGGCTGGTAACCAGGACCGTAAAATTCTTTCTTTCCGTAGGAAATTCTGCGTAAAGGTCATTAGGCAGTAAATCCCGCGCGGGATTTGGAAATTCCTCGAAGCTAACAGCCTGCGGTGGATTCAATTTGATTGTGCCATTATCTTTATAGACTAATCCTACCACATCCTCTAATTTTCTTTTTCCCTCCATTGCCTCTAAGAGCTGCGGAATCGTATTCAAAGCATGCTCGATAACTCCATAGTCTATCTCGGCGTGACTGATTGATTCTTTAGGATATATGCGTAAATTATATCCTCCAATAATTACTGGAACTTTCAGCTCTTCCTTAAGATACCTTATCCATTCCAACGTATCGCCAAACATATAGGTGGTCATCATAAAACCTAAACAATCGGGTTTAAATTCCTTCAATCTTTCTAAAACCTCTTTCTTAGTAAGGCGCAGCGTGCGGGCGTCAATGATGGTTACCTGGTGGCCTGCATTTCGGGCAATAGCCGCAACCCAGGCAAGGCTTAAAGGAGGAAACATACCGAAATATTTTTGCACAATCCGGATGTTTTCTTCGTGGACTTTATACTTAAAAGGGTTAAAAACCAAAGCTAATCTCATTCTCTAAATATCCCTCCGTATCATACTTTGAGAGTTCTGTTAGTTCTTTCCCGCAAAAAACGGTTTTTGAAATGATATAAATAATTGCGTAAGTATATATTGAAACGGTAGTCTTTCTTAATAATTCCATTAATGAATTGAATGAAGATAACCAATATGTTCGGCAGTAAATGGAACAGCCTATACATTTTGTGTTTAATGATGAAGGCGCAAACCGGCGGCGGCAGCAGCGGATATATTTTGAATAATTTTTGAAAATCCTCTTTCCATCGTTTATGCTGCGCATTTTTTATGCAATCCTGATGAAAGAAATCATTGACTTTGCCATTTTCTATATCAGCTATGTCTTTATCGTTGAGTGCGCCTAGACGTTTTGCCTCGCCCAATAGAGAGAGGCCGGGATAATAGACAAGGTTATAGCATTTTATGCGGTTTAAATACCGATGCCTATTCAGCAACTCAATGGCCGAGGTGTAATCTTCTTCCTGAATTTTCGGTATGCCGAAGATTATATCGACGTCGTATCTCAACTTAAGGCTCTCGCATATGTCCAATGCCTTATGTATCTGTAGATTGTCCTCAGGGCGTTTTAAAATCTCTTTGCGGATTTTCTGATTAAAAGTCTGGATGCCGAAATCTATACAATAGCATCCCCCTTCTTTTAGGATCTTGCCAACTTCATAATCGAAGAAATTAACATGGCCTTCGCAGCGAAAAGGAACTCCGATTTCTTTTTTAAAACGCAAAAGTAAATTTTTTAACCATTCTTTATCGGTAAAAAGGATGCTGTCGAAAAACATCACTTCTGTAAATTTGTACTTTTCTTTCATTATTTTTAACTCATTCATAACTGAGCCTACGCTGCGGCGGCGGAAATGTTTATTTTTATATAGCTGGTTTAAAAATGATTCGCAACAATAACTGCAGCCGTAGCGACACCCCCTGGAAGCCATAATCATATAGCTGTCTTTGATGCGGGCGTCATTTTCGAATAACTCTTTATCCGGAAAAGGCAAATCATCTAAATTTTCTATTAGCGCGCCCAGCTCATTCACAACGGGCTCTTGGCCCTTTTTATACACTAAACTACTCACCTTCTCAAACTGCTTGTTACCGCAAAGAGCTTTGAGCAATTCCAAAAAAGGCATTTCTCCTTCGCCCCTTATTACAAAATCAACAAACTCATTTTTAATTGATTGCAAAGGAAGTATTGTGGGATGAATTCCGCCGAAAACAACTTTGACATCTATGCTTTTCTTTATCGCGGAAGCTATCTCGCATGCCCAGTTATAGGTAGAGGTATATACAGAAAAAGCTACCACATCCGGCGATGAGGCGACAATTTCTTCAATAATAATTTTCTTTCGCTCAAAAAATTTCGCGAATAAAGGGCTATGTAAAACATTATCCTCTGTAGTAAAAAGCCCCGGGTCATTAGCCAGGCGTGTTTTAAATCCGGAACTTTTAAGAAAAGAAGATATATATTCGATGCCTAGATTTTCGCGGCCAAAATTAACAAAAGTTATCTTCATTATAATGCCCTAAGGAATTTATATAAGGGAAGGCGAGACACTGTTATCCGCTAAAAAATGAAACACCTTATTGCTCCCCGCGGCAAGCCGCGGGGCTCTCCTTCGCTCTTTTAGCTACGGAGAAGTCTCTCCGTAGCCTGCCCCTGGCAGGCACAGGAGGATATCCAGTTAATTTCTCCGAAGTTCTCCTCCGCATAAAGCTTCGGAGAAATCTTGCCGAAGCCCTGGCAAAGGCAGACTTTAGCGAAGGAGAATAAAAAAGATTGAAACCTCCGCTTCATCTGCCGAGATGAAGCTATCAAAAACATTAGGAGCAAAAGAGGTTAAAACTAAGGCTTATAATAACACAGTTTTCAGTCAATTGGAACAACTTTGGATTATTACCTATCGAGACAGGTTTCCCGGTAAGATATGAAGTTCCTTACGAAGTTTAAAACAATGGCTTCTTGTATTGGGCAGGCTTAAAAGAAACTCTTATGGAAAGATTATGCCTGATAGACATTTTATCTTTAAATTTACATCGGTTATTCAGGATTAACTATCAAGAGACCCGTGGTTACAGTTTTTTAACCAGGCACAGGTAGAATGAAGTAAATAGGCAGGCTTTAGAAATTGAACCCGATAGCGCGATGATACACTAAAATTTAGCGCTTGCTTATTACGAAATAAAAACTTTCCCTTGTCTATAGAACACTGCGTTAGGTCACTTGCGCTTGGTTATAAACGTAACCGGAAGCTTTAAGAAATACTTTTTTCCCCCTACAGGAAAAATAAAAATTATTATTTTCTTAGAAAATTTTTAGCCAATAAAAAAATTATTTTTTCTGCGGTTCTGCTGCTTGCGGCTTTGCCACGGATACAGGCTTTACCACGGATACAGGCTTTGCCACGGCTGCAGAAGGCATATTGCTTGTGAAAATATACAATGAAGCCGGCCCGTTTATTGTACGCATGGCAAGTACGCCTTGTATATTATCGCCGACCAGCTCTACTCTCCACATGGCCACTTTATCTTCGCCTAATCTCTGTACCGTTTCAAGCATAACCGAACTATCTTCCCTGACAATAGGCGTAAAATTTGAGCTACTGTAACCTTTTTCGCTTAAATTGCGCGAAGACATACTGGTTCCGGAGAAAGTCAAAACATCGCTTTCAGCGGGCGCCTTGGGTGAATTTTGAGGAGTGAGGCGAATCATCCAGGCCTGGCTGTTAAGTTTTTCGACGGCTGCGGCTGCCAACGCTTCCGTTTGCGCCTGGCTCATCACGGTAGTTGTGGTGATAACTCTAGTCACAGTTTGTTTTTTAGACGCAGCGAAACTTAAAGTAACAAAAGAAAGCACAAAAGCGACGCTTAAGACTAATACAACTCCCTTCTTCATAAGCCCTCCTTTTTCCATGCTTTGCAATAATACATTTTAGTGGCCACAATTATGCCCGAATGGACAATTAATTGTCTACGATTTTTTATATCCTTAATATATCATTAAAGAGCGCGATTGCAACAGGAAAATTGAAGCCTTTGCTATTTCTCTGCTTTTTGCGGTACGACAAAACCTGTAGTATTCGTAACGGTGCCGTTAGCCGATGCCGGCCCCGGAGAAATCGCTCCTGATAAAACCGGATATTTCACTATCTTGGCGGTTTTTTTTAAGTTTTCCAGCCAGATATTGTAGCCCTCGAATTTCTTTCGTATTTTTACTTTTTCCAAAAATGAGTCTTTTGATTTAGCATATTGCGCATCATCAGGCGCGCGCTTATCTAAAATTTTGAATACGGCAAATTTCTTATAGACCGGCCTGGGCGGGTAAAATTCTCCTGCATTTTTTTTCATCATCTTATTGGCTGCGTCCTGCGGTACCGCCCAGAGATCCACAAGATAAGCCACACTTACCGCCCCCG
The DNA here is from genome assembly GCA_028713415.1 of Candidatus Omnitrophota bacterium. Lineage (GTDB taxonomy): Bacteria > Omnitrophota > Gorgyraeia > Duberdicusellales > 4484-171 > JAQTOI01. Next base: position 18,999 of record JAQTOI010000005.1, read on the forward strand.
GACTTTTAAAATCAACAGGGCGTTTCTTTTTCTCCTGTTCCCATAATCTTTTATTTCGGCTTATCTTTTTATAGAAATCTTCTGCTTCCTGTTCCGTATCAAAAAGTACAATTTCAATATTTAAGACGCTGGCTTCGTTAAGGAATGCCTGGTAAATTTCCTCCTCGCTGATTTTAGGTTCAATTTTCTCCGTAATATATTTGCGAAGTTTATCCAGTTGGATTAAGTGCTTTATCTGATTTTCAAAAATCTCTGCGGGTTCATTAACTTTTTCCTTAAGCCATGCTTCGTAGGCTCCTTTATCCTTTCGCAAATCCTGGCTGGCTCCTGCGCCAACCAGTGCTTTTTCTATTTCCGCATCGGCCTCCTGGGGACTGACAGTTATATTTTCCTGAAACGCAATGAACGAGAGCAAAAGCTGTTCCCAGGTCAAGTCTTCTATTTCCTTTTCCGTTTCCGGCCTGCCGCGGCCTTTGTTCCCGAATACAATAATGCCGTTATGTATAAAATAATAATTACTTAAAGGCACCTTTACGCCGAAAAACTCACCTGCGTATACTTCATTATCGGCAGCCGCCGGCTGTGGCGGTTTTTTTGTTTCAGCGGAGCTAGTTTTCGCCTTAGGTTTTTTAGTGTTTTCTGTTTTTAAGAGTGTTTTTGCGCAGGCTATGCAACATACTGTAAAAACCAGAATAAAAGTGAATACAAAAATTTTGCGCGTTTTGTCAAAGAACATCTTATTACTCCATAGGTTCTTTACCACCCCAGGTTTCCCAGGTGAGAATATATTTTTTTACCCAATCGACGTCTTTATCGTCCGATTTTGCCAGACGAAGGTATTGACGAAAATGCTCAACCGCTTTAGCCCTGTTAACCAGATACTCGGCGTAAATGTAGCCTAAATTAAAGTGAGAATAAGCGTCATCCGGGGTCAACTCAACGGCTTTTTCGAATTCCGCCACGGCGCGCGAATATTCTTTCTGCTTTAAATAAAATACGCCCATATTGTAATGCATTGTAGCAGTATTACGGATAAGTGACTTATTCTGCCTGGCTATTTCAGTAAATTTAGCAGGGTCCCGGGCAACCTTTTTTTCAAAAGTTTGAGTCTTCTTTACCGCTTCAGCGTATTTTTTTGTGAGCTCTTTCTCTCGCAGCTCTAAATCCTCTATTTTCTCTTTTAACTTTGCTTCGCTCTCCCTTAGCTTATTAATTTCGTTTTGAGCCTGGTTTAAATTGCTTTGCTGGCCGGTTTTCAGGCGCGTAATCTCGTCTTGCGCGCTCCTAAGGCTGCCTGCCTGGTTGCTCTTTAAGCGCTCTACCTCTTTTTGGGCTAAATCTAGACGCTGGGCAAGATCAGCATTCTGGCGTTCCAAGCCTGCGACGGCCGAGCCTGCTTTTTGCTCCTCAAGCGCCGCCTGGAGCTGTTCTTTCTCTTTAGAAAGCTGCTTCTTTATAAGCCCAAGCGCTTTTATTTGTTGCTTGAAAGCGGAATTTTGCTTTAAAACTTCTTCTCTCTTTGCTATAAGAGCTTCTTTTTCTTTCTTAAATTCTTCAGCGGACACTTCGAGTTCTGTCAAACGATTGTTATTAGCGATATTTTTCTTTATCTGGACAAGAAGGTTATCGCGGTCTAAGGCTATTGAATCATAGTCTTTACGTAATTTATCATAATCGTTCTGCGCTTTAACGTAAGCGTCGCGTAACTCAACATTTTCTTTGCTAAATTTACCGTAATCAACGCTTTGCTTTTTTAAATCCTGCGAAAGCTTGTTGGTTTTTATACCAAAATAAACACTTGCTTCAAGCAAAACAATTATAGGGATAATAATAAGAAGTGTTTTACGGTTAATTAGCTTCCTTAATAATCCTATATCAATAGCCATTTATTGCTCCTCGCCTTTGTTTTCGCTAAAAGTAAGGTAATTTTTATAAGTCTTAGGCTGTAAGCCTCCTCCCTCGACTGCTCCCGAACCGCCGCTTGTTGGCGCAAGTAAACTCTTATCCGGAGTTATCGGCTTATAGTCCTGGAATTCTTTTGGAAACTTATCGCCTATTGTGCGCGGCGCACCGGCTTCAAAGTTATTACCAGATATAATATGAGGAGTAATTACTACTAAAAGTTCGGTCCTGTCGGTCTCATCGCTTGCCTTTTTAAAAAGTTTCCCGAGAAACGGTATATTGCTTATTCCGGGCACACCATCAGAGTTATGAATTTTTTGCTCCTGGCGCATACCGCCGATAAGCAATGTTGTGCCGTCTTTCATCATTACCGTAGTTTCCGTAAGCGATGTATCGATAATTGGGATTTTATTGTTAGTGGGCGTTGTTAATATTGAGCTGACAGAGGAAATTTCCGGCTTAATCTTCATAATGATATAGCCGTCATCGTTGATTATGGGAGTCACCGAAAGCTGAATGCCCACGTCTACGAACTGGACTTCTTCCGAAACCGTGCTTGTGGACTGCCCCGTTGTTGTCGTGGTAGTAACGTAGGCCTGGCGTTCGCCGATGTGAATTTTCGCCTCTTGATTATTCACGACGACAATTTTTGGATTAGCCAATACTCTGGTCTGGCCCAGGGTATTTAAATAATTAAGGAGCACATCAAAATCGCGCCCCGTGCCAAACATGCCGAAATGTAGATTTTCTCCGGGAGATGTTTTAACGCTGGTATTTAACGTGGAGGTTGTCCCGCTAAAAGGGTAATAGGCGATATTGGCGTCAGTATCGTATTGCTCTGTCCGCGTAGTAAATCCAGGAGTAGTTGTGCCGGCGTTCATGACACTGTAAGGGGATGTCCCTATATATGTCGGGCCGAATGCTTTCGATATTTTGAATATCCCTTCCCATTCCAAGCCGGTGTCAAGCTTATCGGTAAGCTTGATTTTAACAATTTTTGTGTCAACTAAAACTTCTTTGGTGATTTTATCGAGGCTCGCGATAAGCTCCGAGATTTCCTCCATCCGCTCTGAAAGCGTCTGCACGATAACCTGATTATTGCGTTCATCGGCTTTAACCGAGCCGACACTTTTTGCGTCAAGCCTAGAGCGCAATATATCCTCCACATCCTTAGCTCTGGCATAGTTTAAAGTAAACACTCTAACTATATTCTTCTTCTCAAATTCGTTCAAAGAATCCTCCATCTGGGCGATGCGCTCCGGAATATCCATTATAAGCACGTTACCGGATTCTTTGTCCGTTATTACGCGGCCTAAATCGCTCTTTAAAGCATCGAGCACGGTAAAAGCCTGTTCCGGGATAGCGTACTTTAACCTCAGCATCTTGACTTGGCGCAAGTCATAGAAATTTTTCCCATAAAATGTTTTATATTCGGCCTCGGTCATCACGGTATAGATTTTCCCGATTTTGGCATAAGCCAAACCGTTTGAACGCAGCATTAAATCAAAAACATCTCTAAATGGGACGTTTTCGATGCTCAAGGATACTCGCCCCGAAACATTTTTGGTAGGAACTATATTGAGCCCGCTTTTTGTGGCAAGAAATTTTAAAGCCTCAATGACGTCTATGTTGCGCAGGTCAAGAGATACTGACTGGTTAAACAGCTCTTCCTCGGTCATGCTCTGGTGTTTTAATTTTAAAGCTTCTTCTTCGCTCACCTCTGTTTCTGGCTCCGGATTAGAAACTTGCTCTGTAACTGGTTCTTGTGCCTCTGAGGCAGCCGGCTCCGGCACAGCCTGAGCTTCTCCGGCCTCTTCCTGCGCAAAGGAAGGAACGTTAAAGAGCAGCAGCCCGCTAATTATAAAAAAGGAAATAATTTTTTTAGACAAATCTTTTTGGTGCATATATTCTTAAATTAGAACACAGTATCACGTAACAGGTATCAGGTATTTTCAGGCTTTCAGCTATCAGCTTACAGCTTTCAGCTTTTTAAAAAAGTTTCTTTAGCTGATAGCTTTAACATTTTTTAATGCGGTTCTACTTTCTCATCCTGCCAGGTTTCCCAGGTCAGTATATATTTTTTGGCTTTATCGACATCTTTATCCTTAGGGTCGATAGAAAGGTAACGCTTGAAATGCGCAATAGCTTTAGGTTTATTATCCATATATTCTGAATAAATAAGCCCCAGATTATAATGCGTAGCGGCGTCGTCTGGGTTAAGCTCTAAAACTTTCTCAAATTCCACTATCGCTTCGTTATAATCCTGCCGCTGGAGATAAAAAACCCCCAGATTATAATGCAAAACCGAGTTCTCTTTAAGCAGCCTGTCTTTAAGTATGCTTGTCTTAGAAAGCCTGGTGGCGTACAAATCTAATTTCTGCTTAAGAAGTTTATTGTCCTTAAAGAGAACGTTATTCTTTTCCTGAATCTCATTCCTCTGTATTTCGGCCTCGCGTAGCTGCGTCTCGTAATTCTGATGCAATGTCAACAAATCTTTGATATTTTTTTCTTTAGAATCTATGGCCATAGCCATCTGCTCGCCTTTAGCGGCCCATGCCTGTTCTTTAAGGCGGTAATCTTTAAGTATGCTTTCAAATGATAAATTTTGTGACTGCAGCGAATTGATTTTTATCTCATCGGTCTTAGCTTTTTCAATATAGTCTTCCTGCTTTTTTGAAAGTTCATTCTGTTTATTGTCAAGACTCGCTATAAGTTTTATTTTCTCCTGCAAAAACGCATTGAGTTGTTCAAACTGGCTCTGAATATTATTCCTCTCGCTCTGCAATTGCGCCACTTTAATTTCGTAATCTCTACCCTGCGCACTTAAGCGTTTCCCGTCCTCGACTAAAGAATCGATAGTTTTTCCTTTCTCTTCAAGCGTTAACGAAAGTATTTTCATTTGTTTCTTTAAATCTTCCCGCTCATTTTGCAATTGTAAAATTTGGGCCTCATCCCCTTTTAATTGAATTCCGGTTATCTGTTTCTCTTGAGTTAAATCCGCTATCGTTTTATCTTTATCCTGATTAGAGGCGGTTAACTGCTCCGTTTGATTAATCAGCGATTGTTCCCTTAAACTACAATCTTTAAATTTAGTTTCAATGGCCTGTTTCTCCATGATAAGGCCTGAGAGCTTGACATCGAGGTCTTTGAGGCTTGCTGTGTTCTGTGTTTTATCCTGCTCAAGAGATGCGATGGCCTTTAGCTTATCGTCTATAGTGGCGGATAATTGTTGGGAACGCAGCTGCCAGCCTGCTTCTTTAGTCCTATAGGCGTTGATTTGAGCCTCAAAAGAGGCTTTATCGCTGGCTGCCTGGGTGAGTTTTCCTTCCAGGTCCTTGATTTGCACAAGTAGCGCCTGTTTTGATCTGTCAAGTTCGCTTAAAGATTTTTCTTTATCGGCGCTGGAAGCGCTAAGCTGCTGCAACTGGGAAGTAAGAGAGCGTTCTTTATCTTTGAGATCTTTAAGCTGGCTTTGGAGAGCTGACTTATCGCTAGAGCTTTGAGTGAGTTGCGCTTGCAGGTCTTTAAGCGCAGCGGTGTTTTGCGATTTATCTTTAGTAAGGTCTGAAATTGTTTTTTCCCTCTCGGCCATAGTGGCGGTAAGTTGCTGCAGGCGGGTTTGCATTCCCGCTTCTTTGGTTTTATAGATGTTAAGTTGGCTATCAAGGGCTGATTTATTGCCGGTAACTTGAGTGAGTTGTGCTTGGAGTTCCTTGACTTGGCTAAGGAGTGATTCTTTGGTTTTATAAAGCTCGGACAGAGACTTATCTTTATCCAGCGCAGAAGAAGAAAGCTGCTGTAGTTGAGAAGCAAAAGATTGTTCTTTATCTTTGAGATCTTTAAGCTGGCCCTGGAGAGAGGCTTTATCGGATGTTAAGTTTGAGAGTTTGTTTTCCAGCTCTTTAATTGCTGCTGTGTTCTGTGTTTTATCCTGCTCAAGAGATGCGATGGCCTTTAGCTTATCGTCTATAGTGGCGGATAATTGTTGGGAACGCAGCTGCCAGCCTGCTTCTTTAGTCCTATAGGCGTTGATTTGAGCCTCAAAAGAGGCTTTATCGCTGGCTGCCTGGGTGAGTTTTCCTTCCAGGTCCTTGATTTGCACAAGTAGCGCCTGTTTTGATCTGTCAAGTTCGCTTAAAGATTTTTCTTTATCGGCGCTGGAAGCGCTAAGCTGCTGCAACTGGGAAGTAAGAGAGCGTTCTTTATCTTTGAGATCTTTAAGCTGGTTCCCAAGAGAGGCTTTATCGGATGTTAAGTTTGAGAGCCTCATCTCGTAATCTTTGCTCATCCTTTCGTATTCTGCCTGCAGCGCCAGAGATTTCTCGCGCGATAAGGCAAGCTCTTCTTTTATTGCTGAAAAATCATTTAAGACATTGGCCAACTCATCTTCATAGCTTGCCTGCCCGTTATTATTCTGCGCAAATACACCACAACAAAAACCTGCTATTGCTAAAAAAATAATTAGCCTATTCATCACCTGACTCCTTCGTGCACTATGGCACAAAGCATCCGTAACCCTCGATAATATAATTCGAAATATCAATTATACGGTTTAAAACCCTTAACTGCCAAATTTGCCGAAGGTTTACCTACGGCAGCATCTTTATCTTGAAAGTTTACCTCTTGTCTTGGCAAAGTTCCCTCGTATGACTTAAAACCCTTAACCGCTACGCCTTCCTTAAAAGGCAAAGCTATATCAGAGGCCTGCACGCCCGTTGCGCCCTCGACGCTGCCTATTTTAAGGCCTTTAGGCAAAGACGCGCCCGCGGAAAAAGGATTCGGCTTTATCTGCTGGGGTGCTACTTCCGGTTTAAATACATCAAATTTTTTCGCGGGCTTAACCGGGAATTTATCCGCGTCTTTGACGGTAACAAATTTATCGCCTTCAAAAATAATAGGGGTAATCATTATGACTAATTCTACTCTCTCCATTTTTCGCGTTGAGTTTTTAAATAAAAAACCTATAATCGGGATATTGCTAAGATAAGGCACCCCTTCGGAGCTTTCAGCGCGTTCTTCCCTGCCTAAACCGCCAAGGATAATCGTGGAGCCGTCTTTAGCAAGAACGGTTGTTTCGGCGGTGTTTGTGTCTATGATCGGAACGAGGTTGTTACTTGAAGATTTTATGGTACCGATGATACTGCTTATTTCAGGTTTTACTTTCATGGTAATGTAGCCATCGTCATTTATAGTAGGCGTAACCGAAAGCCTCACTCCTACGTCAACGTAGGTTACTTCTTCCGAAACTGTACTGGTAGTGGTCCCGGTGGTAGTTGTTGTTGTAATATAGGCCTGGCGTTCGCCGATGTGAATTTTTGCTTCCTGGTTATTCACAACCGCCAAGGATGGGCTTGCAATAATCTTTGACTTTCCCAAGGTCTGAAGGTAGTTTACCAAGACGTCAAAATCTCTTTTTCCATCAACTATGCCGATATGCATATTTTTTCCGGGAGTGACCTTAGCGCTTGAATTTAAACTTGAGGTGGTGCCGCTGAAAGGATACATCCCTATTTGGCCACTAGCGTTGTATACATCGGATCTCGTATTAAATGTCGGGCTGGTTATACCCGCGGTCATGGCGCTGAAAGGATAAGAGCCCAGATAAGCCATTCCATATTGTTTTGCAATCTCAAAAAGCCCTTCCCATTGAATTCCTTTATCCAGCTGGTCGCCTAGCTTTATTTTTATAATCTTACAATCTATGAGCACCGCTTTTGTTTTTTTATCAAGGCTGGCAATCAGCTCTTCAATATTTTTCATTCTTTCAGGCAAAGTTTGCACTATTACCTGATTAGTGCGCTCGTCCGCCTTTACCATACCTACTTTTTTTAAATCAAGCTGGGCCTTCAATTGCTCTTCGACATCCCTTGCCTTTGCGTATTTCAAAGTGAATACTTTAAAACTATTTTTCTGTTCCATCGCCTCAAGGGCCGCTTGAGCCTGGGCTATCCTTGCCGGAGTATCTATAATCACCACAGAGCCTGATTCCGATTCAACCAACAGGCGCCCAATATCGCTCTTAAGCGCATCCAGGAGGCTGAAAGCCTGTTCCGGTATGGCATATTTGAGCCGGAACACTTTAACCTGCCTGGTGTCAAAAAAATTCCTCCCGTAAAGCTGCTTATATTCAGCCTCCGTCATCACGTTATATATATCGCCGCGCTTATCATAAGCGAGAGTATTCGAGCGCAGCATGATATCGAATACGTCTTTTACCGCGACATTTTCTACGTTGAGGGTAACGCGCCCGGAAACCTTTTGAGTCGGCACAATGTTATATCCTGATTTTAAAGAAAAAAACTTCAATGCCTCTATAATCTCAATATTACGCAGATTCAAGGATATTCTTTCCTCTTGCGCTTCTTTATTTAAATCATTATCTTTTGCGGATGCTGCGGGTAAAATCTGCTTATCGGCATCTTGGGAAATTTGCGCCAATACCCCCGGGGAACCGAGCGGACACGTAAGTATAAATGCAAGGTAAAGTGCACAAAATTTTTTAAAACTGCAGCTTTTGCTTTTCATCGCAACTCTATTTCCTCTCCGGCATAACTCAATATCACTTTATCTTTAAACACAGATTTTAGTTTGATTTTGTTATCTATGAGCTGGCCTTTCTTTAAAAACAGCGTGCGTTTATTTTGCGTATCTTCGATCATCACGTCTGGGTCATTAGACCAGGATATGCCGACCAGGCGCAAATCCTTGGTTTCCTCCATAACCTTACTTATGCTGGGTTTTCCGGTAACCATCTGGCTGATTTTTTTCGTTCCCATGGTAAATATATCACGCTCGCGCGCTTTCTCTAAATAGTAGGATGCTGTCTTAAGAAAAGAAATTGTCTGTGTAGCTTTATCCTCTTTGCCCGCGGCGGAAATTTTTACCTCAAACCCTTTCTGCAAAGATATTACCGAGTTAATAAGGCTGGCTACAAAATAAACCAGTAGGATAAATATAATAAATTGCAGTGCGACATTAACAAGTTTAATATCAATCTGCGAGAAATCAGGGATTTTAAAACCGCCTTTAATCCTGTGCCTAAAAAAGGAAAATCTCCCGCGCAGAGCCCCTAATGAAAATAAGCTAAAGCCCTGGTGTTTAATTGCAGCTGAGGCGCCTTGACGCGCAGGGCCATGCGTTTCTATCAAATTAAGAAGCTCTTTTTCTGGCGTGGGTGATTTACTGTCTTTTTCCATAAAAAATAGATGTCAGAGGTCAGATGTCAGAATTCAGAGGTTTCTACTTTCTGCCTTCTGTCCTCTGTCTTCTGTCCTCTGTCATCTGCCCTCTGTATTATTTTCCGCGCGCAGCAATTCAAGTTCTACGTAAAGGCTGCTGACTTTCTTCTTTAAAGAATCATTAAGCGCTTTAGCCTGCTGCAGGTTTTCTGCCGCCTCTCTCTGGTAATCTTTGCCTGAAGCTAAGGCATTCTGCATCTCAGTAAGCTGCGTTTCCATATTATTGACGCTTTGGCGCAAACCAGCGATACTTTTTTCTTTTTCTTCTAATTCTGCGAGTAAAGAATTTTTTTCATCGTTGGTCTTATCCAGCAACGCCTTCATTAAAGCAACATCATTTTGTTTATTATTGGCCTCAAGCTCTTTCTTTGCGATTACAGCGGAGAGTTCTGCGTAGGATTTTTTGGTTTCCTCATAATCTTTGCTAAGCTGGGCAATATTTGATTGAAGCTCTTGAATCTGCATCTCATCTTGGGCGCGCGCTTTCCTTAATCCATCAACCTCGCCTTCATAGCTTACTTTTGAAGCGCGCAAGGCCTCCAATTCGCTAAGCGCGGCCTCTCTTTCCTTATCCCTATCGCCTGAGGTGCCGGAAAGCTGCGCAAGGTTTCTTTCTAACTCTTCATTAACGGCAATTTGTTTATTTAAATCAGCTTTGACTCTGTTTAGCTCTTCTTCAAGCGCCGCTTTGGCACTACTCGCGTCATTTAACCTGTTTTCCAAGTTAACATAAGTTTGGGCTAAATCGTTTTTGCTTGATTTTAAATCTCCGAGCTCTGTTTCAATGTTCGTTTTAAATGACTGCAGCTGTTCTAACTCTCCCGCTATGAGTTTACGCTCTTTTTCTTTTTCGTTAAGGGCGGCAGCTAAATCAGCAACATTTTTATTCAATGCCTCATTTGAGGCGAGTTGCTTGCCCAATTCTTCTTTTATCCTGGCTAATTCTTCTTCCGATGCTTTTTTTGCCAGTTGGGCCTCATGCAGCTGAGTTTCCAGGCCGGACTGATTATTGGCAAGCGAATTAATTTTATTGTTAAGGTTATTAATTTCAGTCTGAAGATTTAACTTAACGGTCTCAAATTTAGAGATACTCAAATCTCTTTGCGCGATTTCCCGGTTAAGATTGCTTAAAACAGCGGAGAATTTTGCCTTTAACTTATCTTCAAGCTTAGCTGTAGTCGCAATTTCATCTTTCAAGCGCGCGTTTTCCTCGGAAAGCTTAAGGGCTTCTTTTTCTTTCGCCTCAAGCAGGCTATTTAAGAGAACAATTTTCTCTTTTAAAAAATTATTTGTTTCGTTAATGCCCTTCAGGTAGCCTTTAATGCGCCACAAACTCGTTTCAACTCCGCCTTCCTGGCCGCTGCCCCCTTCTTCTTGCGCAAGCCTGAGCGAGGTGCGGGTAGTTGCTTTACTTAAAGTAAGAGATTCTCTTGAGCCTGTCTTTGTGCTGGCTAAATTTCTGCGCGTAGACTGCGATAATTTACCCTGCGCAGCCTGCGCGCAAGACAGCTTCAGCGCCCTGCCAAGCTCAAAGTGCGAAGCTCGGGAACTAACGCGGCTTATGGCGATGCCTAAAAGTAAGCAACCCAATAAAGCCAAAGAAAAAAACATTACCTTTACGTTCATTGCGCCTCGATTTTTTTTGAAATATTTCATAATAAATCCTAATCGGCTTTCATAACCGCTTTTTGGGGCAGTATATTTTTATTATGCCAGCCAAGCTTCGTCTCCTGGTCTATTACCTCGCGGATGATTTCGGCGTCAATAACAAATTTATTATGCAGCACCAGGCTCTTTAAAGCCTTATGGCAAAGCATGGTTATCTGACGCGGGTAGCCGCGTGTGTATTGGTATATTTCCTTAATTGCGTCATCAAGAAAAATATACATGTTTGCTTTATAACCCGCTTGGCGCAGGCGAAATTCAATTAATTCCCTGGTCTCTGAGTAATCAAGAGGGTTAAGGGTATATTTAAAACTGATACGGTCAAAAAAATTGGCAATATTCATAATGCGGGAATAAAGTTCAAGTTGGCCTAAAAGAATCAGCTGCAGAAGTTTAAATTCATTGGTTTCATAATTAAGCAGCACGCGCAGGAGCTCCAGGGACCCTTCGGTTAACTTCTGAGCTTCATCTATAATTAAAGTAATAGTCTTATGTTCATTCACGCCTTTTTGGAACAGAAACCTTTCCAAAGCTTCCCGTAAATCCAAAACAGTGGCGCTTGAGCCGCTGGTAATATCGTGTATTTCGAAATTACGCGCAAGAGACGTCAGGAAAAGATGTTCGCTGTCAAACGTAGGGTCAAGCACCATATGGAAAATAAAATCATCGCGCGATTTTAATTCCTGGATCAGTTTGCGCGAAAGCGTGGTCTTTCCCGTTCCCACATCGCCCAGAATCACTGAAAGCCCGCGTTTCAGCCTAAGTTCAATAAGAATGTTTGTGAGAGCCGCCTCGTGTTCTTTTGAGAGATAAAAAAAATCGGGGTCAGGGCTTGTGGAAAATGGCTCTCTTTCAAATCCTAATATTTTATAGTAACTCATAAAAACAGTTTAAAGTTATAAGTGCCTAAAGTGAGCTAAAGTTAAATTCCCCCAACTTTAGTCACTTCACACTTTAGTTCACTTTACACTTCCCCTAACTTTAGTCACTTCACACTTTAGCTCACTTTACACTTCCCCTAACTTTAGTCACTTCACACTTTAGCTCACTTCAAACTTAATCTATATACCTATCAACTTCTTCCTTATAAGCCTCAAGGAATACCCTTCTTTCTTAAGCTCTTCTATTTGCGTCAGGCGTTTACCGATAATCTCGCTGTCATAGAAACGCACGTTCCCCTTCTTGGTTAAAACCGGAAGCAACCCAAAATCTGTATAGTGATTAACGGTTTGGTAGGTGATATTGTACTTAGTGACAATATCTTTGGCGGAAATGATTTTGTTCTGGTCGTTACTCTTATTATTTTCGGCCATTGTGTGATCCGCTTAATAACCCATTCGACTCTGGTTCGCCTCGCTCACCATCGCTTCAGGGTTATGCTGAGCGCGCATGTGATGTTGCATTTTAAAACACACACGCCAACTGCCGTCGAAGCATAAAAATAACGCAGCGTTATATAAGGTATATATAATATAAAGGCTGCGAGGTACCCCTTATTCTCTCGCTGCATAAATTTGAGTAGACCTAATGCAACTACCCAACTTATCGTACTTACCGTAAGTACAAGTTAGCACAAAAAGTCCGGCCTGTCAACAAAAAACTGAAAAAGTATTTATTTAGTTAGTTTTTTGGGGCTAATAAAAGGTAAACTTGAAAATGATTGGCGGCTAAATCCGGTATTAAGGCAATCCTAAGTGGAGTTTCCTGCGTATGGCGTCAAGCCAATAAATAAAACTGATAAATTTATCTCCGGCTAAGGGCTTAAAAAGATAAAAAGCGTGCTGCATAAGCTTACAGAAACTACGCGGAAATTTTCGGCTAGGACGCGTCCAGAAAAGCATCCAGTAGGCTTTGGCGTGTAAATATGCTAATTCCTTGTGAGTTACTCCGTCGGTCAGGTTCAAATAAGCATTGGCGCGGGTAGTCCTCCACCAGGGGTCTTGAGGGCTTATTTTACCGGATTCAAGAGCCAAATCATAAAGCTTGGTTTTTTTGATGGGCGTAACCAAGGACACCCCTGCGGTATCAATTTTAGAAGCAAGGGCAAACTGTATAGTTTCGCAGATTTGTTCCCTGGTTTCATGGAGCATGCCCAGCATGTAATAACCTACCACTTTAAGCCCGGCGCTGTGCGCAATTTCTACCGCCTTATACGCCTGTTCTACGGTAGCGCGTTTATTAACCGCGTCAAGCATTTGCTTTGAGCCGAATTCAATGCCTAAACCAATATAGTTACAGCCGGCTTCGTGCATTTTTTTATAAAGCTCAAGATCAGCGTGGTTTACCCGCGAGTTACACCACCAGTACATATTTGCCTTGCGTTTATTTATCTCTTCAATAACGCTTAGGACCCAGTTTTTATTCACGTCAAAAATATCATCAATGAACATCACGCCGTTTATCCCGTAGGTATCCCTTAATAAAAGCATCTCGTCCACGATATTCTTCGGATCTCTACCACGCCATTTCTGGCCGAATATATTTTTATCGCAATATATGCAAGAATACGGGCATCCGCGTGAAGTTGACATACTCAAAACCCTTAAGCCCGACACGCCGAAACTGTTATCCTTAGATTCAATGTATCTTTCTAAATCAAGCAACTCCCATGCCGGAACGGGTATGGCGTTTATATCCTCGAGCGTCCGGTTTTGGGTATAAACAACTTTTCCCTCTTTGCGGTAAGCAATTCCTGCGATATCCTCAAGTTTCTTTTCTGAATTAATATGGCACAGGAGATCCTGTATGGCCGTCTCCCCTTCTTTTAAAACTACTACGCTGGCGCCGGTTTCAGTTAAAAATTCGTCTGTTAAGGACGCGGCAAACGGTCCGCCGACAATAACCTTAGCCTCAGGGCGCATTTCGTTAACAATAGCTATGATATCCCTTGCCCCTTCAAATTCTTCAAACATGCCGCCTAATCCCACTAAAGAAGGCTCATAATTAATAAGGGTTGTCTTTAAAGCGCTCTGCCAATCGCGCTCCAGAGATAAATCCGCCAATTTTACTTTTGCGCCCATATTAAGCGCTGCGCGAGCAACGTATAATAAGCCCAGGGGTACCCAGACCTGTTTTACTTGATGAGTTTTTATCAGCAATAAATCGATTTTGTCAGGCATATTTTTAAAAGTCCCGCGTAAGCTGGAAAAGATACTAAGAGAGCATCTCCGCTATCTCCCTGATAATAATCTCTTGCGCAGAGGTAAGCGCAGAAACGCAACTCTGGCTGGAGCAGCCTATATCAAAACATGGCCGGCACCATTTGTCTGAATAAATTATTTTCTTATGCAGGTGCCTTGAGGTAACCGTCTCCTCTATGGTTATACCTTCTGCTTCTTTTCTTACGTAAGGTTCTTTTGAATAAGGCCGCCACACCCAGGGTATACCGTTAGCATAGAATAATACCGCATTAGTGGGTATTTGCAATAAATTCGATATCCCGGAATCTGACCCGATGTAAAGCACGCTGCTTAAGGCAAGAAAGGCGAGTTCCCAGACTGACAAATCCCGCTCGATAAAAATACAATTATTTTTTTTAATGTGCTTTTTAAATTCACCCATGTGCGGCTGCGCGAGTTCATCGATAACGACAATTTTCCCTTCGAACGGTAATTCATTAAGTATCCTGGCATAAAGTTCAAGGGCAGGGCCCCTCCTGATAGTAATTCCTGCGATATTCACCAGAATAAATTTATCGGCGCTGAAACCTTCCGGTTTAACAGCTTTATCAGCCAGCTCTACATAATCAGTCACCTCAAGAGCTACTCCAAGAGCGCCTTTAACCAGGCGCCTGCAGCTGTCCAAAAGATGTTCTCGTGAAAACAACACCGGATACTTTAAGTCCGCGAAATCAAGAAGCGTATTCCATAGGCCTAAGTTGAAGCTGGCGTAATAGCGGCAGAGGCCCGCTCTTTTAACTTGCAATAACACGCCAAGTTCCCTTAAACCGTTTAAATCCAGGAAAAGATCGTATTTAAAATCAGTGTTATCCGGCTTACCAAGAAAAGAAAAACAATTTCTCGCAATATCCGTTATTCCGGATAAAAAATCCAGCGGTTTATCCGTAAATATTTTTGTGGGGAGAAATTTACTTAAAAGCTCGTCATTATATTGCGAGGTGAGCACGGTTACTTTGAAATGTTTACTAAGCTCTAGAAGCAGCGGCAGTGTAACAATCGCATCCCCTATTCTATCGGTCCTTTTAACTAAAATAGTCCTGATATTTTTGTCAGCAAGCGATTTTCGTTTCCGCAGTAATAGCCCAATGAGAAGGTTTATCCCGGCAAATGTTTTTAAAATAAATTGTAATACCATTTATTATTTTTTGTTAAATGCTTCAGGCTGCAGGCTACCCGCCGCAAAGTGGCGAGGTCTCGCCTAAGGCGGACAGGCCTCAAACTGCAGAATGGAGCCTAAAAAGCCAAGAAGCTTGAAGCTTACGGCTTGCGGCATGCGGCATATTTTAAAAACCCTTTAACAAACCCCGCATGCCAATTTATCAGCGCCGAAAAGGCAATATTCACTGTTGCGTAGTCAAAGTTAAAAGTTATCAATAATGCAATATAACCTGCCACTAATAAAGCCGGCAGAAATAAGAAAAGCTTAAGAGGTATGGCCAGTATTGCTAAAAGTAAAACACAAAGCGTAACCAGCGGCAATACATGCATCAGCCTGAATAAGCCGTATTGCCTTACCAGAAAACCCTGCACAACACCGTAGCGGTACATCATCAAAGCAAAGGCTTTCAAATTTTTAGGCCGGTAATGATAAACTATTGCCGCCGGATTCAGGATTATGCTGTAACCTTTGCGGCTCAAGCGATAATCTAACTCCACATCTTCACCCGGCCAGAGATTCACCTTAAAGCCGCCTTCATTTAAAAAAACGTCTCTTTTATACATGGCATTACAGGATGCGTTATGGTTCGTAAAAATTATACTGTTCCTTTTTACCGAACGCATGTATTCGGAAATAAAGCCTGTTTTTTGCATAAAAAAGAAAACTTTTTTTTCAAATTCGCAAGCATCCTCCGGAATCTTCTGAATACCTCCGCAGGAAACGACTCCGGGAAATTCATTAAACCCTCTCACTAATTCCTCTATCCAATGCTTATCTACGATGCAATCGCTGTCAGTGAAAGCCAGAAGCTGTGCGTCGGTTGAATTTGCGGCGAAATTACGCGCGAATGATGGGCCTCGAGATTTATTATCCAAAATCTTAACTACAAATGAATCTTTAACGGACTTAAGCACCTCTGGCTCTATTCCGTCATCAACGATTATAATTTCTTTATCCGGATAGGCATTCTCCACAACCGAGGCAACACATCTGCGCAAAACGTTAGCCACACCTTTTGCCGGTATTATAACGGCGACTTTATACTGCATGGTTTTATTCTTTTAACTTTAAAAATACGCTGGGAAACCTCCCGGAGGGACAAGCCATAATTTGATTGTATTTCTGCTCGAGTTCCTTGTACAAATCAATCGTAGGCGCGTTGCTATATGGGATAAGAATGAAATATTGCGGCAAAGCCGGCAGTTTCTCAAGGGAATTTTTATCAAATACATTCTGTATGCTGCGCTGCGTGTAATAATGCATAAAAGGTGAACGGTAATAATTTACTCCTATCGTGTCACCCTCTTTGGCCATTTTTTTTAAAGTAAGGAGGCAATTCCTGAAAATAATAAAATCTTCTGCTTTCTCTATATTGGCGCGCGTTACGGGAAGGTCACTCTTTGTCACTCCGGAAAAAAGGACAAAAACTACAGCTATGCACCAAACTGAAATTTTTAAAACCGTATTCTTTTTATTTTGCCTTATATATAGATAGATTAAATAGAAAAACAGGGAAAAACCGGCGGCGGCGCAAAGCAAAAGATGAATCGGCAAAAATAAAACGAAAGCGTGCGCTATGGAGTGCGCTGGAAAAGCGATATACCAGGTTATCCCGCACAGGGTTAAGATGAGAAATAGTTTGGAGAAGGGCTTTATTTCTTTTCTGGAGGCGGCTGATAAATTCTGATACACGACATACGTAAAAAAAAGGCCTAAAAAAAGCACAAAGTAAGGAAACAAAAAAACGAGGTTGAAATTGCGGATTAAAACTAAGTCTATCCAATTTTTGAGGTTTATAGCCTGGGAAGTATCATAAGTCTGCACTGTGCGTTTGAGGACGATATCTTTAAAATCCGCCAATGTAGCCCCGATACTGCCGAAATGCCACACATTTTGCGCAAAATGCAGGAAAAACCCGAAAACAGGAGCGCTGAATAAACAGAAGATTGTCCGCCATTTGATAGAAGCATCTTTCCGTTTAAAGAAAATTTTGAATAAAACAAAAAATGACGCCAGGAAGAGTATGTATTCAAAAGTTATAAATGAATCTATCACCAGCAAAAACCAGAGTAACATGAGATATTTTTTTCTTTTTTCTTCCGCTTGATGGGCAGCGTAAATAAAAGTAAATATACACAGGTTGCGCGAGGCGGCGGCATAAGAAAGAGAGGCTATATTATCCATGCTGTAAATAAAAAACGGATTGAAAAGGTAAAATAGGCTGGCGAGGATGCCCGCGAAACAGGAACGGGTTATTAATTTAATGGTAAGATACCAGAATAGAACGCCGATAAAAGAAACTATCACCGCTATTGTCCGGTATGGATAAAGGCTATTGAAATGAAAAAGACGGCGATATACTCCGGTAAGAATTTGCGATAAGCCCGGATAGTGGGTATAGAATTTAGGTTTTTCCTCATGCAGCCGCAATAGAGGCAAAAAATGAGTTTTAATAAATCCTAATTTTTCAAAATTTATTCCGGCTATCATCGCTTCCGAATCGCCCCACTCTTCTCCGTGATCAAGGTCGGGAAACATGACCCGTGGCAAAGCTATAAAAATATAAACAATAGCTAAGATGAGGATAGGAAGTTTATTATTCATCTTTTATTACCCTATATCAAGTATTCCACAGCTTTCAGCTTTCAGCTTAAGAAGCTGATGACTGATGACTGATGGCTGACAGCTATCATTCACCCCTTCTTCGAAACGTCACCGAATCCGGATTGAATTCCGTTTTTTGCTTTCCAGCAAAATATATATCCCGGACAAGCCTAAGGTAATCGCTGCTGACCGAACAAAGCGACTTAAACGATATTGATTTTGATTTACTGCCCTCTCTCTTTCCTGCCATAATAGGGACTTCAGCAAAGAGATACCCTTGCTTTACAAGACGCAGCAAAATATCGGTGTGAAAGAAAAAGCCCCTGCAGCGATGAGGCAAAGCTTTCAAGAGAGACCTACGTATCATAAAAGCCCCGTTGGTGTAATTAAATGTGGTGAAAAAGGTGGTATTAATAATAAAACGGTAAAACCAGGAAATGGCTCTACGAGTTTTTGGACGTACTTCCTTGTTCATAATAAATGGCTCAATTATATCCACATCGCTCATGAGATGATGATAACGCAGGTTTTCGTAAGGGTCACCCTCATTGTCGGCTGAAGTCCAGGTTATCATATCAGCCATCGAAGCATCCACGCCATCCCAGAAGGCAGCGCCTATACCCTGGCGCACTTGATGATTGACCAGCTTAACTCTTGAATCTTTTGCGGACAATTCCTTAATTAAATTTGGAGTGTTGTCGGTAGATCCGTCGTTTACCACAATTACTTCTCCGGAAATCCCCAGGCGGTCATAGTTGGTTAATGTTTTCCTGACGACTGCCTGAATATCTCTTTCTTCATTCAAGGCCGGTATTATAAACGCTATTAAGGGGTTATTTTGCTCTTGCATCATCTCCTCCTAGTTATAAATCATCGGGAAATTTACCGGTTTCCAGATGAGCTACATCAAGCTTGTATTGGGCAAAACGTTCCTGCCGGTACGGTGAATTTTCAAGACAGATACGCAGCCGCAAGATGAGTGCTGAATCGATCTGGCCTGTTAATTTGTGTTCGAGGTATCCGTAAAAATACATAGGAAAAGGGTCATTGGGAGCGATCAACTCTGTAATATTTTTTACGTACTTATATTGCTGCTTAAGTTTAATTAAACTTTGAACTTTAAGCAACCTTTTGAAGTTTAAGTAAAAGTTCATATAAAACCATATCTGATCTAAGTCTTGGCGCGCCGGAACAGTATCAAGGTCTCTTCCTGAAAAAGGATTCAGAGATTTTGAGGCAGTAATTTTCTTTGTCGCGGCCCTTCCGAATGGCCCGCTGTTATAGCGGGTATCCTCAAAATTAATTCCTGCACTATCAAGAGAAACCTGCCTCTTGATTATAGGAGTATTGGGCAAAGGCTCAAAGATAGTAATATTATACCAATCCAGGTCCAATTCTAAAGCCAAATCAAAAGTATCTAAAATCATTTTGTATGTCTCATTCGGAAAGCCGATCATTAAAAACACTCTCGAATTTATGTTTTCAAATTTTTTTAATACTCTTGCCGCGGACAAAAAGTGTGCTTTAGTGCTCGGTTTTTTTACCGCGCGCAGGATTTCCGGGTTTCCCGATTCTACGCCGATATTAAGGCCAAGGCACCCGCTTCTTGAGGCTGCTGTAATAACCTCTTGCGTACAAGAGGCGGCTATGACTCCGTTACTGCAATCCCAGGTTATGCCCGGAACACGCTTCTCTATCGCGTTAAAAAGCGCGACTGCCCGTTTATGGTCGAAAAATAAATCATCATCCAGCCACATCAGATGTTTAATCTTGAATTTATCGCGCAATAGTAACAGCTCCTCAATGATTGACTCAATAGAGCGCATCCTAACGCCCGGGCCGTTAAAATCCCGCACGCTGCAAAAAGTGCAGCTGCCGCGGCAGCCGCGGTTAGAAATTATAGAAGCGAAACGGTCTCCCTTTTCCTTAAAACAAAAAAAAGAGCCTATAACTCCTGAAGCTGAAAGATTCTCTATGTCCATTAACTCATAGGTAGGAATAACATCCAGGTCCTTATCACGAGGCACCTTCTTCTGAGCGAAATAAAATTTTCCGTCATTTGAATTGATAAATAACTGGCATAATTCTTCAACTCCAGACTCTGCGTTAACTACCTTTATAAAAGTATCAAAAGCATTTTCTGCCTCAAAAATAAAAAAGAAATTAACCCCTGGAAAATCAGCCAGCATTTTCGCAAAGCTTCCCTCAAACATCAGACAATTTGTCGCATGCACACCGCCCAGACAAACGGGTATTTTGGAATATTGCTTTTTTAGCTCAGCGCAGACTAAAGCCGCTGAGCGGTGCGTCATGGTAAACATGCAGCTAACGCCTATTAAATCCGGCCCAAAAGCTTCAACCGCATTCTTTAAGCTTTCCTTCCAGATATTATTAAAATTGAATTTATCTTCTGTATGAGTTTTCCTGCAGGCTTTAAGAACTTCATTATTCAGGTTAACAATATGCGTTTTTAAACCGCAATCAAGCAGGCGCCTTGCAAGTAAACCCAGCCCATAAGGGGGATAATTGTAGCACCTGCCCCGGTGTGCCGCCTCGTAATTGAATTTGCTTTCATCTACATCGGGCGGCAGGATGAATAAAACGCGCTGTATCCGGCGGGAAGGGAATAATTCGGCAAGCTTTGTCCCGACCAGAGGAAAATCCTTAAATCCGGCTGAAAAATCAGAAATAATTTTTTCGGTTTTCATTAAAATTGCAGGCTGTCCCGCGTAGCTTTGCGTATCTGGTTTAGCTCATTAACACTGATACCCATGATAGCGGCGATTTTGGCGAGTCTTACGGGATCGGTAAAATTAATCCTGTCCCATTCATAGGCTCTTAAGATGCTGATGTCTTTGGGAGTAAACTCATCAGATTTAATCCTTCCATATCTCCAGTTAACCGCATTTTCATCGCCCACTATCGCGTTCATTTTTTTGGCTATCTCATAAAGCTCTGTGCCGATAAGAGGCTGAGCATTATAAATCTTACAGTAGTCCGCGCCGCAAGCTTCCGCGTACTTCAAGGTCTGTCTTATCTCCTCCCAGGTCTCACCGGGAAAACCTATGATGAAGTTAGCAGCTACAAAAATACCCTGTTTTTTTGCCAGTTGTATAAGACCGGGGACTTTTTTTAAGTCAACCGGCTTTTTTATGATCTTTTTTAAAATACGCTCGCTTCCTGATTCTATGGCTACGCCGATCATCTCGCACCCCGTATCAGCCATGAGCTTAAAAATTTCTTCATCCATCATAAAAACAGGCACTCCTGCCGCTTTCCATTTCAAACGCAGATTGGCGCCTTTAAGAAGTAAGAGCATCTCCTTAGTCCGCGCTTTCTGGACAAAAGCATTGTCATCTTCGATGATAAAACTCTTTATGCCGTACTTTTCTTTCAAATATCCAATTTCTTCAATAACCTTTTTGGCGCTGCGCGGCCTCCAGCGTGCTCCTGATATGTTCTTTACCTGGCAGAAACAGCACCCAAAAGGGCAGCCGCGCGAGGTAAGTATGCGCGCGTAAGGAAAAACATTAACCATATCCACCCCATAGCGTGGTTTTTTATCTACATAAGCGCGGTAGTCTACCAATTCGTAATCAGGAAGAGGGAGCGAATCTAAATCCTCTATCAAATCAGGCGGCAGAGCGACAATTTTCTTTTTCTCGTCTCTGTAGACTACCCCTTTAGTTGGAAAATCAGCCTCGCCGTTTAGATAAGCCAGCAATTGAGGCAAGACTCTTTCTCCTTCTCCGCGCACGCAATAATCTATGTCTTTATTTTCTATTACTTTAAAATACTGTGTGGTTACGTGCACTCCTCCGGCAATCGTAATAATATTTTTGTTTACCTTTTTTACTATATGCGCGCAGGTATCCAGAATTGCCGCGTATTCCGAGGTCAACAACGATATTCCAACGCAGTCAGGCTTAAACTCTTCTAATCTTAGTTTAAATTGTTCCTGCGTCAAACCGTAACGCTGGCAATCTACTATAGCCAGTTCATACTTGCCTTCCAGCATAGTCGCCAGCATACAGAGGGTATAAGGAGAAAGATCCCATGTAGTAGTGAGATCGAATTTGAACCAGCGCTGGTTTGGATAAACCAGCATTACGCGTTTAATTTTTTTCACTTTAATTTAATCCTTATTCAAACTTCTTTTAGCTAACTTAAAACTTCCTTTTAAATTTTAGTTCACTTCAAACTTCCTTACAAATTTAGCTCACTTTAGGCACTTTTAACTTCAAACTTCTCTATACCGATTTAATGCCTTCTCTATCGTATCAATTATATACGGCGGGTCTGCTACTGGAAACGTTTTTTTTAGTTTTTTTGAAAATAAAACATTTTTCTTTACCTCTTCCAGTGAAAAAAGCCCCAGGTCCGTACCTTCATTAAGTACTAATGCGTCAAACAGGCCTTCAAAACGAAAACAAAAAGCATGAATGAGGACATATCCGTATCGCGGCTCTGTGCTAATTTTATCTAAGCTTACTGCCTTGTAGCCGATTTCCTCATCCAACTCCCGGAAGGCTGCTTCAAGAGGAGTTTCGCCCTTATTGATTGAGCCGCCGAAAAATGCCCAGTGCCCGGGGAAAATAATGCCTTCTTTAGAATCCCTAAGCTGCATCAACACCTTATTCCCCGCGCAAGGCAGCATAACTACGACTTCTTTGTTCTTTTTAGTATTTAGATTAGTCATATATAATAAAGGATGTCGCGAATGGTTACGGATGTCGCGGATATATCCGTTTGCATCCGTAGTAATCCGTATGCATCCGTCCTTCTAAATCCACCTCGAATATCTCTTCCTCAACTCCGCCAACGCCTGCTTCGCCCCTTTTGCTTCGCTGGGAAAGTTATCTACAACAGAAGTCAATTCAAACTGCGAAAAACGATAGCGCCAATATTCCGATACCTCTAAAATCACTTTCGCGCTTTTTAATTTTTTCAAAGCAGAATCTAGCTCTTTAAGCAAACTTGAGCCAAGAGCGCTAAATATTAGCATATAGGGATTATTTGGATAAGCAACCCTTACCGCATCCACCCAGGAAACGAATTTGCGCGGGTCGCCTCCCTCTTTTAGATTTTTATTATTTATATAATTTGCCACCAGATTAAAAGAAAACCAGATCTCTTTTAATTGTTCATAGGAAGGTACACTCTCCGCTGGTAGATTAAACACATCCGGCCCGGATGCTACTTTTTCTTTTGCGCTTACTATATGCCTGTTTGTTTCACTCTTGGAAGGTACAAAATCTGAAGCCCCCCAGCCGCTGGTTTTAAATTTTTCTCTGTTTATATTTGTATTACTCGTAAATTGAAAAATGGCAAAAGACGCCCAGTCCAAATTTAATTCACAGCCAAATTTAAGGGTCTCCAGCATTTCAGCAAACTTCTCTTCCCCAAGAAGCCCGATAATATAATTTGCACCGCTAAAAATCTCCGGAAACTCGTTTAATACGCTAGCTGCCTTTCTTAATGAATCAAGTGTGGCGGGCTTGCGCATTTTCTTAAGCATTTCAGCACTTCCTGATTCAATCCCTATTCTAAAACCCACGCAGCCGCTTGAGCGCATCAACTCCATCATTTCTCTATTTATGGATAAGGCAATCAAACCGTTATTAGATGACCAGGTTATCTTATAATCTTTGCGCAAGTCTATAAGTCCTTGAAGTAATTGCTTAACTGCCTCTTTATTTACCAGAAAATCGTCATCAAGCACGTCAAAATGCCTGATGCCTTTTTTCTTTACCAGATAGGTTATCTCATCTAAAACATCAGAAACCGGAAAGGTGCGCACGCCCTTTCCCATAAAAGCGTTTACCCCGCAGAACTTGCAGTTGGCGCGGCAGCCGCGGTTTAGCTGAAATACAGAAAAAGGCTTCTCCAGGCCGCTCATTCTGGAATAAGGGTTAAGACTGCCTACTTTATGATAATCAGCTATTGGTATCAAATCATAGGTCTCAACTATGTTACCGGTTAATTTAACTTTATCCTGTACACCTTTGGTTTCTTCCACCTCATTCTTATATTTAAAATAAATACCGCCAACTGCCGGGCTTTTGGATTTTTCTCCAAATAAATTATCCATCAGAAAATTTATTTTATTCTCACCTTCGCCCTCGATGATGAAATGAGAAAGGCCTTTATTTAAATAGTTCTGATATTCATTACTTGCGATAGGCCCTCCGGCGATAACCAGATATTTACCCAGATTAATTAAATGCTCCATAATGCTGGTTAAAGGGTAGCCTGGCTTAAAAACATCAGCGTATATATTTATAGAAGTAACTCCTACAATAGAAGGGCTATTTTTTTCTAGATATTCATCCAGTATTTGCAGCCAATTGTGATAGTCAAAATTACCGTCTTCGATCACCCGCTTCAACAACAAGTAATTTAAATCCAAAATATCAATATCCAGATTTCTATCTTTGAGGGCTTTTGCAATGCATTGTAAACCGGTGGGTGGATAGGCATAGTAACCGCGATTTTTTGCGATTTGGGGATTAAAAGAACCGAAAAGAAACTGCGGCGCCTGGATAAGCAGGAGCTTGCGGTTTAGAGTATATTTCTTTTTTAAGAAATCGGCGTACTGCGCTAAATTGGTATTATCAAACTCTTGCATATTCGTTATATTGCCTTATTTATTGCCCCTATTGGATTGCTAACCATATCTATATAGGTTAGCATAAAGAAGGCTAAAAATAAAGTAGTTCGGCTTACACTAAATATTAGCATTGAAACTAAGTGAAGGCAGGATGTTCTTGTGCTTTTGCTTTCTGTTATTGAAGATGCCTGGTTCTCTGGTGGCCGGTACTCTGGTGACGTGGTGCTCTTTACTACCTGCAGCCTGTGGCTTGCAGCTTGCTTGCACTGAGCGTAGTCGAAGTGTGGCTTGTAGCCTTTACAATTTTCAGCTTTCAGCGTCTAACGTCCGTTATTCCAATTGCCCACAAAACCTCTATTACTTCTTAAGGTTACGCTGTCTCAAAGCGTTTCGGTAAAAATCTTCTACCTTTTTCCTGGCCCAGGGGGTTTTCCTTAAAAACTTAAGGCTTGAGCTGATACTTGGGTCATTCATGAAACATCTAATAGTGATATTTTCTCCCAACAGGCGCCAGCCATACCACTGCTCTAAATCAGTAAGTATCATTTTTAAGGTGACGCCTTCAAGTGGGTCTTTAGATTTTATATCAGCCATACATTTACCCCTGGCTGACTATTTCAATCCCGGTCTCTGTAATCTTTATTTTACGTTGTTTATAAAGCACGCCAATCGCTTTTTTAAACACTTTTTTGCTTGTTTGAAAGCGTTCTTTGATATCGCTAGGTGTGCTCCTGTCGTTAAACGGCGATTGTCCGCCTGATTCCTTAAGCAGCATAAGTATCTTTTCCGTAACTTCTGAAACCTCTTTTCCTTCCCGCGGGCGCAGAGAGACATCAATTTTGCCGTCTTCTCTTATGCATTTTATAAAGGCTTTCAACTTTTGTCCGATATAAAGAGCATCAAAAATTTCATTCTTGTAAGCAAGCCCGCTATACGTATCGTTAATCGCAACCTTAACGCCTAAGTCAGTAAAGGCATACACTACCGCATCAACAACCTGGCCCTCTTTAAAGGTGCCGGGCTGCGCTTCTTGTTTTAGATGACGGTAATCTTTATCCATTTCCAGGCAATAAACGCTTGCTTTCCAGGTTAAGCTAATAATTTATTTCTAAACTGGTAAATTCGCTCATCAAAAATAATGTCGCTCTCATAAACCTGTCGTTTTAAGATAATACCCTCAAGCGCCCGACATCTGCTTAGCGCCACATAGACCTGGCCGTGCGTGAAAGCGCCGTAACCCAAATCAATAACAACATTATCAAACGTCTGGCCCTGGCTTTTATGAATAGTGATAGCCCAGGCTAATTTTAACGGGTACTGTTCAAACGTTCCGATAACCTGTTCTTCTATCTTTCCTTGCTCGTCGTTGTATTCATATTGAATCTTTTCCCAGGTTACCCTTGGGACTTCGTAGGTATTCTCACCGATAAGCACCTCTATATGTTCCGGCAAAACTGCGGATATTTCGGCGATAGTCCCATTAACCCAGCGTTTATCAGGGTCGTTTTTAATCAAGATGACCTGCGCTCCCACCTTTAATTTTAAACAAGATTCCGTAGGATATGCCGATACATCAAAAACTCCGGTTATGACAGCTTCGTAATTATGCGCTTGCGTGCTTAAACCCTTTAATCTTTCTTCGTTAATGACATTGGCGCGATGGTTGGTAGTAGTTAAGATTACGCAATGAGCCAGATTCTGCGGTATCTTTTTCCTAACTCTTTCGTTCAAGAGCGCAAGTTCCTCCTCTGTGTGTTCTTTACAGCGTATCTGATTTAATATATTGATAAATTTCGCATCTGACTGACGATATATTTTAGTTAATTCTATATAACGCAGTTTTATCTGCTCGAAAACCTTTGCGTTAAAAAAATAAGGGCTCTCATAGCTCTGGGATAATATCTCCTGCGCTTCCTTTTCCAACACAGGCGGCAGCTGAAATAAATCCCCGAAAAATACTACTTGAGCGCCGCCAAATGGCTTATTCATTTCATCCCTGTTTATCCGTAAGGCGTAATCAATGCCATCCATAAGGTCAGCGCGGACCATAGAAACTTCGTCGATAATCACCATATCCAGTTTTTTGATGATCTTATTGTTGCGCCGCCTGTGAATAGTATCTTTTTGAATAAGCCTGGGCGCAAATCTAAAAAATGAATGTATAGTTTGCCCGCTGACATTAATTGCCGCCACACCTGTAGGCGCTAAAACAACCACATTTTTTGAGGTATTTTTTCGGAAGTATTTAAGCAAAGTGGACTTGCCGGTGCCGGCTTTACCGCTTACAAAAATGGGATCGCGTGTATTTTCCAGCAAATCAAAGGCGCCCAAGAACTCGACATTCAGCTCTAAATTTTCCGGTAAGCTATTTGCTTCGTTGAAAAGCTTATCTTTGTAAATATCGATAGAGCGGCCTTCTTGCGGGTTATCTTCTTCAGAATAAATTACTCTTTTCAATCTCGGAGACACTTTATATTTCTTCCCAATTTTTAAGCCAGCGGGCCGTGGTTTGGCCCTTCCATTGAGCCAAAGCCATAAGCTAAATTATTTTCCGCCAGAGGCGGACCCGCCCACATTAAATTTGTATCAGTGGCGGGCGAGGGCTGACCCTGTTATCTTTCTATTAACTTCCAAATCGCCCACATAGAACAATTAGCATGGTGTTCTTCGGGATAGTTTTTCAAAAGCAATTTTTGTATTTCTTTTGCCTTTTCGTATTCAACAATTAAGCCGCTTTCCGAAAGATCTTCATTTGAAAATGCCTTGGGGAATCCTCCGCAATTCGTAAGGGCACTTATCCGTGTGCCATCTTCAACAAGATCAAATCCTTTAAATTCAAATTGACGATCAGAAAAAGATATCACTTCTTCTTTCTTAGGATTCTTGCAAACAGCCAACACTTGAATATTTTCATTATATGAAATTATTTTTTTGAGATGCTCAAGATCAGCAAAAAGACCAAAAAAAGTTTTCTCTTCAGAGAGATAACTCCAATCGTCATCGTTTAATTTCTTTAACACTGATGGACACAAGGCACAATCAAGAGAAACAACTTCTTTTAAATGCCTGATCTTTGCCCATTCCAAATACTTGGACCAACCAACACTAG
>JAQTOI010000006.1 GCA_028713415.1 Candidatus Omnitrophota bacterium
CCCGATTTAATAAGGCTTTACTGGGTGTTAAGTACCTTATTGATTTAGCGCTGGTTATCATCAGTTATTGGTTTTCTTATATCATAAGATTTGAGGGCGTCATCCCCAATGAAGATTTCGTTATATTTAAAAAAACAATTATTATCTTCGCTGTAAGCTTCTTTGTGTGCGATTTCTTTTTCGGCCTGGCCAGAGGGATTTGGAGGTATACGAGTTTACGTGACATAGAGAGGACGGGTTTTTTCGTGCTGGTGGCTAACAGCCTTGGTGTCTGCTTGGCATTTATGTTTTTACGCAACGAGATAATAAAGATCCCGCGTTCGGTGTATATTATTGATTTCTTTCTCTTATTTTTTAGTTTAAGCGGAGTTCGGCTTTCCTACCGCGTTATTTTCGATAAGTTGAGGCGTTTGAATAAAACAAGGGAGAACGTTTTAATAGTGGGCGACCAGGATATTGCCGCCAGTCTGCAATATTCAATTCTCAAAGACTATAGTTGTCAATTTAAAATAGCAGGTTTCATTACTTTTAACAAAAAACGTTTAGGTGACACCATTAACGCTACCCCCGTTATCGGTACAATTGGTGATATAGCCTCTTTGGTACAAGAAAAGGACATAAAATATATTTTTATTGCCATAGACAATGCTTCCAACGAAGAAATGAAGAAGCTTATAAAAATTTCTCAAAACAGCGGAGCCCTGGTACGTATCGCTCCTTCCATGCTTGAACTTGCCGGAGGCAGATTCACTTTAAATGAGCTTCGTGAAATAAAGTTTGAAGATTATTTGGATAGAAAACCAGTTAAATTCGATACGGAAAGAATACGAGAAGCTTTTTACGGGAAAACTATTTTGGTTACGGGTGGAGGAGGTTCCATTGGTTCAAGCATCTGCAAGGAGTTAGTTAAATTTTCGCCGCAGAAATTAATAGTATTAGATATATCGGAGACCAACCTTTTTAGGATTTCTTATGAATTAACGCGCGCCCCTAACGTTGTTCCTGGCAGCAAAACGGAAGTGATATGCAAAATAGTAGACGTGCGCAACAAACTTTCCTTGGATAAAATTTTCAAAGTAAATGCGGTGGACTATATTATTCACGCCGCAGCCCTTAAACACGTCAATTTATGCGAGCAGAATACGATTGAGGCCATATTAACAAATGTTTGCGGCACTCTTAATATTATAGAATGCGCCCTGGAGTACGGCGTCAGCAGATTCGGTTATATCTCCAGCGATAAAGCCGTCAGCCCCGTTTCGATAATGGGAGCGACAAAGAGATTGGGAGAGCTGCTTATAAAGTCATACAGCGCTAAAAGTTCTTCTAAAACTAAATTTATGGCGGTTAGATTCGGGAATGTTATAGGAAGCTCTGGCAACGTAATAGAAATTTTCACCAACCAGCTGCAAAAAGACCAACCGCTTACGATTACAGACCCTGGAATGACCCGCTATTTCATGAGTCTTGATGAAGCGACTAAACTGATTCTGCAAGCGATTTCTTCGGGCTCAGGAGGAGAAATATTCGTCCTGGATATGGGTACTCCGGTCAGGATAAGAGACTTAGCATACGATATAGCTTTATTTTACGGAAAACACCTTAAAGAAGAAAATATCCTGTATGTAGGAAAAAGAGAAGGGGAAAAATTATCGGAAGAATTATTCAATAAAGAAGAGAGCAAGCTGCCCACCGCGTTCGATAAGATTTTTAAAGTTGAACAAGTCATTCCTTTTGAGGAAGCGCTTATTAAGGCACGACATTTATGCGAAGGAGCTCGCACTTATGAGGAGGGCGCGTTAAGGCAGGAGTTATTTTCTATAGTTTCCATGCGGCAAAGTTGATAGCAATGGGATTTTTTAATCTTTGTAATCTTTCGTTAATCTGTGTAATCATTCTTTAATGAAGATGGTAAAAAATGACTGCGATATAATTATAATAGGAGCGGGCCCAATCGGGAGTTATCTCGCACAACTCCTGAAGCTGCAAGGCGCGCGCCCCATGCTTATCGAGGAGCACAAAGAATTAGGCCGGCCTGTCCATTGCGCAGGGCTTATAGGCACAAAAGTTTTCCAGGAAGCACGTATACCACTTGAGTCAGATTGTACACTAAATACCATAAACGGCGCCGTGATTCATTTCGGAGGCGAAACTTTAGTTATCCGCCGCCCAGAGGTTGCTTACGTTATCGATCGTGAACGCTTTGATAAAAATTTAGGGAAAAATTTGGATATTGTTTTCGAGAGAAAATTCCTTGGGCTTGAAAAGAACAAGCAGTATTATACTATCGAAACCGATAAGGGTGACCTTAAAGCGGATATTGTGGTAGGAGCTGACGGAGCAAATTCTTCCGTGAGAAACATCGTCAGGTGCCATAACGGCTTGCAATATATGCGTGGCGTTCAATTTCGCATGAAATTTGAACCTGTCTATCACGATATGGTGGAGGTATACTGGGAACGGCCATATTTCTATTGGATTATTCCTGAAGGAAAAACAACCGTGCGCGCGGGAGTTATCTCGAAGAACCCTTATCAGGACCTTTTGAATTTTATTAAAGACAAAAAAATGGGGCAAGAGATTCTTGAGAAATTTGCAGGCATAGTACCACTGGAATATTTTTTCCCTCTTTCACGAGACCGCATTGTGTTGGTAGGAGATAGCGCAGCTCAAGTTAAACCATTGACATACGGCGGGTTATATATGGGTATGCGGGGGGCGGAGATGCTTTCTGAATGCATCTGCAGCGAAAGATTTACGCGTTATTCATCATTGTGGCGCAAGCGGTTTGGGAATGAAATAAAAGTCACATTACGCGCCCGTGAAATTTTTAATAATTTAAAAGACAGGGATATTAAGAAAATATTTTCGTTTATTAAAGAAAAAGTTGATATAATAGAAAATAAGGGCGACTTCGAGAACCATTCGGTTTTATTATGGGAATTCTTTAAGCACCCGGGGGCGTCGAAAGAAGTTTTGAATATTTTCTTTAAGATAATCAAGGCAAACTTCACAAGAGAATTTTGACGGGTATCTAAAACTATATTTGACACCGCTAAATCGCAGAAGCGGCGCAAAATCGCAAAAGAAAACGATAAGAAACCCAAAAAGTCATGAAATGGGTTATTTTTTTGTGGCTTTGCGCACATTTTGCGTTTTTGCGGTGTAAACTAAAGTTCTTAAGAATCTCTTTACTATGAAAGCGATTACCTTAAAGAGCAGGATTATTATTCTGCTTACAATATTTACCATACTGACAATTGGAGTATTTGTCACCATCCAGCTTTTTCACGAATTGGAAGCAGTTAACCGCTATATCGAAACCGCTGCCGCAAATTATGCCTCTGAAATAGAAAATAAATTTGAATCAATCACTAATTCCGCGCTCCTGCCCGCGGAAAAACTTAATCTCTTAACGAAAGGATTGAATTCTTTGAAAGAATCTCAACTAATCAAGACGGCATACATATTTGATAAGCAAGGGGTTATTATTATATCCACTCAATTCGGCTTGCTTGAAGGCAAGGGCGACTATAACGATTTTCATGTACTAAATCAATTAGCACAAGATTCATTTATAAAAGGAGAAACAGTTATTGATAAAGCTTCCAAAACCCTTTCTATTTATATCCCGCTAAAGAATCAACAAGAGGTGCAATATATCGCAAGAATATTCTTTTCCCTGGGCGATATATGGACTGCCATGTCAGGAGTATACCGGCCGGCCTTAATTGTCGGTATATTATTAATATTCATAAACATCATGTTGGGAATTTTTCTGGCACGGTTAATTATAGGGCCTATCCAGATTTTTAACGAAGCCGCGAAGACCATTGCCGCTGGGCGCCTTGAGCTTACTGTTGATATCGCTACAAACGATGAGCTTCAAGAGTTAGCCGGTACATTTAACTATATGACCAAAGAGTTGGTAAAGATGAAGGAGAGAGCTGAAAACGCAAACCCATTAACCAAATTACCCGGGAATATGGTTATTATGGAGGAGATAGAAAAACGAATTAAAGGTAATCAAAAGTTTACTGTCATTTATTGTGATTTGGATAATTTTAAAGCATTTAACGATAAGTATGGAATTCATCAGGGCGACAAAGCGATAAAATTAACCGCGGAAATTTTTAAAGAGGCGCTTAAGGAAAAAGGAGATACGAATAGTTTTCTTGGCCATGAAGGCGGCGATGATTTTATTCTTCTCGCCAGCCCCGAGCAAGCCGAAACTATTGCTAATTATATAATCGTTGAATTCGATAGAAAAGTGCGCACGTTATATACCAAGGAAGATCTTGAGAAGGGTGCCATCGTGGCGCATGCCCGTGATGGCTCTATATGTTCTTTTCCCATAATGACGATATCGCTGGCTGGAGTTACCAATGTTCATAGGCAGATAAACAGCTACGGAGAGGTCACTAATATTGCCGCAGAGCTTAAGAAAAAAGCGAAAAAGGAATTACGAAGTTGTTTTGTACTGGATAAAAGAAGCGCTTAAGTTATACTAGGTCTTCGCAGGAAAGTATTGCGTCGCTCAAGGAAGGCGCTGGGGGAGTTACGGCGTAGTTGGGCATTTCTCCATTATTTTTGGTTTCAACGGTTATATTGCTGTTAGACGTGGTTACGCCATATTCCTCTAAATCACTAGGGGCACAAAAAGCAAACATCGCAGCCGTAATGCTTCCGCCTGCTATAATTACTGCAATTAAGATTATCCTTATCTCTTTTTTCATCTCAAACCTCTATTTAAGGATAACATAAAAATTTCATTTTGTCAATGATGCGTAACCCCTTACGTTATAAGATGTTAGGTAATATGATTCTGGCTAAATTCTATCTTTTTTTGGCCTTATTCCACATAATTTCTTCTTTACTTTTTTCTACAAAGCTCATAATTGTTGGTAAAGCATGCTCGCCGATAATTGCATTTTTCTTCAGTGTTTCATTCGTTTTATTTTTAATTTGGCTCGCCAGGGCAATCAAAAAGACAAAGCGAAGTGCCAGAAGAGCGGGGCTTTTTCTTCATGGTTTTTTTCTTCTCAATGTAATTCTTGTATTTTTAGAAATAACACCCTTCTTTGACATACAAGGGCAAAATGTTTCGATATGGCCGACGCAAAAAACTCTATTTTTTTCGGTTAATATTCTCATTAACGGCCTTATTATTCTTTATTTTATGTATAGCAAAGACTATTATATTGACAATCTATGAAAATATAATATATTACTTATAGGATGGATAAAAATGTATTTTTTAAAAATATTTTTCCCCTTCTTATTTCATTAATTCTCGCCGTCACTTTCTTTGTCAGCTACAATCAATATCTTCTAGACAGGTCTTTAGCTAACCTTAAAGTTTCTTTAAGGACTTTGGAAAAAACGAAAGATATCAAAGAAGTCCAAAAACTCAAAGATATTCTTGATGATACTTTTCTCATGGAGATAACCAAGAAAGATCTCGACCTTTCCGCTCTCGTAAAAATAGAATTATCAAGCCAGACAATTGAAAAAGTGTTCAAAGACGACCAATTGAAGGATGTTAGCTATTTTCTCGGCGATGTCGTACGGAAAAAAGAGCAAAACCGCAACCCTCTTTTTGTCGCGTTTGATAGTTTCATTGCTAATATGTTTCCGCAAAAACGGGGCGCAGATGTAGCTGCGGTTAGTCGCCAGATAGAGCAGTTAAACAGTCAGCTTTCTTTATATAGCGGGGAAGCTCTTCAGGCGAAATATATGGAAATCGCCAGGTTATATATTCGAATTAAGGACTTTGAAAATGCTCGCCAGTTTTTGGAAAAGGCCTCTAGCATCGTCCCTGAGAGCGAAGGTGCTTTCAAAGCAAAGTTATACTTGGCATTTTTATATAAATTTGAAAAAAACTATGCGAAGACAATAGAGCTGCTTAAGCAAATAAAGGATAAACTACCCCCTGAGCTAAGTGCGTTTAGCTCCTATCAGGAAGGAGACTGTTTATATAGAATGGGAAAAGTCGATGAAGCGGTGCAGGTTTTCAGAGGTACCTTCGAAAAAAACCCCACTTTAGAAACAAGCCAATTTTCTCAATTCCGCGCCGGCTACATTAATCTTTATGATAAAAAAAATGAGGAAGAGGCTTACGGTGATTTTATGAAATTAGAGTCCTTAAAAGTTGACACCAAGGGCCATGCCTATCTTATGCAAGGTGGGAAAAAGATCTATGAAGGGTCTCTTGAACCTCTGAACCTTGTTTCTTACAATAAGTTATCCGCGCATATAAACGAAACCCTTATCCCTACCGTGGCCAAGAAGTATCGTAACTCCGGATTTAAACTGCTGGGACAGGGGTATCAACTCTTACGAAAAGATTTGCGGGACAATGCTACGATAACCTTTCGTGAAGCTTTAAATCAGTTTAGCACGGCGCTGAAATTTTATGCGCAGGATGCTTTTTCATATAGCGGTAGAGCTCTGGCGTTTTATTTTTTAGAAAATAAAGAAGAAGCGCTGAAGGAGGCGCGTAAAGCCAACGCTATGGGTCCCAATAGTCCCGTGATTTTGGCTAACTTAGCATTTGTTTATTTCGGCATAGGGATGGTAGATGAGGCAATCGATGAGTATAGAAAAGCCTTGACGCTTGCCCCTAATTCGGCATTTTTGTATTATAATTTAGGCACTATTTATATTTTAAAAGGAGATGTCGGTTCCGCAACGGCCCATTTGGAAAGCGCAATAAAATTAAACCCGCAGTTTGCTTATCCGTATAATAATCGGGGTTATCTTCTTTGGAGTAAGGGCGCCTTTAAAGAAGCAAAAGTGAATTTTGAAAGGGCCGTGAGTTTGAATCCAGAGTATACGGACGCGTATTATAATCTAGGAATTTTATTCTTTACGCTGGAAGATTACGAGAAAGCTCGTGAAGAGTTTATGCTTGCGGCAAAACTTGTGCCGCACTATAAGCAGCTCGATCAATACTTAAGCCAAATTTCCGAGAAGCTTAAGGAAGAAATTAATATTAACAGAGCGCTAGAAAACATAACAAATTAGTTTTAAGATGAATAGAATAAATAATATTTTTAGAAGAATGAAAGTAAAGGAGAATAGAAAGTTCGTACGCCTGCGTATGCATCATCTCCTGAAATATAAAATTATTAAGCAACCAGAAGAAGAAAGAGCTATTTCGTTTATTAGGGATATCAGCGCAGGAGGTGCGCTTTTCCACACGCAGGAATACATTCCTCTTGAAAGTATCGTTATACTTGAAATCGTCTTTCCTGCCGAGGCGGAAACTGTTGTCGTGCACGCTCGGGTTGTGCGGGTTAAGTTTTTGCAAAAGGTAGGAATTTTTGCTATCGGAGTTGAATTTATTGATATGAATCAGAATACCCGGGAGTTTATAAACAAAAAAGTTTTAATGATATATAAACACGAAAAAGAAAGGGAGGTTAAAACTATGAGGTTGTTATCGTCAATCTTCTTATTTTTAGGCCTGGTGGGAGCTGTTCTTGGTTTTTTAATGCGCTTTACCACGATAAACATTCCAGTAGCGCCAATGAGTTGGGTTAATCTCGTTAACATGATTCTTTTATTTTCTATTGCTCTAAGTTTATTGGCTATTGCGCGTAAATAAGGCGAGACGGTTATTTATACGATAAAAAGAACTAGGCATCAAGTGATTGACAGTACTTCTATAGAAATAAAAATTGATGCAGGGAAAAAATTTTTGAGCATAGGCGCATCAATGCAAAGATTGTCGCTGCCCCATATATGCGGCGCAAAGTATTTATTTCTATCGATAGTAGTCTTTTCTGTTTTTTTAGGTAACGCAACGTATTGCTACGGTCAAATAACGCGTAAAGAGGTGGTTTCGGCTAACCTTGATTATTACACGCTTAAAAGCTCCTCTGATGCCGAAAAAGGAAAAATTCAGGAATTTGAAAATAAAGTTCTTGAGGAAAAAAAGTTAAAAAAAGAAATGCAACAAAACGCCAATAAAGAACGTTTAGCTGCCGCGGGAAAATTTGTTAAAAGGGGTTTAGACGACATCCGTTTAAGTGTTCTCGAAGAGACAAGATATGAAGACAACCTTTACAGGACCCACGACAACCAGGTAAACGCTTTTATCACAACCGTTGACGTCGGTATGGCTTATACGCCGCGAATACCATGGCGGAAGGGGCACACCAGTGCCGCGTTGAGTTTCAATGCCGGGCCAAGTACGCATGTTACCACGCGGCGGACATTCGCAAAAGTCAAAGGCGGTTTCAAGTTTGCATTAGCGCATAAGCGGAATAAATACGATTTCGCGGTAAATTATGGTATAAGCAAGGATTATAGCACCGCCAACGAAATTAAAACCGGCGCAATATTGCCGGAAAGTCTCATTGAATATTTTAGGCAGGAGTATGGCGCTAGAATATATATGGACTGGAAAAATCTGCCGACGGAGATTTCATATTCAAACCAAGCATCGACTTATGAAAAACGGTATAAGTCGTCAGACACCATAACTCACACTGCAAGTATTACTAACTATTTTAATCTTTTTCCTAAAACACGTTTCCTTTTTTCTTACGACTATGAGGTGGATAAGTATCCCAAGAGAGTTGAGGTTGATAGCTTTGCTAACACTTTCTGGTGGGGGATTAGAGGGAAAATTTCACCAAAGATAAACGGGCTGACTAAATTCGGTTATAAATTTTCTAAAGTTGAAACGGGAGAAAATCTTGAAACAGAAACTGTTAAAACGCAGTTAGATTATCAGATGCTTAATCGCCTGGTGCATATTATTGATATAGAGCGTAACATTAGCGTAACTTCTCTTGAAGATGAAACTTGGGCGCGTACCAACAAGTTTGGGCTAAGCTCCCTATATTCTCCGATTTTCAGCGAGAGAATGAAATTTGGCCTGGATGCCACCTATACGGATTATGAGTACTCATCAGGCAGGAAAGATGATCTCTACGAATGGGGGGTGCATTCCGACTATATATTTAAGAATCAACTGAGTTTATCTCTGGGGTATAGGTATACGCACAATTCTTCAAGTATCAAAAGTTCCACCTATAGCGCCCAAGCAATCTCACTAAAAGTAAAAAAGGAGTTTTGATGAGAAAATTAATTATAGCCTTATTATTGATTGTTTTTGTCTATCTGCCTGGTTTTTGCGAACAGGAAATAGAAACCAGTGGGCCTATCAAGCCCAATGATACTTTGCAAATTTCTGTGGCAGGGCAACCGGATTTAAGCAAAACAGTAATAGTTTCTCCAGAAGGCACAATCCGCTACCCATCAGCGGGTGAATTAACGGTTAAGGGTTTAAGCGCTGGCGAAGCCGGGAACTTCTTGAGAGAATTTTTCAAGAAATATTACTTTGCGGATTACGACGTTAGCGTGGTTATAACAGTAAGCGCTCAAGGACCTCAGGAAATTTCCGCTGCAGCGTCCTTTTCGGAAACAAGTGAACCTAGTAATTTGCCTGTTGCTCAACCTCAAGAATCCAGCGAAGAGCTATTTCCGCCTTCGCGAATCCCAACCTATAAAGTTTCTCCATACGACGTGCTTAATATATCGGTATATGGCGAGTCTGATTTTGCAGCCACCGTGAAAGTTTCGGAAGAAGGTACTATCCGTTATACACTTTTAGGAGAGATAGGGGTAGCAGGGCTTACTGCCGAAGAAATAACTAAAAAGATAGAAGGGCTTTTAAAAAAAGGATATCTACTAAATCCTCAAGTCACCGTAATCATAGAAGAACACGGGAAAGTTTCTGTCTTCGGTGAGGTAATCCAGCCCGGAAGCTATGAATTAAAAGGGCCACTTACTCTTGTGGACGTGATAGTCCTTGCAGGCGGTTTAAAAGAAAACGCAAATCCCTCCAAAATAAAGGTTATTAGAGTGTTTCAGTCTCCCTCTGAAACAAAGCCCATCAGAGAATACATTGTCGATTTAGACATCCAGGGAAAAGATTTTTATTTGCAGCCACTAGATAAGATTATTATCGATAAATATGGTTCGATATATGTAGTGGGCGCAATTAAAAACCCGGGAGTATTTAAACTGGAGAAAGTAGATCTCACACCTTACGATGCTATTACATTTCTGGCAGGCGGACCCCTTTCAAACGCCAACTTATCTCAGGTCACAGTGATTAGAGACGAAAAAGGAGCAAAAAAAGAGTATGTTTTCAATTTAGCAGCCGGACAGAAAGACAAATTTTTTCTGAAAGAAGAAGATAGAATCCTCGTTCCGCTATATAAAAATATTTCGGTTTTTGGACAAGTAAAAAGATCCGGCAGTTACCCTTATACTCCTGATATGACAGTAACTGAAGCGATCAGTTTGGCCGGAGGTTTTACCGATGTCGCCGACACCAATGCCGTGAAAGTAGTGCGTGAAGGCGAAAAAAAGAAAAAGACCATCAAAGTTCCCGTAGGCTACATTTTGAAAACGGGGGATAAATCAAGGGATCTACCCCTTCAAGACGGAGATACAGTTGTGGTCCCGGAAAGTTGGCTGTAATAAGAGAGAGCACCAAATAGAAAGGAGAATGTAAGAAGTAAAAGCATTAAGTATAAAAACAAAGAATTTTTTTACTTTTTACTTTATAACCTATGATACCACCCCCAGAAATAAGAGAATTGACCATTAAAGACTATGTAGACATAGTCTTGCGCCGCATTTGGATAGTGGCTGTTATAGTGGTAGTTATACCAAGCCTGGTTGCATTCCGGGATTTTTCTGCTGTTAAAATTTACAGGACTTCAGCCAAGCTTCTTTTTAAAGAAAGTATGCCGCAGGTTACCGGTCAGGAAGATATTATCTATAAAGGAGGCATTCCTTCCAGAGAAGATCAAATCAGCCTTCTTAGTTCTCGCATTTTGGCTGAACGCGTTGTAAAGAAGTTGAACCTGGCCGCCAACAAGCAATTCATAGGCGTAAAAGACCTAGAAAGAAATGTGCTAAATATGGTTAATGTCAGCCAGCAGCGGGAAAGCAGGATTGTTTCAATTAACGTTACCGGCAGAGACCCTTTAATAATTACCAAAATCGCAAATGCCTGGGCTGAAGAATTTATTAGAACCGATATCGACCAACGTGCGGTCACAGCCAAGCATGGCATACAGTGGTTGCAGGAACAAATGGGCTCTACTTTGAGCAAGCTGGAAGAGGCCGAGAAAAAGCTTAATGATTTCTTGCAACAAAACAGGATAGTAACTATGCCCGAGGTGGGGGGTCAGAAGCAAGGCACCGTTGAGGCGTTACGCAGCCAGCAGAATAAATTAGAAAAGGAAGCAATAGAGGCTTACCAGAAATATGGCGAGAAACATCCGAAGATAGCAAATTTAGAAGCGGAGCTTGCTGCGGTAAAACAGAAATTAAAAGAAGAACAAGACACCATCTTTGCTCTTCAGAATAAAAACCTTGAATATAAAATTTTAGACCGCGACGTAGACACTTATAAAGTTATATACAATGATTTTGTAAAGCGGATTAAAGAACTGGAAATTTCCAAAGAAATGGTTACCTCTAACGTGCAATTTATCGATGACGCTCAAATTCCTTGGGCGCCCATAAGCCCTCAACCGGCAAAAGATATTTCGCGAGCTCTAATCGGCAGTTTGCTTTTGGCCGTAGCGCTATGTTATTTTCTGGAGTACGCTGATTCTACCCTGAAGACCTCGGAAGACGTTGAATTTTATACCAAGATGCCTTTCTTAGGGTATATTCCTTCAGCGAGAAAAGAAATCCGCAAAGGAGAAAACAGGGATTTAGTTTCTTTCATAAAACCCTATTCGCAAACGTCTGAGGCTTTTAGAAATTTACGCGTTTCAATAATATTTTCATTTCCAGAGGATAAACCCCTGCATTCGATTATGATAACAAGTTCTATAGCCAAGGAGGGAAAAAGTTTTGTCGCTACCAATCTTGCGATAAGCTTTGCCCAGACTAAAGAGGATACCTTGCTTATTGATGCCGATATGCGCAGGGGAAGATTATCTCAGGTATTTGAGCAAAAAAATAAAAATGGTTTAAGTAGCCTATTGGCCGGGGTATGTACACTGGAGCAGGCAGTCGTCTCCACTTCTACTCCTAATTTATACGTTATTTACGCGGGGCCTTCAACCCCCAATCCGGCTGAACTTTTAAGTTCGCAAAAACTAGTTAATATTTTAGATACAGCAAAAACAAAGTTCAAAAGAATAATCATCGACGCCCCTCCGGCTTTAGGAGTTTCTGATACTATAATGCTCGGAGATAAATGCGACGGCGTAATTTATGTTATCAAGACGGGAGCTACGCCATTGAAGCTTATTACCGAAGTAAGAAAGATTTTAGGAAAAAAAGTTAAAGTTATCGGAGCGGTGCTGAATAATGTAAGCGTTGATGCGGAGCACTATTACTCTTATTACCGCTATTATCACTACACACCCAAAAAGATTTAACTCGCCGCAGTTTCGCCGCTTTAGCGGCCCGATGGCAGATTGTTGTTTCGCTTCTGCGCAAAATTATCCGAAGCGAAAAATAACCAGCAAGTATAATTTGAGGAGCTTTAATGGCGGAAAAAATAGTTTCACGCCTCATCGAATCTTTCTTAATTTTCCTTATAATCTTTAGCCCTCTTTTCTATGGCTCGCTTTTAGCCCTGCCTTTAAGCATAATACAACTTATCTCGCTTCTAATACTTTCCCTTTTTCTTTTAAAAATAACATTAGTGCCTTCATCAAAAATTATCCTGCCTAGTGCCATTTCTCTTATGGCTTTTTTTCTTCTATTGGTAGTTTTTCAGCTACTGCCCCTGCCTTCTTTTTTAGCTACTCTTTTTTCACCAAAAGGAACGGTTCTAACGCGTGCCTATTTGGGTAGCACTTCTTTATTTAATTTATCCCAAATAACAATTTATCCCTTTAATACTAAACAAGAGCTTATTAAATATATTTGTTTTTTTTCGATATTCTTTGTTTCATTAAACACAATTCAGGAAAAAAAACAATTCGAAAGATTATTCTCGGTAATCATTGTTTGGGCTGCGATTCTTTGTCTCTACGGCATCATACAGCGTTATTTTGTCCTTGAAAGAATAGACACATCCTCTTTTAGTGTTTTTGGCAACAAAAATTACTTTGCCGGTTATATGTGTTTGATTGCTCCCCTGGCGATAGGCTATACGCTGGCCTGTCATAACCATTTCAAAAAAATTACCTTCGGGTTTTTAAGTGCCCTCATCAGCGCTTCTGTTTTTATTTCACTCTCAAGGGCGGCCTCTTTGAGCCTTGTATTATCATTTTTTATATTTTTGTTGCTTCTTGCAACCTCTGGAAAAAATAAAGCGCATTTATGGGGAGTTTTAGTAGTTGCTCTGCTTGCTTTGGGCCTTGTGACTATTGTAGGATTTGAAGCGCTAAGATTCCATTTTCTTCTCTTTGAAGGAGGCTTACGCGAGCGTCTGTCTCTTTCAGCTGATGCTTTAGGAATAGTCAAGGATTTTCCGGTCATGGGTGTAGGCTTGGGTAATTTTCATTTGATTTTCACTATTTATAAAATATCCACCATAAGGGGGTTTTTTTATAATCTCCATAACGACCATCTTCAGCTTATTATAGAAACAGGCCTATTGGGAGCATTCTTTTATTTTTCATTCCTCTTTAAGATTTTTAAGGATACTCTTACGCATGTGAAATTGCGGCAGGATCCTTTCGTAAAGAATATAGCTATAGGCGGTTTATGCGGCTGCTGGGGCCTGCTCGTGCATAGTTTTGCTGATTTTAACTTTCATATACCGGCTACAGTTTTTTTATTTTGGCTTATTTTAGGCCTTATCAATAAATGTGTATACGTTCATTTTAGATAAATGCAGGAAAAATTTTTAAATAAAAAACAGAGCAATCTCGTTTTTGGCTTTAGCCTTGCGATTATTGCTTTATGCGTGCTGTTTATCGTAAGCTCACTAGGCGCCGAACTTGCCTACAATTCAGCTTCCTCAAAAGTCTACCCAACTTTAGCCTCTGAGAGATTTTCTTATTATAATAATGTTTTGACTTTGGTGGCATCTGCGGCTTCTCGCAGGAAAGATAATTCACAATACCTGGCTAAAGAAGCCGATTATTTTTTTAAAGCAGTCGAAGAAGGCTTAGGCCCTATTTTGCACCTTGACGAAAGTAAAATAGAAAATTTATATAGGCGCGCGATACAATTAAACCCCCTTAATTATCAATATCATTTAAAACTAGGGTGGTTTTACGCGCAAACTAAAAAAACTCAAGCTGCGGAAGAAGAATTGATTAAGGCTACTGAATTATACCCTACTGACGCACAAGCTTATTTATATTTAGGAAAGTTTTACTTAAAAAATAAAAGAGAATGGCTCGGGTTTAAGAACTTGCTTATCGCTTTTTATCATAGCGTTGAGCATTGGCAGATATTTGATGAAGCCCAAACAGATATGATAGGGCTTTCGCAAGTTTCATCGGACCGCGCAGGACATTTTATGCGTTATATTTTTTATCCGCTTCGTAGCACCTTTGATTTCAAGGAAGAAGGTTTTCCTCCGCTCACAATTGCGCTTAATATAAGAGTTTACATGAAAGATTCTCCCGAAGAAGTCGCTCTTCTTTACCGGGCTATCCATTACCAGAACTTTAAGAAAATAGAATCGTCCGAAGGATATAATGTATACGAATTTCTCTTGAACACATTTCCGCCAAAAACAGACCTTTCTAATTTCAGTATCGGGACTAAACCTTCTTCCCTCATGGAAAAAGTGGAAATTACCTATGCATTTTAAACCACTCCTGAAATAAATAAAATATTTGCTTTAAACGCTATAATTGCTAAAATAAAGCCTTCGCGGACGCCTCAGGCCTAGATGGGGTGAAACTAAATTATAAATTCTGTGTATAGGGCTAGGGCTTATGATACTTGTTTTGTTAGTTTCGTAAGCTATTTGCTTATTGAAGGAGGAGAAAAATGATAAGTTACGATGATTTTTCTAAGCTGGATTTACGCATCGGTAAGATTATAGAGGTGAGCCTTCACCCTAACGCCGATAAGTTGTATCTTTTGAAAGTGGATATCGGCGAAAAAGTTGTTCAGTTGGTAGCAGGCATCCGCGCCTTTTATGCCCCAGAGGGGCTTATAGGAAAGTTAGGGGTCATTTTAGTTAATTTGGAGCCGAGAGAAATTCGAGGCTGCCTATCAGAAGGCATGCTTCTTGCCGCCTCTTCCCCTGAACGC
This sequence comes from Candidatus Omnitrophota bacterium, assembly GCA_028713415.1. Lineage (GTDB taxonomy): Bacteria > Omnitrophota > Gorgyraeia > Duberdicusellales > 4484-171 > JAQTOI01. Next base: position 15,214 of record JAQTOI010000006.1, read on the forward strand.
ATTAGCGTAATTTCTCCGCTAGAAGATGTGGCGATAGGAAGCAAAGTAAAATGAGGGGTCGGGGATTTTTCCTAATATATCGACCCCTCATCCTGAAGCCAGAAGGGCTGAAGGATCCCCTTATGAGATCCTTCGTCGTTTCCCTCCTCAGGATGACCCCTCGCTAATTAGAAAAAGGTTCGCGATGGGTCAAGTAAAATGATCTTCAAGTTGTAATGGATTTAACAAAAAACATCGACGATGTTGACTTGGTATTTCTGGATCTTGAAACAACCGGTTTGGATGTGATAGAAGGAGATGCTATCTGCGAAATAGGGGCGTTAAAGACCCGTGGCAGAAAAATTAGCGACAGGTTCCAGACTCTGATTAATCCGGGAAAACACATTCCCCATGAAGTATTTCTGATTCATAAGATATCCGATGACGACGTCAAGGATGCACCACATTTCAGGGATATAGTCGAATCTTTGAAGGCATTCATAAATGATTGCGTTGTGTGTGCGTATAACGCAGAGTTTGACATAGGGTTTATAACCCATGAATCCCGCAGAATTCAGTATCAATTATCCGAAATCCCCGCGCTAGATATACTTTCTATGGCGCGAAAAACAATAAAATTGCCCGGGTATAAACTGGATTATACTGCAAGATATTTTAATGTTGATTACAGCACCGGCTTTCATAGGGCGATGAACGATGCTTTTATCGCGTTTCAAGTTTTCTATAAATTAAGAGATATTCTGCGCAGCCGCAACTTTGATATTCTAGGAGAATATCTTTCGCTTTTTGGAGTCAATAATGCAGTGTTTCGCTTAAAAGAAGAGCCAAAAATCATTGCCATCAAAGAAGCTATCACTAAAGGGATAAACCTAAAAATACGCTATTTTTCTTATGAAAATACCATGGAGGAAGAAGAAGTAAAGCCTATTAATTTTTTTCAGGAGCATAAGCATTTTTATCTCTGGTGCCAGAATCTAAAAAATAAAAGTTTCCGAATCAACGTCAATCGCATATTCGAGATAGAAATCGTTTGATTCGATTGCCCTTTACAAGAAGGGTTTAGTTAATTACAATAAAAGGAAAGCGGAACGGTTCACTATTATTTTAGGGCTTATTATCCCTCGCCACTAGATATCCGGAAAATTTCCTGGCATACAAGCCTATAAATTTTCCAGAAAGGCTTCGGGATAATTTTTTCTGACGGACGTCAGGAAAAATTAAGGAGGAAATTATGGATGATATATTAGAAATTTTGGAAGGAAACGCAAGAATTTCTTTAGAAGATTTAGCCAAGCTTACCGGCAAAAATAAGAAGGATATTGAAAAAGCTATAAAAGATTACGAAAAAAAAGGGGTTATCGTTAGGTATAAGACAATAATTAATAAAGGAAAGATTAAGAATGGCTCAGGTGTCATTGCTCTTATAGAGGTGCGTATTGCTCCGCAAAAGGACGTCGGTTTTGACGCCGTAGCAGAACGCATCTATAAGTTTCCTGAAGTAAAGAGCTGTTACCTTCTTTCAGGAACTTACGATTTGCTTCTAACAGTGGAGGGTAAGGATATTAATACAGTAGCAAGTTTTGTCGCGGAAAAGCTGGCACCTTTGAGTTCAGTAAGAGGGGCGGTTACCCATTTTATGCTTAAGAAATACAAAGTTGATGGTGTTATTTTATCGCAAAAAGAGAAGAATGAGAGGTTGGCAATAACGTATTAGTTATCAGCGTTCAGCTGTCAGCTATCAGCTTAGAATTTAAGAAGCTGAAGACTGAAAGCGGGTGACTGACGGCTTAGTAAATAATCATGATTGCAAAACACATCGAAAAATTAGCGCCTTCAGGTATACGACAGTTTTTTGATTTGGTATTAGGAATGCCGGAGGTAATTTCCCTGGGGGTAGGAGAACCTGACTTTGTAACTCCCTGGAGGATACGCGAAAAAGCCATCACCGCCCTGGAAGAAGGCATGACTTCTTATACCTCCAATAAGGGGCTTTTCGTATTGCGTAAAGCAATAACTGATTTTTTTGTAAAAAAATATTCTTTAAGTTACGACCCGGAAGAAGAAATACTTATTACCGTAGGGGGTAGCGAAGCCTTAGATTTGGCTTTACGCGCGATCATTGAGCCGGGCGATAAGGTAATTGTGGTAAGCCCGCATTTTGTAGCGTATCCTGCGCTTACCGAAATCGCAGGCGGCAGGGTTCTGTCATTACTTACCAGTGAAGAGAATGGGTTTAAAATTGATCTTAAGATACTCAAGAACTTGATCAAAGAAGATCCTAAGGCAATAATTCTAAATAATCCCTGCAATCCGACGGGAACGACCTATAACGCTTCGGAATTAATGAAAATATGGAACGTTGTGGCTACCAAAAAAACCATTGTTATCAGCGATGAGGTATATGATGAATTGAATTACGAAGGTAAACCAACCCCTTTTGCCTCGTTATCAAAAGAAGCAAAAAAAAGGACCATACTCGTTAACGGTTTTTCTAAAGCCTTTGCCATGACCGGTTTTCGGCTCGGATATGCTTGCGCGAACAAAGAGATTATTTCTGCAATGACAAAAATCCATTCCTTCGCCATAATGTGCGCGCCTATCGTTTCGCAGATTGCAGGTTGTGAGGCCTTGCGCGCGCAAAAAGAGGTGGCTGACATGCGCGTTGAATATAAACGCCGTCGGGCTTTGATAGTGAAAGAACTTAACCGACTGGGCCTGTCGCTAAAAAAGCCTCAAGGAGCTTTCGATTGTTTCCCTTCTTTAAAAAAATACAAGATAAGCTCATTGGATTTTGCAAAACGGCTTCTTTTTGAGGAAAAAGTAGCAGTAGTCCCGGGAAAAGCGTTTGGCAATGAATACGATTCGTATATCCGCATCTCCTACGCGACCGATTTTGAAGAGCTTAAAGAAGCGGTGGTCCGGATAGGCAGATTTTTGGCTAAACTTTCTAAATGAAGCCCTCCATAACTCCACGGTCTAAAGACCGTGGTATCTGGGTTGGCTCATACTGCAACGGCGCACCTTTTATAATTACGCGCTTTAAAGAGCGCGAATTTAGCGCCGCTGAAGTATAAACAATTGGTCCGCCAGATGAAGATTGTCACAAAAAAAATTAAAGTCGGTAAAAAAAAGATTCATGCATTGTCAATGCCGCTGGCTACTAAAACCCTTATTGTACTGGTGGGCTCAAAAGGCTACATTATGTGCGGATATCTTAATCTCGCCGCAGCAAAAAAATTCAATGATACGGCGATAAAAATTGTTGGAGTATCTACGATAGCGCAAGCGCTTGGTGCAACGGTTCATTCTTGTACCCTCGCCGCTAAAAAATTAGGTATACATAAAGGCCAGCCCGTAAAAGATGCCTTAAGAATTATCGCCTGATTTCTCTCCACGCTACGAAATGAAAATAAATTACGCGCCGAATACAATGTTTAAAAAATACTCTAAAGGCATTCTTTTTTGCGCTTTATTACTTTCTTTATTTGGCTGTTCTTCTTCGCTCGATGAGCTTTCTCTGGCCTATAATAAAACTGTTAGCCGATACGAAAGCCTCCTTGCGCGTAACCCCAGGAATCTGGAAGCCCGCCTCGCTTTAGCCAGCTTTTATTACCACTTTAATGACTACCAGAGGAGCCGTAAATTACTTCAAGGCGAACAAGCGCAAAGCGCGAGGATTCTTTTAGCGAAGTCTTTTGCGCGCCTGAAGGATTCCAGGGCTTTAGATTTGTTCGAGAAGTTGGGCGATAATATCAATGACAATGAGTATCTATACCTTTATGGCCAGGTTTTGGAAGAAAAAAATCTTTTTCCTCGCGCAACAACTATTTATAAAAAAGTAAAAGGTCCATTTGAGGAGCTGGCCATTTCCCGCATAGCCCACATAGGTATAAAAATAGAAGATACAATCCCCCAAGCTCTGAAAAATTTACTCTCTGACCAAGCATCTTTCATCGCAAACGTTGATAAAGAAGAAGCCGTCACTATTCTTTCTGATGAATCGCTTGAAATAAAGAATGATAACACTTCAACAGCAACTATTTACATGGTGCAGAAAGTGCTTAAGGAAAAAGGCAAAACGTTGGCAGAGATAGAAATCAATTACGATTCTACTTATGAAAAGGTTGAACTGGAATACGCGCGCACCATTACTCCAGGAGGGAAAGTTGTATATGCAGGTAAAGAGAATATACGTGATGTAAGTAAATACTTGAATTTTCCTCTCTATAGTAATGCGCGTGTTTTTATTATCTCAATGCCCTCGGTAGACGTAGGCTCGATCATAGAGTATAAAGCAAAAATTTATTCTTCCAAGCTTATCAATAATGACGATTTCAGTTTTATTTTCAGCTTGAGGGGTAGTTGCCCCAGCGCTAAAGAAAATTTTAAGCTAATTGTACCTAAAAAGTCGAAAACAAAATTTAAGCTTCTAAATGAGCAGTATAGCGCAAATATACCGTTAGCCCCGTTAGTCGAGGAAACTGAAGCCAATACAATTTATTCCTGGCATTTTGAGAAAATAGAGCCGATTATTCCGGAAGCGGGGATGCCGCCGATATCAGAGGTGAATCCCGCCGTAATTATCTCGAGCTTTGATTCCTGGAAGGAGGTTTATTCATGGTGGCAAGGTTTATATAAAGACAAAATAATATTAAACGATGAAGTAAAGAAATTCGCGGAGGACTTAACCAAAAATTACCCCGACGATATTTCAAAAGCAAAAAAAATATATGAGTTCTGCGCAAAAGATATCAGGTATGTTGCTATCGAGTACGGCGACGGCGGATATGAGCCGCACCGCGCAGTGGATATTTTCTGGAATAGATATGGAGACTGTAAGGATAAAGCTATACTCCTTGTCGCAATGCTTAAAGCCATAGGTTTTGAGGCTTACCCGGTGCTTATCCCCACGCGTGAGGTCTATTCAATTGATGAAACATTCGCTTCAGCAAATTTTAACCACGCTATAGCGGCAATGCGCTATAAAGGCGAACTTATTTTTATGGACGCGACTTCGTCAACTACGTCGTTCGGAGATTTACCGCTGGATGACCAGGAACGCAAAGTACTTGTCTTTTTCGATGAGGGAGGCAAGGTCCTAACTACCCCGGTTACTAAAGAAAATATTACTTTAGCGCAAACCCTGATGGACATTGATGATAACGAAGACGCAGTTATACAAAGGCGTATTACTACTACCGGTTACTTTGCGGCGTTCCAGCGGTACTATTTTAAAAATACGCATCCGCAGAACATACGCGACGGGCTTCAGGAAAGGATTTCAGGCATCAACCCGTCAGCACAGCTGCGCAGTTACAAAATAGAGGATCTGGACGATTTTGATAAGCCCCCGATACTAAGCTACACTTTTGATGCTAAAAAAATTCTAAATCCGGCAAAAAATTTAAGAATAATACCTCTTTTTGGCGACGTCGGCGTCGATGTTTCTTATGCCAGTAAAGATGAACGTATTTATCCGGTAGAATTTGACGGCCTTTGCCGTAAGATTTCCAAAATAAAAGTAAATATGCCCGCACACCTAAGCGTTAAATATCTTCCGGAAAGCAAAAAGATAAGCACGGAGTGGTTTGATTTCAACACTTCTTATAAGCAGGAGGGAAATTCTCTTGATTTTTATCAAGAATTTGCTATAAAGGTAAGACGTGTGGAAAAAGAACGCTATAAAGAATTTAAAAAAGCTCTAGAAGAAGTATTATACTTATTGCGCGAAGAAACCATTTTGCAAAAACAATGAAAGAAAGAAAAGGCACAAAACGTAAAGACCTCGAAATAAGGTTCTACGAGAACCTTATAAAAGAACGGCCAAATTTTATCCAGGCGCTTGTTTCGCTGGGTAACGCGTATACCAGCAAAGGGTTTTACCGTGAAGGCCTTGAGGTTGATAAGAAGCTGGCTAAGTTAAAACCCGAAGACCCGATAATCCACTACAATCTTGCCTGCAGCCTTTCTTTGTTAGAAGAGGTAGAGGAAGCATATAAAGAGCTGAAAAAAGCTGTGCTCTTAGGTTATGATGAATTTTCTTATATCCTCGAAGATCCTGACTTGGAGAATGTGCGGCAGCACCCTCATTTTAAAGAATTCTTCACTAAAATAAAGAATATTAAAGGGAATTGATTCGCGTTTCTTTATTCGCGGTCATTAGCGTTTTCTCAAATTAGCGTTAATTCGCGTTTAATATGGAAGAACGCAGAGGATATATTCGAATTTCTACGGTTCTGCCGGTAGAGTTTTGCGCGCTCGATGAAAATAAGAAACGCATCACTCCCTGGTTGCAGGGCTTTACACAGGATATTGGCAAAGGAGGTATCTGTCTTGTGGTAAATGACCTTTGGTGGGGATTCTGGGATAAATTCAATCCATCCGGCACGGTCTTTACTCTCAAAATAAACCTCGCACTTAAACGAACTATCGAAACTACTGCGATTAGCCGTTGGCGCACCCAGGAGAGAGGCACTGATTTTACGCGCTATATAATAGGATTAGAATTCTTAAATGCAGACGCGCGCGACAAACAAGCTCTTTTTAACTTCGCGCTCCTTAAAAAATATCTGCCAATCGCATTAACCTTGCTGCTGGGCGCGTTACTCATTTTTTCCTTCTCGCTCACCATAAGAAACGCGGTTCTTAACAAAGAAAACCGCCTGCTCGTAGAACAATACGTGCACGCTATAGAAAAGGGCTCCAATATTATTAACACACTTGATGAGCAGGAAACCAGTAATATTATTTTAAGCAAACGGCAAAACGAAGTGGCAAGCGCAATCGTTTCCCTGGAAAAACAGATTTCGCAATATTCCGGAGCGCCGGAAGGCTCCCCAGGAAAAAACATCGCCATACTGCAAAAACAGTTAGATGATCTAAAAAGAGAAAGCATTTTTTTAAAAAATAAAGCTAAAGAGCGTTCTTCCGCAGTTTCCGCCCTTAAAAATGAGGCTGACGCTTTAAGCCTTGCGCAATTTGGATTTTCCGAAAAGATCTCCGATGGGGTTTATGATTGGATAAAAAATCGCCAGGATTTGAAGCAAGGCCTTGTGATAAGTTTTGAAGGGGATCGTAATCTTGAGAAAGTCTGTTTCACTTACGACCAGGCTATCGCCGCAATCGTATTTATTGTCAAGGGGGATACTAAAAGCGCCGCAAGAATTTTAGATTTTTATCTACGCAAGGCAAATTCAGGAGAGAACATTTATAACGCCTATTATTCAAATGGGGAAGTAGCCGAGTATATCATTCATAGCGGGCCTAACGCCTGGATTGGCCTGGCTGCTTTAAACTATACTAAGAAAACAGGTGATAAGCGCTATTTAAACATAGCCCAATCTGTTGCGGAATTTCTTAAAAAGATGATGGATAGTGAAGGCGGTATAAAAGGTGACCCTGCTGATGCCTGGTACGCTACCGAGCATAATCTTGATTCTTTCGCTTTTTTTAAATTGTATAATGAAGTCACCGGGAAAAACCAATATTTGGAATCAGCTGAAAAAATTAAGGGCTGGATTTCCCGATACAGCTACACCACTTACGGGCCGCCGGTCAAGCGCGGCAAAGGAGACGCAACTATCGCAACCGATACCTATGCCTGGTCAGTAAGTACTTTTGGCCCGAAAGCCCTTCTTGATTTACGTATGGACCCGGACGCTATTTTGGATTTTGCCGTAGAAAATTGTGAAGTCACCGCTGGTTTCAAGCGTAAAGAGGGCGAGGTAAGCGTGCGAGGTTTTGATTTCGCAAAATTTAAAAATATGCCGCGGGGAGGAGTAGTGTCAGGAGAATGGACTGCCCAGATGGTTCTTTCATTCGAAATCATGGCAGATTACTACCAAGATAAAGATGCAGATAAATATAATAAATATTTAAAACAATCAATCCTGTACTTTAATGAACTGCAAAAAATGCTGATTACCTCACCTTCGAAAGCGGGCAGAGTTGAACCTTGCCTTCCTTATGCTTCAAGCGCATTGGTAGATACCGGACATGGATGGCGCACGCCAAACGGAAATAGCACCGGCTCTCTTTCCTCCACGGTATATTTTTTAATCGCCTATTATGGCTATAACCCTTTTACGGGGGAATTCCTGGATTTCTCATTAAAGAAAATATATGAAAAGAGATCCCATAAAACTGCTGCAAGCGCTCGTTAGGATAGATTCCCAAAACCCTCCGGGTAACGAAAAAGCAATAATTGCGTTTATCGCCGCTTACCTGAAAAGTTTCGGCATAGCCTCTAAGATTTACGAGTTTAAAAAAGACCGGCCTAATCTCATCTGCACAATAAAATCACGCCGCCCCAAAAAAGCAGTTCTTTTTACGCCGCATGTGGATACTGTTCCCGTGACAGGAAAGTGGAAATTTCCGCCATTTTCCGGGACACTTTATAAGGGTAAACTTTACGGCAGAGGGGCAACGGATTGTAAAGCAAACGTTGCCGTAGCGCTTGCGCTTATCGCGCGCCTGAAGAAAGAAAAAGCCGTGCTTAATAATCTGGATTTAGTTTTCGCTTTTTGCGCTGACGAAGAGACAGGAAGCTATTATGGCACGATACCCCTCTCAAAGCGCTTAAAGGGTATTGACTATGGCGTTGTGCTGGACGCGGATGATTTTAATATCATCGTTTGCCAAAAAGGGCTCCTGCATTTGCGTGTTGAGCTTTTTGGTAGAGAAGCCCATGGGGCATATCCGGAACGCGGCGTAAATGCCGTCGCAGGTGCCGTTTATATTCTGAAAGAAATTCTGGATAAGGGTTTCAGTTTTTCGGCGCACCCCTTGCTTAAGAAACCTACTTTAAATATTGGAAGGTTCTGCGGAGGAGATAAAGTGAATATTGTTGCCGGATACTGTTTTTTCGAACTGGACATACGCTATCTTCCCTCCATGAATAAAAAAAGGATTATTTCACAGATTGAGGCAATAATAAAGAAACAAAAAATACGCTACAAGATAAAAGTATTAGCTCATCAGGGGCCGATAGAAATAAGCAGAGATACGCCTTCGATTAAAATTTTGCGGACAATTCTAAAGGAACGGCATATAAACGCTAAATTAAGCCCAAGTTTTGGCGCTACCGTTATTAATTTTCTTGAAGCCAGAGGCATTGAAAGTTTTGCCTTCGGATTTGGCGCAAAAGGAAACGCCCATGCAAAAAATGAACATGTCAGGATAAGCAATGTTTATAAAGGAGTGGATGTCTTGTTTGATTATGTGCATCGGCTTGATGCTTATTTCGATTGAGAATAAGCTATCAGCTCTCAGCTATCAGTCGTCAGCTTCAGAATCTTAATCTATTCTTCAGCTGAAAGCTGAAGGCTGTAAGCTGATAGCTTTCTATAAATATGGACAATAAAGAATTCAAATCCGGTTTCGTGGGTATTCTGGGCAGGCCTAATGTCGGCAAGTCCACTCTTCTTAACGCGCTTATCGCCAATAGAATAAGCATAATATCACCTATCCCGCAGACAACGAGGCACCAGATAAAGGGGATATTAAATTTAAAAGATGCCCAGATTGTTTTTGTGGATACTCCGGGAATTCATTCCTTCCGGGACAGCTTAACTGAGCACTTAAACACAATAGCCAAGCAATCCATAGAAGGCTGCGACATAATTCTTTACATGGCTGATGTCTCCCGTCATATAGGCCCTGAAGAACAGGAAGTCATCAATTTTCTTATACGTCAGGATGTTAAGATTATCATGGTTTTAAATAAGATGGATTTGGGCGCAAAGTATATGAACGATTATATAGCAGCCTGGAAGGAAGCGCTTGCTTCTTTAGGCATTTCCAAAGACCCTTTATTGCTCTACCTTCCCTTAAGCGCTAAAAGCGGGAAAAATATCGATGAGCTTAAAAAAATCATCATAGAAAATTTGCCGCAAGGAGCGGCTTTCTATGACGCGCAAACCGTTACAGATTTTCCCTTAAAATTCCGCATTGCCGATGTAGTGCGCGAGCAGTTATTCCTGCATTTAGCAGAAGAACTTCCTCATTCATTGGCGGTTGAAGTTGAAGAGATAAAGGAGAAACAAAAAGTTACCGTTATCCTAGTAAATATCTATGTCAACAGGATTTCTCAGAAAAAAATCATTATCGGTAAAAAGGGTGAATTGCTTAAAAAAATAGGCACCTCCGCCAGGCATTTCATCGAGCAGATTTTAGGCAGAAAAGTTTATCTCGAGCTCTGGGTTAAGGTGTTGGAAGACTGGCAGAATAAGCCAAGAATACTACAGGAGTTGGGGTATTGGATAACGTAATAATTTAACGGATTCAGACAGATGGTTACGGATGCAGCGGATAAGTTAATCCGCTTTTTTTATTCATTATGATTCTGTTTATTTTTCCTTTTAAAAATGTAAATGGTATCTTTATTATATAAAAATGCTTGTCTTTATTGATTTTTTTCCTATAATACCCCTGTTCCCAATTAGTTCGTAAGCTCTTAAGCTGATAAGCTCATGAGCGATTTTTAAAAACTTATGACCTTAAGAGCGTATGAGCTCATCTTGAGCTTGAAGCCTGCAGCTTGTAGCCTGGAGCATAACATGGATACATTGAACTTAATCAAATCCCGCCGATCAGTAAGGAAGTTTACGAAGTACGTCATTCCTCGGTGCACCATAGAAAAAATACTGGAATCCGGACGCTGGGCGCCTTCGGGCCTGAACAACCAGCCTTGGCGGTTCATGGTTTTAGAGAGTGGCGGAAAAGATGAGCTTGCTGAATACACAAAATATTCGCAAATTATAAAAAACGCGGACAAAATTATTCTCGTTTTTATTGATAAAAAAGCTTCTTATAATTATGAAAAAGATTTAATGGCAATCGGCGCCTGTATTCAAAATATGCTTTTATATATCCATTCTCAAAAACTTGGCGCCTGCTGGCTTGGTGAAATTTTAAATAAACGAGATGAGATCAACAAACTCTTTAAGCTTAACGATAATTTACAACTTCAAGCTGCTATCGCAATGGGTAAACCAGCTACTCATCTTAAGCAAGGTAAAAGGAAAAACCTGGAAAATTTAATACTTAAACGCTACAAGCTTCAAGCTGCAAGCCACAAGCTTCTTTAGTGAAGCTGATAGCTGAAAGCTGACTGCTGATAGCTATTGCATCTTGAGGCCTGCAGCCTGTAGCCTGCAGCGTAATTATTATGATTTGTAAACACTTCGGTTCCTGCGGCGGATGCCGCTTCCAGAATACCCCTTATTCAGAGCAGCTGAAAAATAAAGAAGCGCGGGTAAAAGAACTTATGCTCGCGTCAGGCCTTTGTGCTGAGCTTAAGCCTATCAATGCTTATAGTGAATGGTTTTACCGCAACAAAATGGAATTTACTTTTTCAGGAGAGCCTATGGCCTGTGGCTTTGGCTATCGGAAGCCAAACCACGGCCCTCTGGCCTGCGGTTTATATAATAATGCCCTTAAAAGGAGTGAAAAAAAAGTCATTGATATAGAGGAATGCTTGATTTCTTGCGAATATGCCGGAGAAATTATTCAGAAAATAAAAAATTTAGCGCTTAAAGAAAAATACCCAGCCTATAATAAGTTTTCTTATCAGGGACTGCTGCGGCATCTGATTATCAGGGAGAGCAAGTTTTCAGGAGATTTGATGCTTGGTGTTGTAACCACCAGCCGTCTTAAGTTCGATAAAGAAGCATTTCTGAAAGAGATACTGTCTTTGCCCTTTTCCGGAAAAATAAAATCAATTTACTGGATTATCAATGATTCAATGTCTGACGCAGTTGTTTTTGAAAAGAAAGAATTGCTCTACGGAGAACCGTTTATTATCGAAAAACTTGATGGTTTAAGTTTTAGAATCGGTATTGACACTTTTTTTCAAGTTAATCCCGCGGCAATAAAAGACCTATATGCAAAAATTAGAGGCTACAGCGTACTTTCTCAAGATGAGAGCGTGCTTGATCTTTTTTGCGGAGCAGGTGGAATCGGCATGGCGCTTGCGCCTGACGCAAAATTTGTCTGGGGCGTAGAATTACATGAAACAATTGTTAAAGCTGCCCGTGAAAATGCAGTTTTAAATAACCTTAATAATATTTCCTTTTTCGCTTCCGATGTGAGGAAATTTCTTAATACACAATCCGCCTTTCATAAGAATATTGAGCTGGTAGTTATTAACCCCCCGCGCGCAGGCCTATCTAATAAAATTATCAGGGCAGTTTTGCGCCTTAGCCCAAAGCGCATTATTTATTCTTCCTGTAATCCTGAAACACTTTTACGTGATTTAGCGGACCTTCGTAAATCTTACAAATTGGAGTTTATTGAACCTTTTGATTTTTTCCCTCACACCCCGCATATGGAGTGCCTGGCTGTATTAAAAAGAATAAATATGATTACAGAGATTTAGGAGATGATTACAGAGATTCGGAGAAGCTATCAGACCTGCCTGTGGTAGGGAGTGATTACAAAATCACTGTAATCTTTCTATAATCTTCGTAATCTGTTTTTAAAAAAGGAGGATAACATGGACATGCCAAAATCAAAATCGTTGCAACGCATTGAAGAGAAAATGGAGGAGCTTGATCCGAATTCACTGCGCCACCATATTTTAGAAAGCGCCAAAAATTTTAAAACTTCCTGGATAGCTTTGGGGAGGGCGCTTTATTCGGTATATAAAGGTAAGCTCTATAAAGAATGGGGATACAGCACCGTTGAAACATACATCCTTAAAGAAATTGGAATTAAAAAACCCACAGCGATGAAGTTATTGCATTCTTATTATTTTTTGGAAAAAGAGGAGCCGCAGTACCTTCAAAAAGAATATGCTGAAAATGCTAATGCCGCCCTGATGCCAGGTTATGAAGCAATCGACTTATTGCGCAGGGCAAAAAATAATAAGACACTCGATAAGAATGATTATGAGAAGATTAAAAAAAATGTTTTCGAGATAGGTAAGGACCCGCAATTGATAAAGCGCGATTTGACCACCCTGATACGTAGCCGTAGGGAAATTGACCCGCAAGTCGAACAGCAGCATAGCCGCACCATTACAATAAAGCGCTATTTAACTACCTTACGCGCCATGAAGCGGGAAATTGAGATAACAAAATTGCTTCCGCCAAGCCTGCTTAAAGAGACCGAAAGCCTGATAGAGAAGCTGGAACGGGAAGTTTCTTAGTCTAACGCAGATTCTCGCGAAAAAACGCAGATATACGCAGATAAAATCATCTGCGACCATCTGCGTGCAATCTGTCTTAGTTTGCGTTAAAAATGGGTTTTCGGTGACTTCGCAAAAAAAGCTTGACTTAAAGGAAATGAATAGTAAAATTTTACTATTCAAATTTTCCTATTATGACCCTTAAAGTCTATATATTATAGGTAAAGAAGTAATCAGGTACGGGGGGAGCTAAATGGATATTAAGAGACTATTAACGCAGAATGCACTATCACACGCACAAAGAACCGCTGTTATTTTCGCAGATCAAAGAATAACCTTTTCCCAACTCAAAGATAATGCTTTTACTCTGGCAAATTATCTTATTGGCTGCGGCATAAAAAAGAGCGATAAAGTCGCTTTGTTTCTTTCAAGCACTCCCGATGCACTCTGCAGTTTTCTGGCAAGTTTCACTATAGGCGGAGTCCTTATTCCGCTTGATTTCATGCTTACCGAAAGCGAGGTAATCCATTTTATTAACCACAGCCAGGCTTCCGTGCTCATCACACAGCCAAAAAAAGATGTTAGCCTTACCGCGATAAAGGCTAATTGCCCGAGCCTAAGAGAGATAATTGTCTGTAAGGCTCAAGAAGAAGGCTTTACTTCCTGGGAAAGTATTTTTGCTAAGCCCCAAACGCATGAGCCGCAAGTTTCCGTAAACGAAAGCGACCTTTCTTCTATTTTTTATACTTCAGGTTCGACCGGTCATCCCAAAGGAGTAATGCTTACCTATAAGCACCTGGACAATCCGGTTGATACCATTGATCATTTCTTAGGCGTCAGCGATAAAGATATTTTTTTGACCGGCGGAATACCTTTCTCGCATTTAGGCGGGCTTGATTATATACTTTTGATGGTGCGCTTTGCTTCCACGCTTGTGTTGATGGAACGCTTCAACCCTCTGCAGTTCTTAAAAGACATAGAACAGCATAAAGTGACTATTTTCTGCATCGTGCCTTCAATGTATATTGCGATTGTGTCCCTAAAAGAATACGAAAAATTCAATCTTTCTTCTTTACGCTACGCGGCTGTCTTCGGCGCCCCCTCATCTCCGGCCCTGCTGCAGCGTTTTCACGCGGCTTGCCCTAAAGCAACGGTTTTAAACGGATGGGGAATGACTGAAACCGCAGCCCCCAATACTTACTCACCTTGTGATGAAACTAAAATAAGCAGTATAGGAAAATTTGGTTTTAGAATGACGCATAAAATAGTCGATGATGACGGCAATCCCGTAAGTGGCTCTCAAAAAGGCGAATTGCTGGTTAAGGGTGAAGGTGTCATGCCCGGCTACTATAAAGCTCCGGATTTAACGGGCGAAGTTTTAACGCCTGATGGTTGGCTTAGGACCGGGGATATTGCCTATTACGATAATGAGGGCCTGATTTATCTGGCAGGCAGAAAGAAAGATATGATTAAGGTTTCCGGAGAAATTGTATTTTCTTCCGAAGTTGAAGAGAAAATGCAACGGTACCCAAAGATTAAAGAGGTGGCGGTCATCGGCGTGCCTGATAAGATGCGCGGAGAAGTACCTAAAGCATTTATCGTTGCTAAAGAAAATGAGACTATTGATACGCAGGAGCTAAGAGATTTTTTAAGGGAGAATCTTGCGCATTTTAAAATACCGCATCACTTTGAGATAGTGGCTGATTTACCGAAGAATAGGGTGGGCAAGATTGATAAAACTAAATTAATTATAAAATAGCTATCAGTCGTCAGCCCTCAGCTTTTTAATTCTTTGCTGAAAGCTGATAGCTGTAAGCTGAAAGCTGAAACAAAGGAGTTAATACCATGATGCAACGAGATGTACATTTACACGCGCAAGGGTTGCTTGGTTCATTACAATTTAAACCGGGAGATTTCGGAGAAATCGGCATTATCTCAGGACAGATGCAGAGAGCCCAGAGATGCCTTCAATATCTGGAAAATCCTGTTAAGAATTTTACTTTTTTAGGCTATACTTTCTGGACCGGCACATATAAGGGGAAGAAAGTCACCGTAGGTAACGGCGGTTTTTTTGCTCCGGATTCAGCGTTTGTTACAGAAATTTTATGCGTAGGAGGAATACAGCAGCTTATCCGTTTAGGCTCCTGCGGCGGACTTAAGCAGGAGATGACTACCGGTGATTTTGTAGTTGTGGATAAAGTGATTAGAGGAGACGGAGCGACACGCTATTACGTCGAAGATAACTTCATCCCCCAAGTTGATAAAGGCTTAACCAAAGGGCTTGTTGAAATTTTTAAAAAAGTTGGGACAGTATATCAAGGCGCCTGCTGGACTACCGACGCCATGTTCAGGGAGACAAAGGAAATTGTTAACCCCTACATAGAAAAAGGCGCTATTTGCGTTGATATGGTAACTAGCCCCTTTGTGACTGTCGCCAATATTTATAAGAGAAAAGTTGCCGCGGTTTTGGTTATTTCCGATAACCTGATTACCGGAGAAATGGGTTTTGCTGACTTTCGGCTTTTTGAAGCGGAAGAGAAGATGACCAAGGAAGTATTTGGGATTATTTAGTGCAGATGCACGCAAATCTAACGCAGATTTACGCAGATAAATTATCCGCGACTATCTGCGTTACATCAGCGAGAATCTGCGTTTTATAAAGGAGTCAAAACATGTCCGAAATAACCTGGAGCGTAAAAGCCAAAGAAATATTCGATAAAGTGATTACTAATCTTCCCCAGTTTCACCGCAGTATCGCACAAAAATTAGTGAAAGCATCAGCCGAAGAAATCGCTAAAGCCAAAGGCTTAAGCAGTGTTGAAGAAAAAGAGCTTATTGAGGCTTTTTTCAAAGAAATTCCACCTGCATTTAAGGATATGATGAAAAGATTATTTACTAAACTTAACATTAATTATGAGCAGCATGGCATTTCTTAATCTGTGTAATATTTTATAGTCGCTGCAATCATTTACTTAGTATGAAAATAGCAATCATCGGTTCAGGAGCAATAGGAGCGTTAGTCGCAGGCTACTTTAGAGAAAAAGGCGAGAGTGTAATTCTTATCGGCCATAAAGATGCTGTTAGCGCGATAAGTAAAAACGGCCTGAAAATCAGCGGTTGCCGCGGTAATTTTAATATCAAGGTAGACATTTTTGAAAGGCTTAGCAGCAAAGTTGATTTAATAATTTTAGCCACTAAAACGCAGGACATCGAAACCGCGTTAACAGAAAGTAAAAGCTATCTAGAAAATACATTTATTTTAACCACACAGAACGGAGTGGAAGCGGACAATATCGTAGCCGGTTTTATCCCCAAAGAGAATATAATTTCAAGTATAGTAATGTTTGGCGCCACTTACTTGGAGCCGGGCAAGATAATACATAATTTTGACAGAAAATGGGTAATCGGTAAGCCGTTTAGCGAGAACGATAACTCCGTAAAAAAAATAGAAGCGCTGCTTAGCAAAATTTTCCCTGTTGAAATCAGTAATGACATCAAAGGGATGAAATGGCTTAAGGTTTTCGCTAATTCAAATAATTGTATTCCCGCCATTACCGGAAAAAGTATGCAGGAATGTTTCGCGAATGCTGAGCTTTGCGAAATAAGCATAGGGATTTGGCAGGAAGGTTTAGGCGTTATCAAAGCCTCCGGCATAAAACTTATTGATTTGCCTGATTTCAAGGTTGAACAGGTCAGAAAACTTACCTCTTTACCCATCAGGGAAGCGGCAAGGATTTTCTCTGGGATAATGATAAATTTAAGCAAAGAGCCCTTATATGGCTCGATATTGCAGAGCATTAAACGCGCCCGGCCTTCAGAAATAGATTATATTAACGGAGCATTTGTCGCTTTGGGCAGAAAACATTCCTATCATACGCCATTGAATAAAAAATTAGTAGAATTGGTGAAAAAGGTAGAAAAAGATAATAAATTTTTGAGCGTTGAAGAATTAATCGCAAAGACCAAGAATTTGATTCCCCGGCAAGAAGAGGCTAGCGGCGATAAGGTTAATACGCCGTTTCCTAAGCTTAAGCTAACCGTGATGAAAGTCGAAGGTGATTGTTACCATGGATATAAAATAGGCGATGAAATAATACTGGAAGATTTTACTCATCCACCGAAACATTTCTGCCTTGGCCTGGCGCACGCCTTATTTCCCGTGATCTATGCCTTGAGTTTCGGCGCAAAATTCCCGTTTAGGGACAATCAGCGTTCTTTGCTCGTAACTTGTCCTGATGGAGGAAAACTTGAATTTAAAGCAGAAATTTTTAATAAAGAAGGAAAAATAGAAACAATAGACAAAGACCCTAACCATAAGGGGCCTAATCCCAAAGATATGATTCTAGAGGTTGTGCAGGCAAAAGGAAAATGCGCGTATAAATACAATCTTGGCGATAAATTTGAAGTTAAAGGGTTAAAGTGCCCGGAGGGCTTTTGCGGTGCAGCATATCACTGTGCGTTTCCGGCACTTTTTGCACTTAACTTCGGAGCAAAATTTTTCTTTATGGACGATCCGAATGGTATTAACACAGTAACCTGTCCGGACGGCGGGAATATTGTATTTAAAGTGAGTAGAAAAAACGCAGATACACGCGGGAACAACGCAGATATACGCAGATAAATTATCTGCGACTATCTGTGTGCAATCAGCGAGAATCTGCGTTAGCGACGAAGGAGCTTAAATATGAAACGAGTCGTCATTACAGGCATCGGTGTTATCAGCGCAGCAGGCGAGGATAAGAATACGTTTTATAATAATCTTATCGCAGGTAAGCCTTTTATCGAGCGAGTGGAGAATTTTGACGTAAGTTTGTTTGTTTCAAAAATTGCCTCGCAGGATTTGGGTTTTGATCCTTTAAAGTTTGGGATAAAAGACCATGCGCGCATGGATAGATACGTTCAATTCGGCATAGCCGCTGCAAAGCAGGCAGTCGAGGATGCAAAAATTGATTTTGACAAGATAGATACCAGGCGCTGCGGAATAATTTTAGCTAATGCCATTTGCGGGACACGCTTTATGGAAGAAGAATTCCTTCTGGTGACTGACTGGGGCAAGAAACCCATTGACCCGCGAAAAGGCAGGCCCTATTTGTATGACGCGGCCATGTTTAATACCCCAAGTGCAGAGATTGGCGCGATATACGGCACGCGCGGCTTAAACTGTACCGTTTCGACCGGCTGCACTGCCGCCACAGACTCACTCGGTTTTTCTTTTGAACTTATCCGCGAAGGAAAGCAGGATATGATTATTGCCGGAGGCACAGAAGCTCCGGTCTGCCCGATAACCTTTGGCGCGTTTGATGTGGTTAACGTACTTGCGAAAAATAATGATGAGCCGCATAAAGCCAGTAGGCCTTTCGATAATAAAAGAAACGGATTTGTCATTTCTGAAGGCGCCGGGGTTTTGATTCTGGAAGAGCTTGAACACGCAAAAAAACGCAGCGCGCACATTTATGGCGAGATAGTCGGTTACGGCACAAGTTGCAATGCATATCACATGACGGATTTACCTGAAGATGGAGAGGCCATGGAGCGCTGCATCAGGGACGCGATAACTGATGCCGGCATAAAGAATGAAGATATAGATTATATCAATACGCATGGTTCCTCAACCCGCCAGAACGACGTATTTGAAACTAATGCCTATAAAGCAGTATTCGGCGATTATGCGTATAAACTTCCCATTAGCTCGGTTAAGGGAATGATTGGGCATCCTCTGGCAGCGGCAAATGCGGTTGAGAGTGTTTTGTGCGCGATGATTTTTGAAAAAGGTTTTTTGCCGCCTACGATAAACCAGGAAGAGCCTGACCCAAAGTGCGACTTAGACTATATTCCTAATGTAAAACGCGAGTACATGCCCAAATACATATTAAAAACAAGCAGCGGATTTTCGGGAATACATTCATCGATTATCTTTAAAAGATGGGCGCATAATAAATAATAGGCTGATGATGAGAAAGAAAATCGGTATCGTTATAAGTATTATCGCTTTAACAGGAGTTTCCCTTTCCGTGGCAAATGCCCAGGGACTTTTAAGAGAAAGGATAAAAGAGAGGATTAAGGAAAGAAGAGCGGATTCCGAAAGAAAAAATGATCCCACTTTTTTTATTATGCATCAAGGGATAACAAGAGAATATAAAGTACACCTTCCTTCAGGCTACAATAAAAACACGACTTTTCCCTTGGTAATATTCTTGCACGGAGGCGGGGGAAGCATGCAGGAAGTTTACAAAGAAGGGATGGATAAAATGTCTGACAAGCACAGTTTTATTTTGGCAATACCCCAAGGTTCAGGTAAGAAAATATTAGGCAAAACAATCGGCTCATGGCATTCGGGAAATTGGAGCGGCTGGAGCACGCTTAACCCCGGTTCTTCCTGCTGTGGCTATGCGGGCGAAAATAATATCGATGACGTCGGTTTTATCGCAAAAATGATTACCGAAATCAAGAAAAATTATGCCGTTGATGAAAAAAGAATTTATGCCACAGGAATTTCAAACGGCGCCATGATGTCATATCGATTAGCGTGCGAACTTTCAGATACCATCGCTGCCGCAGCACCCGTTGCTCCTCCGTTTGTGCCGGAAGTTTGCGCACAATGTCCCTTGCCTGTTTCGATAATCCATACGCAAGGCACCGCTGATCCTTGCGCGCTTTATGAAGGCGGTACATGCGACAGTTGTTTGGGAAGCAAACCCATAGCCGCGCAATCAGCGAAAGGCATGGTTAATTTCTGGGCCAAAAAGAACGCCTGTTCCACGGAGCCAACAACCATATATAAGAAAGGTAATGCACATTGTGAGCTATACGCGCAGTGCCAGGGAGGAACTGAAGTAGAATTTTGCACCATTGAAGGCGGAGGCCACACCTGGCCGGGCGGTACACAATATTTACCCGCAAGCAAGATCGGCCCAGTTTCTCATGACATATCATTTGATCAAATCTGGGAATTCTTACAAAAACACAGGTTACATAGCTAACCATAAAATAAGCAGGAGTGATTTATGAAAGAAAGAGTCGCAATTACCGGCATCGGAGTTGTTTCACCGGCAGGCTTGAAAAAAGAAACCTTCTGGGCAAATTTAAAAAGAGGCGAGTCATTTATTGATGAAATTACCCGTTTCGATACAGCGCTGTATCCTTCACGTATTGCCGGCCAGGTCCATGAGCTTGATCACTACTCGCATTTATCCAGCCGTTTAGTAAAAAAGATAGATGTTTTTTCGCATATGGCGCTGGTCGCCAGCGAACAGGCACTTCAGGATGCAAAAATAGATTTAACCATGGTCGATAAAAAACGCATGGGCGTTTTTATGGGTAATGCCATAGGCGGCTGGCTATTTGCAGAAACTGAACTGCGCGATATGTATATTGAGGGAAGAGAAGGCGTTTCTCCCTATATGGCTTCTGCCTGGTTTCCCGCAGCGCCGCAGGGCCAGATTACGATTTACTACGGCTTTAAAGGATACAGTAAAACCATAGTCGCGGATAAGGCTTCCAGCGCACTTGCTCTTTGGTACGGCGCAAAAAATATCATTGACGGAAAAAACGATTACATTTTAGCCGGAGGGATGGAAGCGCCCATTACGCCTTACGCCTTACTTAGCTCTAATTCCTGCGGTCAATTATCAAAAAATAACCTCAACCCCAAAACTGCCTATAAGCCGTACGATTTATACCGGGACGGATTTGTGCTTGGAGAAGGCTCGGGTATCGTGAATCTTGAAAAAGAAGAACACGCCAAGAGGCGAGGCATAAATATTTATGGGTATATTAAAGGAATAGGCTTTTCCTCGGATGGGTATCATTACTCACGTTACAGCCCGAAAAGTGAAATGTTTGAATACGCGATTGAAGAGTGCCTGAAAGATGCGGGTTGGTCAAAGAAAGAAATAGATTATATCTGCCTTGACGGTGAGGCAACACCCATGGGCGATTATCTGGAAACTAAAGCATTAAAGAACGTTTTTGGCAAAGGACTTAAAGATATCAGCTTAAGCGCGCCAAAAAGCATGTACGGCAACCTGTTGGGCGCGCAGACAGCCCTGGATCTAATCGTTACTTTATTCTCAATGAGTAATAGCCTGGTGTTACCGACGATTAATTACCAGATGTCTGATCCATATTGCGATTTAGATTATACGCCTAACGTTGCCCGCGAGAAGAAAATAAGTAAAGCTTTATTACTTGCGCGAGGCCGAGGCGGGATAAATGTGGTGCTTGCGGTTGAAAAATAAGCCACAACTGTATTTTCTAAAAAATGTTTAACATACAATCAAACCCAAAGATATGGCTTAAATTTATTATTGTTATAATCATTTTACTCTCATGCCCTATTTTTATCTATGCGCAAACAAGACTTGGAGAAAGGATACGTGAAAAAATTAATCAAAGGCGTCAGGACCGCATAGCAGAAGAAAGCCTTATCGGTCAAGACATTGAGAAATCAATCGTAGTTGATGGAATTAAAAGAACTTATATTATCCATTTGCCCCCACGATACAAGAAAGTTAAAATCTACCCTATCGTATTTGTTTTCCATGGCGGAGGCGGAAACGCTGAGAATGCAATAATGATGAGCGGGATGAGCGAAAAAGCAGATAAAGAGGGCTTTATCGTTGTCTACCCCAACGGTACCGGAAGATTCAAAAACCGTTTTCTTACCTGGAACACGTGGAATGGTTGCGGGTATGCCTTCGAGCAAAACGTCGACGACGTTAAATTTATAAACAATCTTATTGAAAAGTTAGGGAAAGAATTGAATGTAGATTCTAAACGCGTATTCGCTGCCGGCATGTCAAACGGAGGAATGATGGCATATCGATTGGCCTGCGAATGCTCAGATAAAATCGCGGCCATCGCCTCTGTTTCTGGGGCACTCAATAGTGAAAATCCGAATCCCGCCTTTCCAGTCTCGATTATCGCATTCCACGGCACGGCTGATAACAATGTGCCTTATAACGGCGGCACTGGAAAGAGATCTATCGAAAAAAACAGGGTTGATAAGCCCGTTTCTTACGCAATAAATTTTTGGGTTAAATACGATGGATGTAACACAACACCTATTCGAGAAGAATCAGGAAATATTATTCAAGAAAGATACACAGGCGGAAAGGAAGGAACTGAAGTGCTGCTTTATACGGTAAAAGGCGGCGGCCATGCCTGGCCAGGCGGAAAGGCTGGTCGGACCAGTGGCAACGTGGATCAACCAACACAGGAGATTTCTGCCACTGATCTTATGTGGGAATTTTTCCAAAAACACCCAAAACCTTAAGTATAATCCTAAAGGAGGAAACCGTGGCAATAAAAGAAGAAGTCTTAAGCGCAATCGCTGACATTCTTGATGTGGATGCTGCAAAAGTAACGGCAGATAAGAAGTTATATGACTCAATAGGCGTGGATTCAACCGAGATGGTTGAGCTCTGTGTATCTTTGGGTAAGCGTTTCGGAGTAAAAATCGCTACCAATGAAATTACAAAGTTTTCAACACCGCTTGAGATTATGCAGGTGATTGAGAAGAAAAAATAAATAGCTATCAGCTTACAGCTGTCAGCTATCAGCTCAGAACCAAGAGGCTGAAGACTGAAAGCTGACGACTGATAGCTCATTATATTATGCAAATCATTGACCTAAGCCTTCCCATTGACGATAAAGCTTTTGAGGTGCATCACGTAGAGATTGAGCGTGTAACGCACAAGGCTGGCGTTGAGAAGTTCAACCGTGTGCTGATGAGTAAAACCCTCAAGGGCAAACTACAATATCTTTTGGGTAAGCGTATAGTTAAAAAAGAAGATTTACCCGATGAAGAGTTTTTATCTTTAGAAATAGTGCATTCCCCGGTGCATATCGGAACGCACCTTGATTATTCGTTTCATTACGGTTCAAAATCAGAAGGAAGAGCTTCTAAAACTGCCGAAGAAATCCCTTTAGAGTGGTGTTATCAGGACGGCGTAAAGCTTGATATGGCGCATAAAAAGCCGGCTGAAGCAATAAATGCATCTGATATTGAGGCGGCCTTAAAAAAAATAAACTATACGCTTAAGCCCCTTGATATTGTACTAATTCAAACAGGTGCTGATAAACTTTATGGTGGCCCTAAATATTTCAGCGACTATCCCGGCATCGACGTTTCGGCGATAAATTTTCTTTTGGATAAGGGCATTAAAATCTTTGGCGTGGATACCATGGGCATAGACAGGCCGTATCGCTTCATGCTCAAAGAATTCATGGAGACAAAAGACCCGAAAAAATTATACCCGGCACATTTTTACGGCAGAAAAAGAGAGTTTATCCACATAGAGCGATTGGCGAATTTAGAAAAATTACCCAGTTTTGGTTTTAAAATCAACTGCTTTCCGGTGAAAATAAAATGTACCGGAGCAGCTTGGGCAAGAGTAGTGGCTATTTTATAATTAGAAGCAGAATGTTGCGGATACCTACGCGGAGACACGCGGAAATTTTCAGCGTTTATCCGTCCGCCTTCGGCGAGATCTCGCCTCAACTTAAGCTGAGGCGGACGTTTTGCTCCGCGTCGATCCGCTTCTACAATACGGAGGTGAATAAATGGGCCATACAGCAAATTCCATAGTTATCAACGCTCCATATGAGAAAATATTCGATATTTCTAACGATATCACCCGCTGGACAGAACTATTCGGAGGAGAGTATAAAAAGTCGGAAGTAGTAAAAAAAGAAGGTAACAAAATAACGTTTAAGCTTGCTGACGATGAAGGCCGCTCGTGGCAGTCATGGCGCCTGTTATTTAAAGATAAATACCTGGCCTACGCAGAGAGAGAAGAACCGAAATTCCCTTTTAAGTTTATGAAAATTATCTGGCTTTATACGCCGCGTCAAAACGGAATTGAATTGACCTGGATTCAGCATTTTGAAATGGATGAAAAAGCAAAATTTAACGATGAACAAGTAGAAGGGTTCATTAACAAGCATTCGAAAGATAATTTGAAGATATTTAAGGAAGTTATTGA
>JAQTOI010000007.1 GCA_028713415.1 Candidatus Omnitrophota bacterium
CGTTTTTAAGGCTCATGACGCATTTTAGTTCTTTTGTGTCAATGCCTTCTTTGTCGTAGATGAACCCGTTGGAATCTGAAAGCGTAACAACTTTTGCGCCTAATTGCTGTAGCTTCTCAACAGTATACTGCGCGACATTACCTGAGCCGGAAACCGCGCAAGTCTTTCCTTTTAATGACTCTCCCCTGGTTTTAAGCATTTCCTGCACAAAATAAACACAACCATAGCCTGTGGCTTCCGGCCTGATCAAGCTTCCGCCCCATTGTAAACCTTTACCAGTTAAAACTCCGGTAAATTCGTTACGCAGGCGTTTATACTGGCCATACATAAAACCTATTTCTCTTGCGCCTGTCCCAATATCTCCGGCAGGAACATCAGTATCCGGGCCAATATGCCTGAAAAGTTCGGTCATAAAACTCTGGCAGAAACGCATGACTTCGTTATCTGATTTTCCTTTAGGATCAAAGTCAGAACCACCCTTAGCTCCACCCATAGGAAGCGTGGTTAAGCTATTCTTAAAAACCTGTTCAAAAGCCAAAAATTTCAATATACCCAAATTAACGCTTGGATGCAGGCGTATACCACCTTTATAAGGGCCTATAGCACTGTTCATCTGTATACGAAAACCTCTGTTGACCTGAATCTCGCCTTTATCATCAATCCAGGGAACGCGAAACATAATCACTCTTTCCGGCTCTACCATTCTCTCCAATATTTTTGCCTTCTCATATTTTGGGTTAGCCTCGATAAAAGGCATAACTGACTCAACCACCTCACGCACTGCCTGGTGGAATTCTGCCTGCAGTGGATCCCTCTCAATAACCTTCTTCATGAATTCCTCGACCTTCTTTAACATACAGCCTCCTTTGACTAACCTTGTCTACATGCTTTACTCAAACATTGAGTAAAGCCGGCGCGCGCTGCTATTTTAATCTTTCGATAATAGCTCCAGCTGCCTTTTTGGCCATGCCCATTGCTTCGATTACAGTCCCCTCACCTCCAACAATATCTCCTCCGGCAAAAACATTTTTTATGGACGTTTCCATGGTTTCGGGCTCAACGATAACATCGCCATATTTATCTGTTTTGAGCGCCGGAGTAACTTTGGTTAATATTTGATTTGCTTTTAAACCTATAGCAACTACCGCGACGTCGCAATCAACCTCGAAATCGCTTCCCGGAATTTCCAGGGGTTTTCTTCTTCCTGAAGAGTCAGGCTCTCCCAACTCGCATTGCAAACAATGCAACCTCCTGACAAAACCATTTTCATCGCCCATAAATTCTTGAGGCTTAACCAAAAGCCTAAATTGCACGCCTTCCTCTTTTGCATGTTCAATTTCAAGGCGCCTTGCGGGCAATTCTACTTCACTGCGGCGATAAAGAATGGTTGTATTTGGGGCAATGCCGTTCATTAATTGTAAGCGCAAAGCACAGCGTGCCGCATCCATGGCGGTATTGCCGCCGCCGATAACAACCATACTTTTGCCTATATTTACCGGTGAATGCGCCTTAGGAAATTCATACGCAGACATTAAGTTCACTCTGGTTAAAAATTCATTAGCGGAATAAATATTACAAAGGTTTTCACCTTTAATGCCTAAGAAAGACGGTATCCCGGCACCCAAACCTAAAAATACAGCAGCAAAACCGTCTTTGAACAATTCCTCCAAATCTTTGTTCTTTCCTACAATAAAGTTAGGGACAAATTCGACTCCCATATTTTTTAAAGACTCTATCTCACAATCAAGAATATTTCTCGGTAACCTGAAAGGCGGGATACCGTAGCGCAACACCCCTCCTAATTTATGCAGCCCCTCAAACATGATTACTTTTATTCCCGCGCGCGCCAGTTCGCCCGCACAGCAAAGGCCTGCGGGCCCGGAGCCGACGACGGCTACTTTTTTAAGTTTTAGGCCGGAGTTCCTGGCGCTCGGCGCTGAAACGGAACAACGCATCCCATAATCGCCGGCAAATCTTTCCAGGAAATGAATATTTATGGCTTGAGGTGTTGCAAAGGGCTGGCCTTTTTTGCTTAAAACGCATGCTATACGGCATTGGTATTCAGCAGGGCATACTCTTCCACAGATAGAGGGAAAATTATTCTTTTCCCTGATAGTGTTGTAGGCGCCAGCGTAATCTTTCTGGGTGATTTTATGAAGGAATGTTTTTATATCTATTCCGACCGGGCAGCCTGAAATACAGAGTGGATTTTTACATTGCAGGCACCGGCCTGCTTCACAAAGAGCTTCATCTTCGCTGTAGCCCAATACAACCTCATTGAAGTTTCCGGCTCTGGTTTTGGCATCTATCTCTTTAATCTTAACAGGTTCTTTTCTCATTGTTTTAAAATTACTTTATCAATAATTTACAAATATGCTGTTCTTTCTCACGGTAAATATTATTTCTTTTTATTAACTCATCCCAATCTACCAAATGGGCATCAAATTCAGGGCCGTCAACACAGCTAAACCTGGTTTGTCCTCCTACGCTGACGCGGCAGCAGCCGCACATGCCGGTGGCATCCACCATAAGCGCATTTAATGAAACAAGCGTTTTTACATTAAAGGGTTTTGTTGTTTCGGCTATTTTACGCATCATAGGGATTGGCCCAACTGCATATACCAAATTATATACTTCTGGCTTGACGCAAGATACTAACAAATCTTTTAGGATATCGGTAACAAAGCCCTTTTTCCCGAAAGAGCCATCGTCCGTGGTTATGTAAAAATTATCCGAAACCTTTTTTAGCTCCTGCTCTAAAATGAGCAATTCCTTGGTCCGCGCTCCTAAAATTGTAGTTACCTGGTTACCCGCTTCCTTGAAGGCCTTAGCGACCGGATAGATCTCTGCGATACCCACTCCGCCGCCTACAATAATAACTTTTCCGTATTTATGAATCTCTGTGGGCTGCCCCAGTGGCCCTGCGAGAGCATACAGGGAATCTCCTGCTTCTAATTTACTTAAAAGCCTTGTAGTGAGCCCGGCCTCTTGAAAAATTATGGTGAGAGTGGTTTTGCCAACATCTATGTCGGCTATGGTTAAAGGAATCCTTTCACCCTCGGGGCGAGCCATAAGTACAATAAATTGCCCCGCCTTAGCTTTTTTGGCAATGTCGCTAGACGGAACTTTTATTTGCACTATTCTTGAAGCGGAAACATCTGCTAATACTTTTTTTTCTAATATCTTTATGCTCATGTGCTTAATCTTTATGCATTATGTGCTTAAAAAATAACACTCCAGAGAAAAAAAACAGCGTCCCCTCTCCTAATAGAAAGGACGCCTTTGTCCTTAACGGAAAAATATTGTACAACTGGCAATTTTAATGTCAAGAAAAAATGCGTAAAGCAATCCTTTTCTAATAACCGGAGCGCTACGTTCTCTTTGCAATATAATCCAATAAAATCCCTAAATCTTTCTCACTTCTCTTATCAAACTTTATCCCGAGAGCACACCAACTCTGCGCTCCTTTACGAATCCTGACGATCACCCCGCGCGCGATGATGGAAGAAACGCCACTATGCATCTGCGGACGCAGCTCGATATTGCTACCCACGACAAAACTATACCCATTCACAGAGACAAGCGCGCCATTTTTTGAAATATCAATAATGTAGGCCAATAAACCTTCCTGGCCTGATTGCGGACAAGAAAAAATACATTTAAGCGGCGGCGAAATAACCTCGCGCGCCTGCGCCCGTCTATTCCCAAAACCTAATTTACGAAAGAAAGTCATCTTATTTAATCTTCTTGACAATACAGCGGTTAATAGTAAGCCTCCCGGCACCTGATACGCTTAATTCCCAACTTTCTTTATATTTAATATCCGGCATTTTCCCTTTTGATGTTTTACTTTTATAGCTAACGAAAAACTCAGCGCTGTACCTATTTTTAGGAAGAACTTTCACTTTGATATCGCCCACTTCGTAGTGACTATCTACAATATTGCTTTGTGCCTGCTGATACCATTTTCGAAAATCATCATGGCTGCGGATTTTTGCTTCCGGCAAGTCCATAATCAAATCATCCTTGCTTACATGATAGAGAAACAAAAAATCTTCTACGCGGTGATCGAGCCAGGCAAACCAGCGATAAACAAAACTTTTCACGTCATTCTCATCCGGGACGTAAGCCGCCTGGGGCCCGTTCGGTGTTTCCGTTTTCATATCGCCGGCTAAGGCAGAAGACGCGTTGCTGGAAGCGCTGGGCGCCGGCAAAACTTTTTTACTGCTTCGTGCATCTTTTTCAATGAACGAATCTTCTTTTTTGTCGGCGGAATTTTTTCCCTGGCTTACGCCAAAAACTTGTGAAAAATATAATAAGGATAGCAATAAGAAAAATATTATTTTTTTCATAAAATTAATACTTAACATTCACTCCATTTGCTAAATGTTTTCAAAAGAGTATCATTCTACACCGCTAAACCGAAAAGGAGACGCAAGGGCGCAAAATAAAGATAGAAAGAGAAACTAGAAAATAGACTGAATTCATTATTCCTATCCCCTTTTGCGCTTTTGCGGAATTTTGCGCATTTGCGGTGTTGATAAAACGTATCTCAATTTGTTAAATGTTTGCTCGAAGTTATTTCCAAAGGTACTTAAACGCAAGGAACCCGCCCACCAGCAGCACGACAAGAATTATGGAAATAAAGTCAAAATATTTTTCTATTGAATGTTCTATTTTTTCACCGAATACACGCAGGGCTGCCGCAACCAGGAAAAATCTGCCGGAGCGGCCTATTATTGAAGCGACAACCAAGGTAACCAGCGAAATTTTAAAAAGCCCGGCGGTAATTGTAATGGCCTTATACGGTATAGGGGTAAAAGCAGCGGTAAATACCGTAAAAAAAGCGTTATTTGTGTACATTCGGCCGACCTTTTCGACAGTTGCCTGCATATGGTAGGCCTGAACAATAAATTTGCCTATTGTTTCATATAGCCCCCAGCCGATAAAATAACCGAACAAGGCCCCACAGACCGAACCGGCCGTGCAAATAACCGAATAGCGTATCCAGCGTTTGGGCGCAAACATTACCATAGCGATCAACAATACATCCGGGGGCACCGGAAAAAAAGAACTTTCAACAAAAGCTACTCCAAATAATGCGTAGGGAGCCTGCTTGGTTTTAGCCCAATGCAACGTCCATTCGTACATTTTTCTAAACCAGCGCTGCGGAGCTTTTAGAAAATAAAGTATTTTACACATTCCCCTCCTTGTCGTTTTAAAATTAAGCCCTCCTTAACTCCACGGGCTAAAACCCGTGGTATCTGGATTGGCTAATACTTGAGCGGCGCACTTTATAATTGCGCTTTCTTAAAAGCGCGGTTTTAGCGCCGCCGAAGTATAACTTAGCGTTATTCTTTAAAACCATATTTACCTATTAGAGGAACAAATCTGCAAGAACATATCAGGCGGGTAGATAAATGCTTAGTAGATATTTTATCGGCAACAATTAAATCCTGAGCCAACTTCCCGCCAATCGGCGCAACAATTTTTCCGCCCACTGTAAGCTGTTCTTGCCATGAATGCGCAAATTGTGGCGTAGCGGCGGTTACGATAATTTTATCATATGGGGCGTTCTCCCGCCAGCCCTCTGTTCCATCACCTACTGCTACTGTGACATTATAGCCTAAAGAAGCAAGATTTTTTTGCGCTTCTTTGGCAAGGGTGGAGAGCCTTTCGATACTATACACGCGCGCGCCTAAAAAACTAAGTATCGCCGTCTGGTATCCGGAACCGGTTCCGATTTCTAAAACTTTATCGCCGCGCCTAATTGCCAAGCTATCGGTCATCAGAGCCACTATATAGGGCTGAGAAATTGTCTGGTCAGAACCTATAGAAAGAGGGCAATCCTCGTAGGCAAGGTTCCTTTTTTCTTCCGGGACAAAAATGTGGCGAGGAACTTCGTTGAATGCCTTAAGCATATCAGGGGACGTGATGCCTCTGGCCTGAATTTGCTCCCGCACCATTATTTTACGCAGTTCGGAAAAATCAGCGTTTCCCATCGTTGAGGCAAAAAATAAAGCGGATAAAGCGCAGTGTATCGGCAAAGGGGTGAATTTTGCTGCGCCGGTTATTAGAATAGATGCTATGAACCGGTATACTTTTAATAATAAAATTCTTGCGCGTCGCTTTTATTAAAATCTCCGACTCTACCTCAAAATTATTAGTTTCTATTTTAATATTCTCGAGCACCTGTCGGCTGATCAGCCTGAAACCGCATTGCGTATCAGGAATTTGCTGGTGCACAATTTTTGATATAAACCAAGACATAAATTTATTGGTCATGACCCTCACCCCCGGCATATTGCCTGGGTCCTCCATGCGGTTACCCACAATAAAATTTTCACCTTTTTCCGCTTCAGCTATAAATTTATCAATGTCGGCAGGGGCGTGCTGGCCATCGCCATCCATGGTAAGGATATAATCAAAATTGTCGTTGCCAAGTAAATGTGCTATGCCCCTCTTCAATGATACGCCTTTTCCTAAATTATTTTTATTTTTAAGCGCAACGTCAGCATAACGAGCAGATAATGTAAAGGTATCGTCGCTGGAGCCGTCGTCAACAACCATGGTAGATAAGCCTTTCTGTTTTATCTGGCAAAGGAGCTCTACTATAGTCTCTCTTTCGTTATAAGCTGGAATCAATACCCAGATCTTCATTTTTTAAAAATTATTGGCTGCAAACTTAAAATAGCTCATAAGCTCTTAAGCTGATAAGCTCATAAGTGTAAAAAAATAAGAGAAAATAAACCAGAATATAAAAACAAAGTTTAAATTTCAGTATTTAGAATATGCAAAAAGACAATTAAACTTAATTGTCTTTCATAGGTTGTATTATATACTCTATCTTTTAAAACTTATGAACTCCTAAGCTCTTTGTTTTTTCTCTTTTCCCCTCTTCTGTCTCTTAAGCTTACAAGCTCAAGAGCTCATGAACTTATTCTATTTTTCCTTATGAGCTCACGAGCTGATGAGCTTAAGAGCTAAATAACCTGCGGCTTATTATTGCCAGTACTTCTCAAACATATACCACTGTTCAGGATACAAACTAATGTATTTTTCTAAGATAGCTGCATATGCTTTTATGATTTTCTCCTGCACAAGGCAATCCTCTTTGTTGTATTCGATAGGCTTCTCTATAATAAGACGGTAGTATCTCTTGTTTTCCCGTACAAAAAATGTAGGAATAATCGCGGCTCCTGTTTTTAGAGCGAAAAAAGCCGTTCCGCGTGGTAAAGTGGTTTTGCGGGAAAACATTTCGACAGGCAGGCCATCGCGAGCGAAATCCCTATCGCCCAGAATACCGATAATCTCGCCTTTCCTTAAGGTATTAAAACAGTGTTTAACTGGTATACCGGTGGACACGACCTTTAGCCCGGTAAGAGAACGTTGGGAGATAAAAAAATTGTTAAGCCGCTTATCGGCATGTGGCAGCGCAATAACATGAAATGGGTAGCCGAGCATCGCAATAATCGCTCCGCCTAATTCATAATTGCCCAGATGCGCGCTGGCTATGACCGCTCCCTTGTTATTTTTTAGGGCGCCTTCTAAGTATTCCAGGCCGCTAATTTTAACATATCTATTTATAAATTGGGGAGTTAAGCGGGAATACCGGAAAAAATCCACAAGATAATAGGAAAAATTTATGAATACCTGCTTTACGCATACTTGTAATTTCTTACGGTTTTGTATTATGGGAGAAAAATTATAAAAAACAGCATCCCGGTCTTTTTTTGAAAGATAGTACTGCGCTAAAGCCAGAGCCTTTCCAAGCCTGTATGAAAAGCTACGCGGCAGAAGTAGCGCAATTGCCCTACCTATAACAAAAAGATAGTACATTACAAACGCGAGATAAGTTCAGCGATTCGCAGTGAAGAATCGATGAAAGAAGCTTCTCTGGCTTTCTGTTTTAACGTGTATAATTTTTCCACATCTGCCAATAATTCTTTTACTGTGCAAATTACATTTTCTAAATCTGGCGCATCCACAATCGCGCCGCGGCCACGTAGATAAGCAACATTTCTTTCCTCCTGCCCGGGTATAGAATTCGTCGTAATAATGCCTAAACCTTTTGAAAGGGCTTCAGAAGTTGTTATGCCTCCGCCTTTAGTAATTATAATATCCGAGAAATCCATTATTTTATGGATAAAATCGATGTAGCCGAAACAGAATACCGACTTTTTAAAAGAACGCTTGCGCTGGTTGAACCAATCGCATAATTTTTTATTTTTACCGCATACGGCAATAATCTGAAAATTGCCTTCTAGAAGGTCAAGCTTCTGGGCTATTTTTTCTATAGGGCCAAGCCCCCACCCCCCTCCCATAATCAGCACCGAAGGTATAGACTGCGAAAAACCAAACTCTTTGGCTATCTCGTTCTTTGAGAAAGACGTTAGAAATTTTACCGAAACAGGTATACCTAAAATTTCTACTTTTTCGCTTTTTATGCCTTCGCTGATTAAAATTTCTTTCGCATGAGGGCAGGCAACGATATATTTATCAATAGCTTGATGAGTCCAGAAACGATGAGGATAATAATCAGTTACTACGGCTACCAAAGGCGTAGTTAGGCCGGTTTTTTCCTTAAAGTCAGCGACAAGCCCGCAAGGGAATGCCTGGGTAGCCACGAAGCAATCCGGCCTGAAATTGTTTATTAACCAAGATAATTTTGTAAAAGCTCTTGCGTTTACCCAACGCCGGAAAGAACTTAGTTTACGTACCAGGCGCTTACGATCATACATCTTCCCCCAAATTTTAGGAAAATGTTTTATCACTACTACATAGGAAAAATCTATTATTTTTTCGCTCCAAGGGAAAAAATACCCAAAACCGTTGATGTTCAAAATCTGCGCTTCGGGGAATTTAAATAGCAGCGCTTCTTTTATATTTTGTGCCGCCTTACTGTGGCCGCCGAATTCAGAGATATGGAAAATAATAATACGTTTCATGAAGCGTGTCCTGTTTATTCAGCACCGATGTTTATCTTAGACTTGATTGTTTCCTTTAACAAACGATTTCAGTCCTGAACGCTTTGAATAAATTTTTAAAAAGGCATCAATGATGAGCGGGCTAAATTGCTTTCCCCTGTTTTTTTTGATTTCAATAAGTGCTTCCTCAAGGTTCAACGCTTTCTGATAGGGCCTGTCTATGGTCATTGCGTCGAAAGCGTCGGCAAGAGAAATTATAGCCGCAATGAGCGGGATCTGCCTGCGTTTTAAACCGAAGGGGTAGCCTGAACCATCATAGCGCTCATGATGATGCCGCACGCCCAGCAGTACATCTTTGAATTCTTCTATTTGCTTCAATATATTTGCGCCTATAAGAGGGTGATTTTTAATCACTGCGCGCTCCTCTTCGTTTAATGAAGAGGTTTTGTTGAGAATATTCTCGGGAATTCCGATTTTTCCGATATCGTGCAGAAGTGCGGCTATACGCAGGTCCTGTATAAATTTTTTCCAATCACCGGGGCGTGATTTATGAGGCAGGTGCTGGGCAATACCAAGTGAATACTTCACGACTCTTTCAGTATGCCCTATGGTATATTTATCTTTTGCTTCGATGCTTGAAGCAAGCGCAGCAACCGTTTGCAGAAAAAGACGCTGGTTTATCTTTAATTGATTATTGAGGTCTTCGATGAGCCATGCATTTTTAAGCGACATAACCACATCTGAAGCCAATACCGACAAAACGCCTAATTCGTCTTCTCCCAGTTTACTTTTATTCTTCTTCTCCCCCAAAAATAAAACGCCTATTAGTTCTTGCCTGAAAAACCCCGGTATGCATGCCTTAGCATTATATAAAGAAAGATTAAATTTCAGGTCTTCGAAAAAATTCTTGAGGCGCTTGTCTCTTTTGACTCGCTGGTTTTTTAAAAATGAATTTACATTATCCTGTAGCAGGTTTTCCTTGGGAAAATTTATTTTACGATCTGTAAAGTACCTGATAATTGGATTATCATGGCCTATTTTGGCAAAATTAGCAGGTATTTTTGTCCCGGATGCTCCGCGGGAAATTTTAACAATATATTCATGCCGTTTGTTGTCATATATGAACATCCCGGCATGATCAAGGCCCATATTTGCAACAATGGTACGTAAAATAAGACGTATGAGAGTGTCGGAACGATGAATAAGTATGGTCTGCCTGGCGGCTTTTTCTAGATATTTCTGGTGTTCAGATTTCATGAGTTAATTATGAGTATAACACTTCTCAAACAAATGTTTATTAAATATATTTTTTAATTTTTCTGTTTAATTCTGCCAAATCTAATGGTTTGGTTATATAGTCCGCGGCTCCGTATTTTTTCGCCTTTTCCTGATATTCCTGCTCCTCTTTCCCTGTAAGCATTATTACTGTAGCTTGCGGGTTTGTCTTACGAATTTCGCGCAAAACCTCTAACCCGTCTTTACCCGGCATCGTAATATCGAGAATTGTGCAGTCCGGGCTATGAAGATTGTATAAATCAATAGCAGCGGAGCCATCGACGGCCTTAAACACTTCGATATTTAGTCTTTGCAAAAAATGCTCAAGAAAATCAACTATTTCTTTTTCATCGTCAACAACAAGAACTTTATTTTTCATGATTCCCCCTTCAATGAGCAGACGCTTTATGACAGCCTACTGGCGAACATAAACCGTAGGCTTTTAGCCGTCTGCGAATTGAACCCCTCCACCACTTTCTGAAAATGAGCTTAGTATGCATTTAAAGCGTATATTCTCTATTTTACCTGTATTCACCATAAACCCTCACCAGATACAGAAAGTGGTGGGGGGTCAAATTCGGCTACACAATTTCCCTACGCCTTCGGCTTGAAAAATTGTAAGTCTCATTTGATATTTTTAACCTTTTAATATTATCACATTTACAATAAGGGGTAAATATTTTTCTGGAGGTTAAATTAAATGCAGGTACTGGGCACCTTCAGTCAAAGGATTAAGAGAGCGTTCGATTTTTAGTTCATTTTTAGTCAGGGAAAGATCCACCAGCTCACCGTGTCCGCCTGGTGAAACAACTTCCACTTCCGGCGCGAATATGTCGCTTTTACTTTCTTTCCTCACTATAGCAATAGTTGCGTCAGTTAATACAACTATGGTACCCACAGGCCAGACTCCCATGATTTGGAAAAATTTATCAAGTAAGTCCGGCTCAAAAAAACTTCCTTTCTTCTGCATCATAAGGCCATATATTGCCCTAGGGGGATAATCCTGTTTATAGGTCCTGCGTTGTATCAATGCGTCATAAACATCGCCAATAGAAACAATCAAAGAAGCAACGTGAGGGGGTTGCGAAAAAGTTACCTTAGGATAGCCTTTCATGTCGTATCCTAAATGATGCTCAAAAGCTACTACTACCGGCAAAACCCCTAAAGTATCTACGTAACGCAAGAGAAATTCTGCGCCTAATACAGTGTGGCTCTTGATCACTGCGTATTCATCGCTGGTTAATTTTTCTGGTTTACGCATTATTTTACGCGAAATATAAACCTTTCCGATATCATGAAATAATGCGGAGATGCCTACGTCCAAAACATCTTCTCTGGAAAACCCGAGATTAGATGAAAAATACATAGAAAGTACAGAAACATTTAAAAGATGGATGAAACTAGCCATATCTTGCTTTTTTGCTGCGCTTAATTTCAAAAATTCATTATACCTAGACATTAGATTTTCCATTATATCTATAGCCGCTAGGCGCAACTCTAAATAATCAACATCTTCTTCATTCACAACTGCCTCAAGGTAATGCGGCACTTTCTCCAGCGACTCTTCGTATTGCTCAAGAGTACTTAACGCTCTTCTGGCTTCATCGGACCCGGAGACCCCAGGTGCTCTAATTTTACTGACACTGACGTTTTTTATCCCCAGCCCCGCCAGATACGCTTGTAATTCCTTGCCGCTTGAAAGATATTGCTTCATTTGTTCATCGGAAATTGCGAGAAAGCAAATAAATTCGAACAATTCTTCAATGGTAAGGCCTTTGTGAAAAGTAATACGTTCGATTTCGCGTTTTTTCAAATAATGAATCGTTCCTTTTATTTTTTTGCTTAAATCGAAAAATATTTCCTTTTCGAAGGCAAGTTCTTCGCCTACGATTCCGATTACCAGCTCCTCTCTCTCCTTAAACGCTTCCTGCAGGCTCTGGTATGTTTTTTCCATAGACTCTTTAAAAACACGGTGTTCTCGAGTATAAATCCTGATATGCTGCAAAGTTACGCTGAAATTTTTCAATATACGCTCAATAAGTTCCTGCATATCGTCCTTGTTAAAAATAGAAGGTAATTCTTTCTACTTTTCCGCCGTAGGCGAGACCTCGCCAGCAGCTGCTGGCGAGCTACTTTCTACTTTATTCTCCCACTTAAGCAGTAAATCCTGCGCGCATCTTTTTATCGGTATATTCCAAAATGAACGCTTCATGAAGGATTTGAGGCAATCTCTTGCCTCCCGTAAATCCATATCTTCGATAATCTTTATATTTTCCCGCACAATGTTGTTACTGATGCCAAAAAAATTAAATACGCCAAGCAACGTAGTGGCGACCGCTATTCTTTTCCTCTTATCGCGGCATAAGGCTTGCGCAGCCTCTAGCCTGGTAAAATTATCGCCTTTCCTTAAAACAGAATAAAGAAAATTTTCATCTACCAGCGACAAGCTCTGCATTGATTTCAGTGACTCAATTTTAAAAAAATTGCTGAAGGAATTAAAAACATATTCCAACACTTCAAAGCTTAAACGAGAATCAATCTTTCCTAAACTCTCTATGATTTTCCGCAGAAAACTGGCATTGTCTTCTTTTTCTTTCAGGCGCCTCTTAAACACATCCAATTCGGCCGGGAAAAACTTGAAAAATAGCTCCAGCACGGAAGCGGAATATTTTTCTTCCGAAAAGATAGCATTGAGATAAAATTCGTGGCTATAATAACTTTTCTGTAATATCTCGATGAAAAAATGCTCATCTGGTAATTGCCCTCCTTTTAATATCCAATCTTCAATGAGGCGAAATGCATGGCGCTCAATGGTTTCAAAGTGTTCCTGCGCGCCGGGATTTTCTTTCTTTGCCTTCGCCGTTAATTCTAAAAGGGCCTCCAAATACGGGAAATCTTCCTCATGCGATAATACATCAAGTTCAGCGATTATACGCTTGGCTACCATATCCATTTTTACATTGTTTTTTAGTTCAGCAAAAAGGTTAAGCAAAACAGTGCGGTAATTCTTCTTTAATGCCTCACGGTTAAACAGAAATTCATCGGATGCGAACTCCATAGTATGCAGCAGCGGTGAAAATGTCCTGCGGTATGCCTCCAGAATAAATGGCGTGCTTGCCTTAGCAAATAAATCGTGTAGTTTTTTTTGTATCTTAGGGCTAAACTTTACGCTGGCACCTTGTTTCCCTTTATCCACAAGACAAGCGGAAATTCTATCCTGTTTCTCTTTATCGATGAGCCGCGAAAATAAGCTAAAGCTAAATACGTCAAAATCTTCATCGATCAAAATATTATCCCAGAGGGTTTGCGCTAAATCTTCCTCATCTAAATCTTTCAGTAATATTTTTAATTTATTAAGCTTCTCTTCTTCAACAAGGCTCTTATCTCTAAGTATTGCCTTTGTTAATTCTCTGGCACAGCTATGAAAACCTTCTTTATTCTTAAGGTGAAGGTAATTTAAGAAGTTAAGAATATTCTCTCGCAATGTTTCATTTTCCAGGAAATCCTGGTTTCGGAATTTTGAAAGAATTTTTCCGAAATTTTCCGTAAATTCCTTAATTTCTTCCGGTTTATCTTCTTTGACCACCGAGCCTAAAAGAAACGTCCAGACATCTTTGTATTCCTGCCCTTCGCCGGTTAAAAGCTGGAAATAATCAAGTTCCTCAATATTAACAGAAGTAAGCGCTTGTTTTTTTATAATGCGCCCTAAACCACCGTTGGCAAAGACTTCTCTTGAGGGGAGCGAAAGAACATATATAAAAACGGCGAGTTCTTGCGCGCTTATGCCGGACTGAATTTCTATGCGTTTTATTTTGCGGCAATGAAAAATTTCGGAAAGTTCTTTATGCACGCGGGCGTTAGCGAAAGATTCTCCCGCGATAACCAATGAAAAAGGCGCTACACCAATCCTCAATGGCTTAACAAAACTGGATACATTTATTATTTTTACGCGTAAATCATTTATTGCGTTGATAAATAGAGGGTGCTCTTTGAAGTAAACGGAAGCATGGTTTAACGCTACTCTTAAACTTTTTAAAAAATCTTCTAAAGCTTCGTTTTTATCCATTAGAAATATTCACGGTATATAGCCATCATTTTCTGTAAAACGGAAGTGGCTGCGGCACAATCAACTTCCAGAAAACGGCTTATGCCGTATCGCAGGCAACCGAAAGAAGAAGAATTAGCTCCTCCGCGCACAAAAGGCTCTAATTGCTCACCCAGAAATCCTTTTAAAAAATCAGAAAATCCTTCGTAAGCGTTGAGCCTTCCTATAATCGAAACAGTGCAACTATTAAGCTTTAGTTGATTTTTGATTTCTTCCAATGCCCGAAGCATTTCTTTTTTTACATACTCCTTAACATAACTATTGAGGGTCTGGGTGCTCACGTTAATATAACCCTGCGCATTTTTTGCGCTGATTTCTTTAAAATGCGGGGTATCACGGAATGAAAGGTAACGTTGGATAATATCTTTAGCTAAATCAAAAGGAAGAAGAAAATTCTTTTCTATTTCCTGTAGAATGCTTGTTATGCTAAACCCTAAACCGTTTATAAATTCTATATTTCCTCCGGTATAAACAGAAGCAAAGCTTTCTTCAAATCCGATACTGATCACTATAGCCGCATGTTCTACTTGGGGTTGCGCTAAAAAGGAAGAAACGGCGCTTATTCCTGAAAAAACAAACCCTCCGAATTCCCTATCCAGGTTGTCAAAAATATCTTCTACGTCTTTATTTAATTTTTCCTTAACAGAAAATACTTTTGAGCGCAATTTTATTTTCTTTGCCCACGAACCTACCGGGGGACGGCTGAAATGAGTACCTTC
Source organism: Candidatus Omnitrophota bacterium (assembly GCA_028713415.1). GTDB lineage: Bacteria > Omnitrophota > Gorgyraeia > Duberdicusellales > 4484-171 > JAQTOI01. The sequence goes on from JAQTOI010000007.1 coordinate 15,027, forward strand.
AATTTCGTAAGACAGGACAAAATGATGAAGCCGCAAATCATCCCAGTCTATGGCAGTGTCTTCCAAGTAATTTTTTGCAAGATTAATATCCTTATATGATAATTTCTTGCGTGATTTAAAAGGTATCGTTTCTTCGACCAATACAGTATTTACAAACTTCCACGGCAAGTTTAAAAAAATCTTCTCTACCCTTAAAGAGTAAGCGATTTCTTTTTCGCTGATACGCCCAGATATAATTTGCGCGTTTTGCGAAAGGCAATCGATAAATTCGCGCCCCTTGAGCGGTACGGGAATTTCTATCTCTTCGAGAAAATTAAGCACCTGCTTATCAAGAGAAGCAAAAGATATGAATATCTTATCGCCTTCAATGTCAATCCCGCAAAAGCCCCTCATCGCTTCCTTCCCAAATACACCTTTTCGTAACGTAGATCAATGTATTCTACAGGGTATAAATTACCCTTAAGCTCTCCGCGCACTATTGTATCAAGGATATAAAGTTTTTTTCTGAAATCATTTTTCCCAAAAATAACCTTAGTATCTCCTAAAACCATATACAGCGCCCCCGGAGTGGTCGCGTTTATAAGCTGCACGGGGAATTTTTTTAAAAAAGAGGTTCTTTGCAATTCCTCAATAAGTTTAAAAGCAGTTTCCAGGCGCGCATCGTTTATTACATAGCCTGGACGTAGCCGCCGGTTATAATCGTCAATTTCTATAGGGATAAGATTAGCGCCTAAAACGGAAGATGCAGCCGGCTGCTGGTCAGAAGCGCTGATAACAACACCATCGCGGTCAATGAAATAAAGTTTTTCTCCTTTAAGCTGCGCAAAGGGTTTACGTTCCGTAATTTCCACCTTTATAACAGAGGGAAATTCTCGGACAACGTAAATATTTTTATATTCCGGATGTTCCTTGTAAATAACAGAATAGAGCTTTCCTAAGTTAGCATCAAATACTGACTCTTCAGGCATGCGCGCAAAAGCCTGCACGTCAAGCGCAATATTCGAACGCACTTCTTTTAGGGTAAATATTGAAGATGAGGAAAGCGCTTTGCCCAGGTAAGCCATAAAAAGCAAAAATATGCGCAGAGTAAGCCGATAAAAACAGCTTTTGGGCTCGGAGAAAGATTAATCTTTTTTAATTTCTTGAATTTGTTTTTGGCCATAGAACGCAAGCGTAACCATTTTTAAAATTAGTTCATCAAAACTAATACCACAGCATCGCGCAGAAAGCGGAAGAAGGCTATGGGTCGTTAATCCGGGTATAGAGTTTACCTCAAGAACATAAGGAGTACCTTCCGTATGCAAACGGATATCCACGCGAGAAAAATGCCTGCACCCTAAGGCAGTGTGCGCGCGGATAGCCGCTTCCTGCACCAACGCGCAAGTTTGCTGACTAAGAGCTGCCGGAGCAATAAATTCTGCCATACCATCGCTATATTTTGTTTTAAAATCAAAATAACCTTTTTTTGGGACAATTTCTACAACGCCTAATGGTTTGTCTTCAAGAATTCCTACGGTCAATTCCCTGCCCTCTATATAGCTCTCAATCAAGACTTTATCCTGTAAGGAAAATGCTTCTCTAAGCGCCTCATTCAATTGGCTTTTTTTCCTAACGATAGAAATACCTATGCTTGACCCGGCATAATAGGGCTTAACCACCACGGGATATTTTTTAACAAAAGGCTGAGCGCCTTCCTTGTAACAGGCGATAAAAGGGGCTGTAGGAATATTTTGCTTTATGAATATCCCCTTGGAAGCTATTTTATCCATCGCAAAATAGCTGCTTTGCGGCTCTGAACCCGTGTAGGGGATATTCATTTGGCCTAGAATTTCCTGAATCTTACCATCCTCTCCGAATTCTCCGTGAAGCGCAATAAAGGCCAGGTCAATTTTATGATAAGCGATTGTTTTTTCAACTTTATCCCTATCAGTCGTAATTATATCGATAAATGCCGTCTTAAAACCGCGCTTGCGTAATACCGACGAGGCTTGATGAGCGGACTGAAGCGATATTTCCCGCTCATTCGATACGCCTCCGCCGAGAACGCCTACTTTAATACCATTTAAATTTTTATCCATAAAATATTTTGCTCATGAGCTGATGGGCTCTTGAGCTTCTTAGCTTCTCTCTATTCCCACCGCTCTATTTCCTCTTCCAGGACAACACCAAATTTCTGATGCACCTTATCTTTAATCTGCTTTATAAGGTAACTCACGTCATCATAGGAAGCATTCCCCCTGTTAATAATAAAATTAGCGTGCTTGTTTGAGACTTGCGCTCCGCCTCTAGACACACCTTTCAAGCCGCAGGATTCGATAAGAAACCCGGCGCTATAATCTAAAGGGTTCTTAAAAATACAACCGCAACTGGGGAAATCAAAGTCCTGTTTCTGGCGGCGTATTTTCAAAAAATTACTAACGTCAGCTTTAATACAGCTATCCGGATGTAAGGTAAACCAGGCACGTAAAATTATATAATTTTTGAGCGATGAACGGCGATATCCGAAAGTAATTTCCTTCTTGGAAAGGCGTATTACTGCGCCCATCTTATCCATTACTTCCGCTTCCACTAAGGGTGAAAAAATTTCACCGTTAAAAGAAGAAGCATTCATGCATAAAAGCCCGCCGATTGTCGCAGGTATTCCGGCTAAATTATGTAAACCACTCAAATTATTCTTAAGGCAATAGTTTAATACACGGGAAAGCTTGGTTGCCGCGCCTACTTCAATGTATTGCCCGGAAGCGCGTAAATAGTCAAAGCCGCTGCCCAGTTTTATCACAGGCTTCTTTAGACACTGATCCTTCACCAAAAGGTTAGAGCCGCCTCCCAGGATATAGCAAAAAGGGCCAGCATCCTTGATAATCTCATTTAACTCCTCAAGCGTAGCAGCAACAAAAAAATACTGGGCGCAACCGCCTATTTTTATGGTTGTAAAAGCCCGCAAATCAACGTGCTGCTTTAACTCTATTCTTCCTAAACTCACAAACAATACCCTCCATGATAATATTTATATCGCCAGCGCCAAGGCCTATAACGAAATCCCCTTCCTCAATGCCGGAGGGAATCTCTTCGATAAGCTTTTCCTTTGGAATATACCTAAGTTTACGCGGAAAATTCTTTTTAATTTCTTCAAGTAAAAAAACGGCGTTAATTCCTTCCTGGGCTTTCTCGCAAGCAGAGTAAATATCCGTTACCACCAATTCATCAACTGACGAAAAACACTCTGCAAATTCCCTATAGAGAGATTTCACGCGCGAAGGCCTATGCGGTTGGAATACGGCTATTACCTTCCTGGGTTTTAAATAGCGCACGGCTTTTAAAACTGCCCTTATTTCCGTGGGATGATGCGCATAATCATCGATAAACGTCACGCCCGCTACGAAATCTTTAACCTGCAGGCGCCTTTTAGTGCCTTTGAATGTTTTTAAGGCCTCTACAACCTGGCCCATATCGAACCCACTGTAGAAGAAAAATCCCAGCGCAGCCATAGCATTGAGTGCGTTATGTTCACCCAGGAGCGGAACTTTTATCTTACCGGTAAATTTGTCTTCAATAGAAACATCAAAACAGCTGAATTGACCGTCGAAATAAAAATTTTTCGCCCTTATGGTATTATCTGCCCCGAATCCGTACGATATGCCGTCGACACGGCTCAAAATTGTTTTCACCGGCCCATCATCCCCGCAGCCAAAAACTTTACCCCTGGTATTTGCTGCAAATTGCAAAAAACTCTCTTGTAAATTCTCAAAGCTTTTATGATAATCCAGATGTTCATGATCCACATTGGTAATGATGGAAACCCAGGGTTTGCAATAAAGAAAACTCCCGTCACTTTCATCAGTTTCGATAACAAAATAATTATTGCCCCACCAGGCATTACGAGAATAATTGAGTGGAAGACCGCCAACGAAAACTGTCGGTTCCTGTCCCAAGAGTGTCAATAAATGCCCCATCAGGGCTGTAGTTGTTGTTTTACCATGGCTTCCGCTTACCGCTACGGTTTTCTGCCCGGAGCATAATAGGCCTAAAAGTTCTCCGCGTTTAAAAATCTTAATGTTTCTTCTTTGTGCCTCTATAATTTCTGGATTATTTCTATCAACCGCCGAAGAATAAACCAACAAATCAAGGCCAGTGGTGATATTTTCTTTTCGGTGCCCCACATTAACGGATATGCCCTCTTCTCGAAGCGCGCGCACGGTATAGTTTTCCTGAATGTCAGAACCTTTTACGCTAAAACCCTTATCTTTTAGAAGCAAAGCCAAGCCGCTCATTCCTATACCACCGATCCCCACCATATAGACGTTTTTTATTCCAGGTAAAATCTTTTCCATTGGTCCTCCAAATCATCGATGTTTTTTATTGATGTAAACCCTTTTCTCATCGCTTCGCCAAACTCATAACCATTTCTAAGAAAATATAAAAACTGATAGAAGTTATCCCTGCCGTAACGCTTTATAAGAAAAAACACTATCGAAAAAGATTCAATATAAAAAAGGTTTACAGAACCTTGCGAGACTGCATCCGCTCCAGAAAGATTCATTTGCTCTAACTGTGAAAATTTAACATACTGGTTGTTCGTAATAGCATTCCTTAAAATATAAAGACTTCTCTGATACCCTCCTGAATGTTTATCCTCTATGTAGGTTGCGGCTGCCTCATCAAGCCATAAAGGCAGTTTGCCTTTACCAACGTATTCCCTAAAAATAATATGGGTTAATTCATGGGAAAAAATAGCCTCGCGCTTGTCTTGATTGGGGTATGTATAAATTATTTTATTTTCGTAATCAACGCAGGCTCCCGACCAAGAAGGGCACTTGAATTTATCACAATATTCACTTTTATCTTTGGCAATATAAATCTTTGCCCTGTTGTCCCACAACCATAGATTATCCCTTATGAGGTTAAACTCCTGCGTGATATCCCGGTAATATGTCTCCGCTATGTCGCCAACGCTACGTGCGTAACTTTCATCAATAGATGAGGAGTAATTGACAATAAAGTGCTCGCAACGCAACTCGCGGCTATCCTGGTTGGCTGCAATAACTGTGCTGGCAATAAAAATATTAAAAACAAATATTATTATAAAATGCTTCAACACTAACCCCCAGATTGATTTTTTCTATATTCTCTGCCAGAAGCTTGCGTTTATTTTCATCGAACAGCAATCCGGAGAGTGCTTTATTAAATTCCTCAAATGAAAAACCCTCTTGTAAAAAAACATACGCCGCAGCGCGAGATTTAAAATAAAGGGCATTAGCTTTCTGATGCCCTCCGCCTTCCGGATGAGGGATTAAAATAGCGGGTTTGCGGTAATACGCTATTTCGCCAAGCGTGGACGCCCCGCAACGGGAAACTACCACATCGGCGGCGCTGTAGAGAGTTTCCATCGAATAAAAAAAATCCCTCACGAACTTTCCTTTTTCTATTGTATTATAGAATTGCATAATTTGGAAGTATTCTCTTTTACCGGTAAGATGTATAACCTGATAATTTCCCCTGACCTGGCGTACAAAGCCGGTCATTATTGTATTTAAAAACGAAGATCCCTGGCTTCCGCCAAAGCAAAGCACAACCGGTTCGTTGCCTGATAACCCAAGCGCCCTGCACGCCTCTTTTTTTTCAAGCACGCGGATATTCTCGCGTAAAGGGATACCCACAACACACTTTTTTCTGCTGCTAAAGCCCTCCGCAAAACCTGTTAAGATTTTATGTGCTAAAAATGCAAGGATTCTGTTTGCTTTACCCGGTTTTATGTTCGGCTCATAAATAATAGTCCGCCGGAAAAAAAATGCGCTAAAAACAATCAGAAAAAAACTATCTCTTCCGCCAAAGCCAATTGTCGTCCGAGGCCTCACGTTTGCGATTAGATAAAGCGCTTCAAATATTCTAAAAAAACTTTCAAGAAGCAGGTTTCGGAAAGGAAATGCCTTTCCCAAAACTTCAAAACCTTCGCCCTTAAGATACTCTTTTAAAAATGGCGAGGTTGCAAAAAAATAAATCTGCGCAGGATTGTCTTTGCGCGCAGCCATCCTTTTGGCTAAGGCCAATGCGGGAAAGATATGGCCTCCGCTTCTATCGCAAGCCAGAAGCACTCTCACTGCTCTCTCCTTCCTTTTGATGTGAGGCATTAAAAAATAACCCTAAAAGAATAAAATGCGTTATCAAGTTACTCCCGCCATAACTCATAAAAGGAAGTGGCAGGCCTTTTGTAGGAAAAATCCCGCAGGCAACCCCTATATTTATCGATACCTCTAGAAAAATGATGAAAATAATTCCCCATAAAATTCCGCCGCGAAATTCATCCCTGGACTGCTTCGCCAAAGCAACCATTTTATTAAACAAGATAAAAAATACTAATAAAAGCCCTAAGGAGCCGATAAGCCCGAATTCCTCGCCTACAATCGAAAAAATAAAATCAGTATGCGCCGCGGGCAGAAAAAATAATTTTTGCCTGCCCTCCCCCAGCCCTACACCCATTATGCCGCCTTCTCCGAAAGCAATTTGGGACTGAATTATTTGAAAACCCGTGTTACGGGGGTCAGCGAAAGGATTAAGATAGGCTGTAATTCTACGGAAACGATACGGAAAGAAAGCTACCAAGAAAAATGATACCGCCGCGCCCAGCAAGAAAATCAATAAAAGATGAGATTTACGGCCTTTGTACAAAAAAAGAAAAAGCAATGTCCAGATAACCCAAAAAATCGCAGTACCCAGGTCCGGCTCTAAAACTAAAAGTGAGCACACTATTACCAAAATGAGCCCAAGCGGCAAGGGGCCTGTTTTAAAAAAACGCATGAGGTTCCCCTTACGTCTAAAATATTCAGCACAATAGATTAAGTAAGTAATTTTAAGGGCTTCTGAAGGTTGAAAATTAAAAAGCGGGAAATGGAACCAGCGCTTTGCGCCGCCAGCACGCCTGCCTATTATAAGCACTGCAACAAGCAGGATGATTGTGATACCTAAAAATTCCTTATTATATTTCCTTAAAAACTCAAGGTCTACGAAAAGCGTACAAAAAAATAATGCCAGGCCAACCAGCAAATAAGAAAATTGTCGCGTAAAAAAATATGCAGGATCGGCAGAAATTTTATACGCATATATGCTTGAAGACTCGTATACAATTAATGTGCCAGAAAAAGCCAAAAAAAGAACGATAGCGAAAATCAGCCTTCGCTCGCGTTTAATATCTATAGTTTGCATATTTAATTTGCGCCACGGGATACCGGTAACGTCTTGGGGCTACGTATTGCGTAGCAGTTACGGAGGTTGCGGAAGTTACATTTAAAATAGTTGGAATTATTATAACTTTCATAACCCCTACCAGTAAACCTTATAGTTTATTAACTGCTGCCATAAACCTCCTGCCCCTGTCCATGTAACTAGAAAACATATCAAAGCTTGAGCACATAGGAGAAAATGCTACAGTATCGCCCTTGTCCGCATCTTTCAAGGAAGCGGAAACCGCCGCTTCAAGCGAAGGAAAAACTTCGATAGGGACACAAGGTTCAAGCGCTTTTTTAATCTTATCGGCCGCCTGTCCGATAAGGTTAACTTTTTTAACTTTACGTAAGTGCTGTTCAAGCGTGGTATAGTCAACTCCCTTATCTTTACCGCCGGCAATAAGGACGATATTGCCTTTTATGTTCTTAAGCGCCCACATGGTAGCAGAAGGGTTTGTTGATTTAGAATCATTAATAAAATTTACTCCATTTACTTTCCTTACAAACTGCAGGCGGTGTGGCAGTCCGCGAAAATTGGCAAATACGTTAAGGCAATCCGCTTTGCTTGCGCCAAAAACACTCGCAACCCTATAAACACAGGAAAAATCTTCGTTAGGAAATTCATTTGAAAAATAAATAATCTTTGACCGTATTCTTTTCTCGATACTAGAACGTAAGCTTAGTTGCTTATTGAGAATGGCCCAATCTTGCGCTGTTTGATTACGGAAAATATTCATCTTCGCCTCATAATAATCCTTAAATGTAGGGTGTCTGTCTAAGTGATTAGGCTCCAAATTAAGCAAGCAGGCGACATATGGGCGGAATTCCATTATTGTCTCCAGTTGAAAGGAGCTTATTTCAAGCACTATTGTATCTTTTGGCCTTGTGCGCCTAATAAAAGAAGACACCGGAATACCTATATTGCCGCCCAAGAAGACATTTTTCCTTTTAGTTTTCAACGCGCGGTAGGTAAGGAAGGTGGTCGTAGTTTTACCGTTAGTCCCGGTAATGGCCACGAAACGTGCTTTTGTCAGCCAAAAAGAAAATTCAACCTCTCCAACACAGGGGATAGCCAGCTTGCGTGCATGTATTGCCGCAAGGGACGTAGCGGCATCTACGCCGGGGCTTAAAATAACCAACTGCGCCTCTTTTATGAAATTTTCGCTATGTCCCCCGAACTCAAAATTTACCCCTCGTCGGATAAATTTATCTATTAGATATGGATGAAACTTCCCTCTCTCGGCGGCCTCGCTTAAAAAAACTTCCTTTTTTAGCTCTAAGAGCAGATTACAAAGAGAAATGCCGCTTTTTCCCCAACCTACAACGCATACTTTTTTAAAATTATCAATATTCATTGCCGCTATTTTGTCCCGCGCTTAAGTGACTTAATTATTTATGTGTTTAACGCAGCTTTAAAGTCAGCAGGGTAGCTACCGCACAGATAATCGAAACGATCCAGAAACGGACTATTATTTTAGGCTCTTTCCAGCCCAAGAGCTGAAAATGATGATGCAACGGCGCAGCCTTAAAAAGTTTCTTACCCAGAATTTTCACAGAAATTATCTGCAAAATCACGCTTAAGGCTTCTGCGACAAAAACAGCTCCGGAAACTACCAGAAGAAATTCTTTTTTAATCAAGAGTGCTACTGCCCCTAAAACCCCGCCAAGAGCAAGCGCCCCCACATCGCCCATAAATACCTGGGCCGGATAGGAGTTAAACCATAAAAACCCCAAACCCGCCCCTACTAAGGCCAGGCATAAAACCGTCAACTCTCCCGCTTCTTTGACAAAAGGGATAAAAAGATAATTTGCGAATTTAGCATTGCCGGCCAGATAACATAAAAAGCCGAAAATCAAGGCATTAGTTATCAAAGTACCTATGGCCAGGCCGTCTAAGCCGTCAGTAAAATTAACCGCGTTTGAAGTTGAGATTACTACTAAAGCCGCCCATGCAATATAAAAAAAACCCAAATCAATTATCAGGTTCTTGAAAAAAGGAAAATCCAGGCTAGTGGAAAGATCCCGATTAATCAAAATAAGAATGCCCAATAACCCTCCGATAAGGATCTGGTAAAAGAGCTTCTCCAGCCTGGTCAGGCCCTTGCCGCTTTTAGTTTTTAAAAGATCATCCCGCAATCCCACAATTCCAAGAGTCAGCATCACCACCACGCACAGCCACATGGAATAATTATCCCAGCGCGACCACAGAAGCGTGGATACAATGACCGCGAAAAGTATAAGAATACCCCCCATAGTCGGGGTACCTTTTTTACCCTGATAGAGCGCTTCAAGATGGACATGCCCATACATATCTATTTTTTCTATCAGCTGCAAGAATTTTAGGCGCTTAAGCGTGAAATTCCAAAAAAACATCACAATAAGAAATGCGCTTATGAAGGCGCAGCCTCCCCTGAAAGTGATATAGCGAGTAACATTAAAAACACTAAAATATTTTGATAAAGGGAAAAGAATGTGATAGAGCATGGTAGCGTTATTAGTTTAGGATTTATCTTTGTCGTCTAAAAGTAAAAGCACTTTCTCAAGTTCCATGCGCCGCGAACCCTTCAAAAATATCAGCCACCCGCGCTCTGCCTTTTCATTAATGCAGGAAGCCAAGGCCTTAAGGGATGAGAAGTGGTATGCATTTCTAAACTTAAGTTTTTTCAAGCGTTCAATAAGGTAAGGCGTATACTGCCCGATAGCTAAACAATACTCAAAACCATTTTCAATAACGTGCTGTGCAAGAGCTTGATGGTAAACAGGGCTTCCTTTACCCAGCTCTAGCATATCGCCAATTACTGCTATTTTCGGCACGGCAAATTGTCTGGTTGAACGCAGGGCCTGCTGAAAAGAAAAAGGATTGGCATTGTAGGCGTCATTAAGAACCGTGAAACCCTTTACCTCCTTGGTTTCCATACGCTGGGATGGAAAATTATCAAAGCCGTCCAGGCGCGCTAAAGCTTCAGTCAGAGGTATACGGGCGCGCCCTGCGCCAAGAAGGGCGGCCAGAGCGCTGTATATAAAGCCGGGGAAAGAGGTCCGCAGCGTCAGTGCATATTTCCCCTGTATAAGGAATTTTGATTCTTTTAAACTCTGCGAAAGAAGGCGCGCACAGAGCCCGTTCTTTGCGGTTTTGCCATACCAGTAAGTTCTTCCGCAAAAACGCGCTTTACGTAAATATTTATCATCGTAATTTAAAATTGCTTCCATGCCGCGCCTTACAGAAAACATGGAAACTTTTTCCGCAAACACACCCTTAAGGCTTCCTAAGCCCTCCAGGTGTGCGGGTTTTATAAAAGTAATAATGCCGATATCCGGGTAAACAATTTCGGCTAGGGTTTTTATTTCACCCGGCGTATTAGTGCCCAGTTCTGTAACCATCATATTTTCATCTTTCAGTGAAAGACAAGCTTTAGCCACGCCAAAAATATTATTCTCGGTTTTATAATTTCTTAAAACCTTGTAACGGCTCTCTAATATAAAAGCGAGCATTTCTTTGGTGGTGGTTTTCCCGACAGAACCGGTAATCGCGTAAACCTTGGGATTTTTTATCCGACGTATATGCCGAGCCACAGCGGCCATGGCCGCAATAGAATCATCCACCAGAAAGTAAGGAATCCTTGGTTTATTGGGAATATCGCGTTCGGCTATGATTAACGAAGCGCCTCTTTTGGCTGCCTCATGAATAAAATCGTGTCCGTCGCTATATTTTCCTCGTACCGCGATAAAGCCTTCGCCTTTAGAGAGCGTGCGCGAATCAATGGAAAAGCCGGCCGGAATCCTAAAATGATAAAGATTATATATTTTCGCAGGTTTGATTATCTTTTCGATACCGCTGAAATCAGGCATATTCATATTTGAGCAACTCTTTTATAACTCTACTGTCTTTAAAGGGGATTTTCTCATCGCCCAGAATCTGACAATCTTCATGGCCTTTGCCTGCGACAAGCACGCAGCACTTATTATATCCTTTTAAAACTGTCTTTGCACACAATTTAATGGCTCTTTTAATGGCTTTTTTCCTATCGATAATAACGGCATACCGCGAGTTTTTAAATCCCTCCTCTATCTGAGAGCAAATATCGGCGGGATTTTCCTGGCGCGGATTATCTGATGTAATAAAAGTAAAGTGGGCGTATTTATCGGATACTGCGCCCATCATTGCGCGCTTTCCTTTATCTCTATTTCCGCCGCAGCCAAAAACGCAAATTATTTTTTCAAAACCTGCCGACTTTAAAGCAGAAAAAGCTTTTTCCAGCGCATCCGGGGTGTGCGCGTAATCGACAAAAATATTTCTCCCCTGGTTCTGAAGCCTTCCTTCTGCTCCGGTAAACGAAGGGATGAAACTGATAACTTTTTTTAGAGGAAAACCCAAAGAAACAAGCGTTGCCAAAGCGGCCAGAATATTTGAAACATTATGTTTACCCAAGAGTGGGGTAAAAACCGGGTAAACTTTGCCTTTAAAAATAAGCTCAAATTTTGTGCCTTTTATGCTCAAACGCACTTCTTTAGCGCGCAAATCAGCACGCTTGGAGATTCCGTAAGAAATGGGGTGTCTGGCGCTTGTCAGCAGGCGCCTTCCATATGCGTCGTCAATATTGACCAGTGAAAGCGCGCGGGGGTTGCACTGAAATAGCTTGCGCTTTGCGCTAAAATAACTCTCCATAGTCTTATGATAGTCGAGATGATCCCTGCTTAAATTGGTAAACACGCAAATTTCGAAATCTATTCCCTTATTCCTTTTTTGGGCAAGCGCATGGGAAGAAACTTCCATAACTACGTATCGCGCTTTTTCTTTTTTGGCAATATGAAAAAGTTTTCGCAAACTAAGATAATCTGGCGTGGTATGCGTTGCGCAGAGTTTTCTAGAGCCTATCTCATAACAAACTGTGCCAAGCAGGGCGGTCCTTGTGCCCAGTTTTTTAAGCAAATGGCTGATTAGCGCAACTGTAGTAGTTTTCCCGTTGGTGCCGGTAACACCGATAAAAGTGAAATCCCTTGTGTTAAATTTAAAAAACCGATCAACAGCGCAGTTAAACTCTTTTTGGATATCTTTAACAAAAATGGCGGGCTTCTTTAGACGCAGCACATTATACCTGGCCTTAAAAATTTCAGGCACGATATAAGCACTGACTTTAGGCTCTATATTTTTAAGAACGCTAAAGATATCAAAATTCGGCCTAGGAAGCGCAAAAAAAACATCGCCGTCTTTAATTATACGTGAGTCCTCGCAGATCCCTTTGGGTTTTAAACCTCCTACGCCAGCCGGAAGCATTAGATGAGGAAAAATTTCTTTTAAAGTCATTGTTGTAGAATTATATATTAATTATATTGGTAAGCATTTTGTTCTGCGAAAATTTTTTCTCCTTCAAGATATTTTACCGTTTTTTCAGCTATCTTTTTAAAGAGAGGCGCTGCCACAACTCCTCCGAAATGAGATTTTCTTGGCTCCTTCACGGTGACCCCTATTACTATAGGCGGTTCTATACTGCTCACAAAACCGATAAACGAAGCCCTGTAATCGGTGGCCGAATAGCGGCCACTTTTTACATCGAATTGCTGCGCCGTGCCGGTTTTACCGCCGATACGCAACCCCTCTACACGCGCAAGCGCCCCAGTTCCGTCATCCACCACGGCAATTAAAATTTCTTTGGCGCGTTGCGCTACGGGCGCAGATACAACTCTCCTCTGTTCGATGAGCGTATTTTTCAAGAAAAAATCTGAATTTATGCTTTTTACGACATGTGGTTTAACTAGATAGCCGCCGTTAGCAACAACAGCAAACGCGCGTACCAGCTGAATGAGATTTACCCCAACCTCTTGTCCTATAGGCATAATATAACCTGAAGTATTTGACCAATTCTTAAGCGGCTTCACTTTGCCGGGCACTTCTCCAGGCAAATCTATCCCTGTCTTTTCACCAAAACCTAGCCGTTTAATATTACGGTAAATCGCTGACTTACCCAGGCTATTTGCTATCTTTGCTACTCCGATATTGCTTGATTTTTTAAAGACTTCCTTGAAGGTAAGAACACCATAAGGCCTCCAATCATGCAAAGTGCTGCCCGGTATTTTGAATTTTCCATTTTCGCAGAAAATCGTACTCGTGTCAGAAAATTTATTGCTTTCAACAGCAGCCACTAACGTCACCATTTTAAAAACAGAGCCGGGTTCGAACATATCGCACACCGCGCGGTTTCTCCGGGAATCGGCCGAATAGCCTTCAAGATTATTGGGATTAAAGAAAGGATAATTCGCTAAAGCTATAATTTCTCCGTTTGCGGCGTTCATGACCACTACGCTGCCTTCTTTGGCGCCAAATTTTTTGATGGTCTCTTCTAAATAATATTCTACCCAATACTGTACCTGGGCGTCAATAGTTAGCGTTGTGTCAGCTCCTTCTTTGGGCGCGATAATCTGCGGGCTGATGAGCACTTCTCTAGAGTTTGAGTCCTGTAATACTCGCGCGAATCCGTTTTTTCCTCTAAGGTAATCGTCATAAAACAACTCCAAGCCATCCAGGCCTTTATTGTCTATGTCTACAATACCCAAAAGCGAAGAAGCGAGCGTTTCCTGCGGATAGAACCGCTTTCCCTCGCGTATAAAACCCACGCCTTTTAATTTAAACGACCTTATCTCTTCTTTCTGGAGCCAGGAAACTTTACGTTTAAGCCAAACAAAGCGCTTTTTCTTACGCAGGCGTTCGTATACCTGTTTATAGGGCAGATTCAAATTAGAAGCAAGGATGCGCGCGGATTCAGAAGGTAGCTTAATTATGGAAGGGTCGGCAAAAATTGAATATGTATTAATCGCAGTAGCAACAACTCTTTGTCTGGCGTCAAAAATTTTACCGCGACGGCCTTCAAGAGGTATGAGGCGATAATATTGGCTTTGAGCTAAATGTTGCAAAAAATTTCTTCTGAATACTTGAAGATAAACTATGCGGCTGGCTAGAACGAGGAATAAAAGAATAAAAAAATAATATATATATTGTATGCGGGGGCGGTTCGCTATTTTCACTGATGAGTTTGATTCGTTTTTATTTACCCAGTGCTGCCAATACCCCTAAGAATCAAACCGCAAAGCATGTAAACGTAGGGTGTCTTGACTACCTGTCTCGCTCTTTTGCCAATACAGTCGAGGAACTGCTGGAGAACCCTATCGCTTTATTTAATAAAGACGCAAACTTATTCTTAGAAGCGGGTACTTTTTTCTTCTCTAAATTAAACGCCAGAACTTTCTGTTTCTCGATGGGCGAAAAATTATTCTTTTCCACCCAGGCATTGAGCTTAGTCAAAGAAACTTCTTTCATGAAATTATACATTAAGTAATCTCTTTTATCAATACATTCATTATAAAGCTGGTAATTTCTACTTAAACGATATGCCTCTACATAAATCTGCACTTTCTGGTGAAGATAGAAAAAAGCTCCCAAGAAGAAAAAACCCGCACAGGTCATGGACAGCGCTTTTCTGCTCATATTAAATTTTCTCCGCTACTCTTAATTTTGCCGAACGCGATGGATTGTTCTCAAGGAGTTCCTGCTCGCCGGCAATTATCGGTTTTTTAGTAATAATCTTTAAAACTCCTTTATGCGAAAAATCGCGTAAAGTATGCTTGACTATTCTATCTTCGAGGGAATGGAAAGAAATAACGGCAATCCTTCCGCCTGCATTAAGAAGCGTAACAGCTTTATCGATACCGGCTTTAAGCGCCTCTAATTCGCGATTAACTGCTATGCGTAAAGCTTGAAATACTCTGGTCGCGGGATGAAGACGCCAGTCGCGGACCTTAAGCGGCGTTGCCCTCAATATAATCTCCGCGAGCTGCGTAGTAGTAACAATGGGTTCGCGGCGGCGCATATCTGTTATCGCGCGGGCGATACGATAAGCGTAGCGTTCCTCTCCAAATTTCCTGAATATATTTTCCAGTTCAATTTCGCTTAAATTATTTACCAGGTCAGCCGCGCAGACAAACGAATTTTTATCCATGCGCATATCAAGAGGCCCTTCTTTTGAAAAACTAAATCCCCGATTGCTCTCGCTTAATTGATATGTTGAAATACCCAAATCAAAAATAAATGCGTCGGCTTTGGCGATATGCAAATTAAGTAAAACAGAATCAATGTTTGAAAAATCACTCTTTATAAGAATGACCCTCTTCCCGAATATCTGTAATTTTGCGCAAGCCTGGGAAAGTGAATCCTCGTCTCTATCGATGCCGATAAAAAGAGCGTCCGATTTCATAGCTTCTAACATTCTTAGGGCGTGTGACCCCACTCCAACGGTGCAATCGACAACCACCTTTTTTTCTGAAAGGTTCAGTAATGTGAGAATTTCCCTGTACATAACAGGGTAATGATAAATTTGGTTCATTGTTGTAGGCATAATTTCTAAGGCATTCATCTGTTATTCAAAAAGATTCTCTGCTGCAGCTTCGAACTTTGTTTTATTCTCCTGGTAAAATCCGCTCCAACGCTGTTTATCCCAAATTTCAATCCTATCGGCTACTCCGATAATGACGATTTCTTTTTTTATTTGAGCAAATTCTTTCAAGTACGAAGGTATCGCAACCCTGCCCTGAGAATCAAGTTCTACTTCTTGTGCCCCAGAAAAATATAAACGGTTAAAAGAACGCGATTGCTGCTTTGCAAAAGAATTGGCTTTAAGCTTCTCTTCTAAAGTTTGCCATACACCAGAAGCAAAGAAAAAGAGGCATCCATCGAGACCTCTGGTAATATAAAATTTCTGCCTCTTAACATCTTTTATCTTATCCCTGAATTTAGCAGGAAGTATAAATCTATCTTTATCGTCCAACGTATGCTGGTATTCGCCATACCACATTCCACTTTCCTCCATTTTATTCCACAATGTAAATATAAGTCTCCACTCATATTTTGTCAAGGAATTTTGAGGAATAAATGCTTATGCCACAACAAGTTGTGGTTGGCTGAGGAAAGGGATACTATATTTTGAGGCGGGCAGAAATTATTTTTTTATTAAAAAAAGCATGTTTTTTTACTATTTCGCGCACGTCTCTGCTTATGTTGTTTATTAAAGCTGCTTTTGAGTAAATTTTTTTCTCCTTTCTTATTTTTTCGATAAACAGTATTTTAATTTTTTTATTTAAAATATCTTCATTAAAACCAATAAGATGGGTTTCAACCACAGGAGGCCGTAATATTTTTGTTGAATGTGGTTTTCCTATATTGACAGCGGAAAGATACACTCTCGCCTCTACTTCGGTAAAGGCAGCATACACTCCTTCTTCCGGAATAGCTAAGTTTGCCACATCAATGTTGGCAGTGGGAAAGCCGAGCTTGCGCCCTATAGCATTTCCGTGCACAACTTTCCCTTGCAAAATATAATCCCTTCCTAAAAATTTTTTTGCTTGAATGAATCGGCCGCGTGCTACAAGCTTGCGTATTAAAGAGCTGCTTACAATTTCGCCTCTAATTTTTTTCTTGCGGACTATAACTAAATTAAAATTGTATTTTTTGCTTAGACGAGTAAGCTCAAGAATGTCTGAGGCGGCATTGCGGCCAAACTTAAACCCCTCCCCCACAAAAAGGGTTGAAATAGTAAAATGCCGTAAAATATATAAGAGAAATTTTTCGGCAGATAAATTAAGAAGGCGTTTTGTTGTCGCAAGGAGCCAAATGTAATCAATACCGCTAGCTCTAAACAAATGTTTCTTTTCTTCCGGCGTACTTATGCAGCCGGAAAAAGGCTTATTCAGTACTACCTGCGGAGGCCTATCGAATGTTATAACCAATGAGGCGCTTTTTTTCCGGCGCGCTTCCTTTACTACTTTTTTTAGTATAAATTGATGGCCTAAGTGTATACCGTCAAAAACGCCGATTGTCGCAACACATAAAATTTTATGGCGGGGAAAAGTCCAGGCTTTAGGGTGGTGTAACTTAGGAAATGATGGGTGGCCGCAGATAAGCTTCATCTATTTAAAAGAGGTTCGCGCTGAACTCATGTCAAGTGCTCTGTGTGTGAACAAATAATTGTAAATGTTTTTCACTTATATCGTTTAAAGCTACCGCATTCTCTAACTTAAAAGGCCCTATGCTTAGGCGCTTAATCTTTGTCATATGCGCTCCACAACCAAGGCAAGCACCGATATCTTCGGCAAGCTTGCGTACATACGTCCCTTTTGAACAACGCACGTAAAATTCGATAAATGGCAAATTTGTTGTATGTATCTTTAAGGCGTGAATAATTATCTTACGCGCTTTACGTTCAATCGTGATTCCTTTACGAGCCAGGCTATATAGCCGTTTGCCCCCGACGCGCAACGCGCTCACCATTGGAGGGATTTGTTCTATTTCTCCGGTATGGGAAGCAAATGCCTTGTCAATCTTTTCCCGGTCAATATCATCGTAACTGCTTTTCTTAACAACCGCCCCTTGAGAATCACCGGTAGTAGTTGTTTCACCCAATTTTAGCACTCCAAGGTATTCTTTATCGAAGCTTGCAAACGAGGCAAATAGCTTAGTCGCTTTTCCCACCAGAATAATCAAAAGCCCTTCCGCTAAAGGATCAAGCGTTCCGGCATGGCCTACTGCTCTTATCTGTAAACGCCTGCGCACAACATCAACTACATCATGGGAGGTCACGCCCACGGGTTTATTGACCAGTATAATCCCCTCTTTTTTAGCTTCCTGCGCAAGGCTCATATTTATATTATTGTTTTCGGCCTATCTTTATACCATTGGTGTAACGCTTAACAAATGGAATGACTTTACGTTCTGCCGCATCAAGGTTATCTTCGACGGTAGTGCCGCTTGCGCGCTTATGCCCTCCTCCTCCAAAAAACTTAGCAATCATATTAACATCAACAATATGACGGGAGCGAAAATTTACCCGTGTTTTGTTTTTCCCTATAGCTTTAAAAAGAATAAAAACGTCTATGTCTTTAAGCAGGCGCATTATGGAAAAAACAACTTCTGTGAGGTCATAATCTTTTTCTTCCCATCTCTGTATACGCGCCCAGCATATTTGTTTACGCGAATCAAATTTTAAAGAAGAAATAATATCGCTTATAAACATTAAGTCCTGCGGTTTGCACAGACTGTGCAGGTTTTCATCTATACGGCTGGGGTGTATATTATACTTCATAAGATTTGAAACAACCCGGTGAGTTTCTTCTGTGGTGTTAGCGTAGGTAAAATTGCCGGTATCGGTAAAAATTCCGGTATAAAGGCAAAGAGCAATATTTTTATCCATAACCTTAAGGCGGTCACAAAGCTTATAAAGCATCTGGCATGTTGAGCCGGCCTTGGCATCAACCCAGTTATAATCGCCAAATATAGTATTGCTTATATGATGGTCAATATTAATTATACTACCGACGCAGCTTAAAGCGTCTTTAACTTTTCCGGTTCGCGAGGAATCCGAACAATCCAGAATCATTCCGACGTCAAAGTGTTCCTCTGCGATATGGTTCTTGATAAAGCGCACATTAGGAAGAAAACTATAAATTTCCGGCGTAGCGTCCTGGTTATAAACTACTGCCCTTTTTTTTAGCTTTTTGAGCAGGGCGTATACAGCAAGTTCGGAACCCAGAGCGTCACCTTCTAAACTCATATGTGACGTAATCAAAAAATTTTTGCTCTTTTTTATTTTATCAGTAATCTTCTTGAGCATATTATTCTTTCTGGCTCTCTTCGTTTTTTATTGCTTCTATCCTGGCGTTGATATCTACGCTATAACGTATCGTATCATCGGGGTAGAACTTTAGCTGCGGTATAATTTTTATTCTTATTCTCCTACCAAGATTACCCCTGATAAATTTACTCATTTTGTCAAGAATCCCTTGCACCCTTTCATATTGAAGCTCATCAAGCAAACTAAAGTATACCTTAGCCTCCATAAGGTCAGCCGTTGTATCCACTCTGGTAATTGATAAAATCCCTATATTGGGGTCATCCACCTCTTGCTGGATTATCTCCATAATCTGCCTGCGCATCTCGCTGTTGACTTTTTCCATTCTCAATGACATCTTTATGCTCCGTTTTTAATAAGTAAGGATTATGTTTAGTGAACCTTAACGAAGAAAGGGATTATAACGTAAAGTCGGACAATTATCAACCATTTCTTCTCCTTCTACGTTTTACTTTTCCGTCGACAATCGTTCGGCTATAACAACGGCCCGGCGCATTTCTTCATCTTTGGTCGCCAAGCTCATGTCCAGTTTATCATCAAGAAGTTTTTCTAGAATTTTTCCGTAAATGGTATGCGGCTTAATCCCTAAACCCTTTAAGTCATCCCCCTTGACTTTCAAGCGGAGATGCGCGAGCGTTTTTAAAAAAATATTGATTGATGAACGTATCTGCTTATTTCTAAAGAAAGCATAAAAAAACATGATGCTTTCGAAACTCAAATCGTTAAGGGCACGATAAATGATATGCCGCTTTTGCGGCTTTGATAGGCGTTGGATAACCGTTCTTTCATAGAAAGTCGATAGAACCCGCACCCTATCCCCTTTTCTGAAATCAAAAATCCGCAAAAAATGTTCGACTCTTTTTGACGAAAGTTTATAAAGCATGGCTGTTAAGTACATTACCCATGCATCGAGTTTTCGGCAATGCGGAAAGTTTTTCTGATAAAAAGAGAGAGCGTTCTTCAGGCGGCCAAAAATCACGTAATCTTTTCCGATTAGCCTCAAACTGTCATCTACAAAAGAAAAACCCATCATAGAATTTATCGCCCTGATGCATTTTTCTGGCCTTGGCTCCTTAAGAATTAAAATTAATTCATCGCGTAATCTATGCGGATGAACGCATTGCAAGGCTTCTCTTTTAACTGCCTCCTCTATAAGGCGCGCGGTATTTTTTTCAATTTTAAAAGAAAAACGCTGGGCAAAGCGAATGGCGCGTAATAACCTGGTGGGGTCGTCTAAAAAGCTTTTTTTATGCAGTACACGTATGACTCTTTTTTCTAAATCAGCTAATCCTGAATAAAAATCAATCAGCGTTCCATAATCCGAACTGTTCAGGCTTATGGCCATGGCGTTGATAGTAAAATCTCTGCGCAATAAATCTTCACGAAGGCTAGCCCGATAAACTTTTGGCAAAACTCCACAGGATGAATAAGTTTCTTTGCGGGCAGTGGCGAAATCTATAGAATGCCTGTCAAAATATACAGTGGCAGTTCCAAAAGCGTGATGCTTTTTGAACTCTTTTTTTGAATTTTGCGCAAATGCGCGCGCTAAGGTTATGGCATCCCCCTCTACGACAATATCTAAATCAAAAATGTCGTTGGCAAGTATGAGGTCGCGCACTACTCCGCCTACTACATAAATCCGGTAGCCAAAGCCCTGCGCAAGGGAAGGTAACTTCGCTAAAATTTCTTTAAAATCAGTATCAAGATTTTCTAATTTTACGTTCATATTAATATCCTAATGGAGTTTAAAAATTATTTTTTAGGTCAATTAGAAATTAGGTAATTAGTCATTTTTTGAGCCTTATCTCGTACGATGCTGTTATTTTGCCCGAGGATGAAACTGCGTGTGAATTTCTTTAAGCCGCGTTTTATTAATATGGGTATAAATTTGTGTAGTGGTAATGCTGGCATGGCCCAGCATTTCTTGCACGCTGCGCAAATCCGCACCGCGCTCCAAGAGATGTGTAGCGAATGAATGCCTGAGCGTATGCGGGCTAACTCTTTTTTTTATTCCGGCATCGCGCACTGTTTTTTTAATCATTTTCCAGATGCTCTGACGGCTCAACATACGCCCTCCTTGTGCAAGAAAAAGCGAAATGGATACTTTTTTATGCAATAATTTAGGACGAGCCTCATCTATATACTTCTGCAAAAAATTCTGGGCAATCCTTCCTAGGGGTACAATGCGCTCCTTAGACCCCTTACCTTTACATTTGACGAAACCGACATCCAGATTTATATCGGAAAGTTTAAGGCTTGAGGCCTCCGACACGCGAAGGCCGCTTGCGTACATAAGCTCTAAAATTGCCCTGTCTCTTATACCGTGTGCGTCTTTAAGGTTAGGGCTTTTAAGGATCCGATTTACTTCCTCAAAATCAAGGATGGAAGGAATTTTTTTCTCCAATTTTGGCGATTCGATTAAATCAGTCGGGTCTCCAGTAGTTATTTTCTCACGTAAAAGGAATTTATGAAAGCTTTTTAGAGTTGATAGAACCCTGGAAATGCTTACTGGTGCGATTGCCTGGCGCAGAAAAAATAAAAAATCGGTAATATCCTTACGGGTTATTTTTGCCGGGTGAGTAATACCTTTCTCTTTTAAGTAATCAAGGTACTTTTTTAAATCGTGCGCATAAGAGAAAAGGGAATTCTTGGATAGCCCCTTTTCAACCTTCAAGTAGTCAAAAAATGCCTCTTTGTATGCTTCCATAATGGCTCTGCGCAATCTTCATGCGCCCGTTTTGTACAAAAATCAGCTTAAAAATGGGTTATGTTTTTTCTCCCTTCCCACGGTTGTAGAAGCCCCGTGGCCAGGATAAACAATCGTAGCTGCGGGCAAGGTAAGTATTTTTGTCTTTATGGATTTCAGTACGGCCGCGCTTGATCCAAGCGGAACATCAGTCCTGCCTACAGAGCCAAAAAATATCGTATCTCCGCTGAAGAGCCAATGCCCTATTTTTAAACAAACCGAACCCGGAGTGTGGCCCGGGGTATGAATAACTTCAATTACCCGCGACCCAAAAAGCACGGGCTTATTGTTGTAAGGCTCTTCTTTACGGTTTGTCGTAAATGGTTCATCAAAAAAAGAAGAACCGTTAATGGCCGCATCCGATAGAAATGCGCTATCCCCTTCATGAAGGTAAAAAGGGCAAGAAAAGGCATCTAAACCGCGAATATGGTCGAAATGCCCGTGAGTAAGAAGTATAAAACGTATATCTATTTTCCGGCTTTGCGTGTATTTTAACAGGGAGTCAATCCCACAAGGGGCATCAATCACGAAAGCCTGTTTTGTTTCTTTATCAACTATTAGGTAGGAATTGGTAAAAAGGGTTCCAAGAACAAAAACTTTAAGTTCTAATTCATCCATTTCTCGGCGTCGCTATATTTGAATTCCGCCTCAAATCTTCTCTTGAAGCGCTCTATCTTGGCAATGAGAGAATTTCTTTTAATATCACTGGGATTTGGGTTTAACTGTATTTCTTTCTTTATGGCAACCAACTCTTCATATATCGGATATACTTTCTCTTTTCCTTCCTGGTTAAAAAAAGCAATCATCTGCTCCAAATTCATAACAGCCTCATTAATGCCGCGTTTAGCTCTTTTAAAACTCATTCCATCTTTTAATGTTTCTCTAAGCTCCTCGAGCCAGCCTTCAACGAAAAGATAATAATCATTATAAGCCTCTTTTGACGGCTTGGTTGGGTAGGTTTTGAAATCAACATAGACCGGAGTTTCCACCTGGTGTTTTTTCTTGCGTACGAATTTTTTACGCAGAGTGGTGCAGCCAGAAACGGAAAAAATGGTAAGTATTAAAAAGAAAATCGTAATTTTTCTAGCCATAAAACCCTTATCTCCTTGCACAGCTGGGTGCCAAAACCGTAACTAACGCGCTAAATTATACCATTTAACCATAAAAAATCTATATAAAACTGAGCGGTCGGTAGTTTCTATAATGCCAACCGCTCATCCTGAGGAGTTTCAGCGACGAAGGATCTCAAACAAAGGAAGATCCTCTTCGCCCCCATGCTTTACTCGAGTAATTAGGGGGCTTCGGGATGAGTGGCCGGATTACGGCCCCTCAACTATACTTCACCTTTAAGAGGTAAAGCCCGCAGCCGGGCGCGGGTTTATTGTGATAAGAGGCTTTACCCTGCAGGATATCACATGCCTGCGCCGGACTTATCTGGCTTAGCCCAACCTTGATTAAAAATGCAACTATATTCCTTACCATATTGCGCAGGAAGCCATCGGCTTCGATATCGATATAAAGAAAACTATCGTTTTTTCTTAATGATATATTTTTGAT
>JAQTOI010000008.1 GCA_028713415.1 Candidatus Omnitrophota bacterium
AGAAGCACAACGAGAGCAGCTAGGATATTTACAAAATATTTCATATAAGCACAAATTACCACGAGTTAGAAACGAATTTCCACGAATGACAGCTGCAAATCAGGGAAGAATTGATGCTAAGTGAAATACATTACTGAAAATAGTTTTGTTACTGATTTGTAAATTGTTTTTATGTATATGATATATATTCGTGGTAATTCGTCTCCTAATTTGCGGAAATTCGCGTTTCAAAGCGCTTTATTTAACGCATCCAGATAGGCTCTCACCGAAGCTTCTAGGATGTCCGTGCTCGAACCTCTACCTATGCTGTTTTTGCCGCGAACGTGAATTTCTACGCGCACCAAGCCTTGAGCATCTTTTCCTTTAGTAATCGCTTCAAGCTTGTAGCTTAGCAATTTTGCTTTAATCTTGGTAATTTTATCTACCGCTTTGTAACAGGCATCCACGGGCCCGTCTCCAGTTGAATGAGCCTGGAAAGTTTGATGTTTATATTTAATGCTTACGAAGCCTTCAGGAACGATGTTGGTTCCGGTGATGACTTTTATTGCCTCGAGTTCGTAGATTTGCTTTTTTTCACGCATCTGCGCTTGTGCAAGCGCGGCAATGTCATCATCAAAAATTTCTTTTTTCTTATCGGTGAGCTCCTTAAATTTCGCGAAAATTACCCTGATTTTATTTTCATCCAGCTTAAAGCCGAGGTCTTTTAGCCTCTTAGCAAGGGCGTGGCTACCGGAGTGCTTTCCCAAAACCAATTGCGTAGACGCCATCCCTACATCTTTTGGATTCATAATTTCATAGGTAATGCGTTTCTTCATTATAGCATCCTGATGAATCCCGGATTCATGGCGAAAGGCGTTGCCTCCCACTATAGCCTTATTCACAGGCACTATCAGTCCGGTAAGAGAACTGACCAGATGAGAAGTGCGGTATATCTCTTTAGTATTGACTTGCGCATCTAAATTT
This sequence comes from Candidatus Omnitrophota bacterium, assembly GCA_028713415.1. GTDB lineage: Bacteria > Omnitrophota > Gorgyraeia > Duberdicusellales > 4484-171 > JAQTOI01. Next base: position 964 of record JAQTOI010000008.1, read on the forward strand.
TTGAAGGCATCCCTGCGAACCTTTATGGCCATTATCACTTCCTCCAGAGAAGCGTTGCCCGCGCGTTCTCCTATGCCGTTTATTGTGCAGTGCACCTGACGTGCTCCGGCTAAAACCGCAGAAAGGGAATTTGCGGTTGCCAGGCCCAAATCGTCGTGGCAGTGGATTGAAATGACCGCCTTATTAATATTAGGTACGTTATTCAGGATGTCTGTGATAAGAGAGTGAATCTCTTGAGGGTAACTATAGCCGACGGTATCGGGAATGTTAATTGTGCGCGCGCCGGAGCTTATCGCTGTCTCAATAACCTTAAAGAGAAAACTTCTTTCGGAACGCGTCGCGTCTTCCGGAGAGAATTCAATATCGTCAAAATAGCGGCGCGCCATGACAGTTGATGCACGCGCAATCTCTAAAATCTCATCTTCCGCTTTTTTAAACTTATATTTCAGATGAATCTTTGAAGTAGCCAGGAAAATATGTATGCGGGGCTGTCTTGCTCCTGAAAGCGCATTTTTCACCGCAAGAATATCTTTTTCAAGGCAGCGCGCCAAGCCGCAAACAACACTGCCTTTAATGTGGCGGCCTACGGATTTCACTGCCTGCAATTCATCAGGGCTTGCTATCGGAAAACCCGCCTCAATAACATCCACGCCCAGCTTCTGAAGCTGCAATGCTACTTCAAGTTTTTCTTCTGAAGTTAGCGACGCTCCCGGCGCCTGCTCTCCATCACGCAATGTTGTGTCGAAAATAATAATCTTATTCATATTTTTAAAGCTTTCAGCTATCAGCTTACAGCTTTCAGCTTAAAAATTAAAAAGCTGACAGCTGATGACTGATAACTGCCTATTTCTTCATCCACGGCATCATGTCGCGTAATTGCTTTCCAACTTTTTCTATCTGGTGCTCATCCCCAGCTTTTAACATCTGGTTAAAATTAACCCTGCCGGTTTCATTCTCTTTAATCCATTCTCTGGCGAACTTCCCTTTTTGTATCTCTTTTAAAATTTTCGCCATTTCTTTTCTGGTGCGCTCTGTAATCACTCTTTTTCCCCGGGAAAGATCCCCGTAACATGCAGTATTCGACACAGAACGCCTCATGCCGGATATTCCCTTTTCCTGTATTAAATCGGTGATAAGCTTCAGCTCATGCAACACTTCAAAATAAGCAATCTCTGGCTGATAGCCTGCAGCAATTAGGGTATCAAAACCTGCGGTGATAAGCTCTGAAACGCCGCCGCAAAGCACTGCTTGTTCACCGAAAAGGTCAGTTTCAGTTTCTTCTTTAAAAGTAGTTTCAATAACTCCCGCGCGAGTCGCGCCTAAACCCTTCGCGTAAGCCAAAGCCAGCTGCTTTGCCTGTCCGGTTGCGTCCTGATATACCGCAACAAGACAAGGCACTCCCTTACCTTCTTCATACATCCTGCGCACCAGGGCCCCGGGGCCTTTGGGAGCAACCATAAAAACATCAACTTTTTTAGAAGGCTTTATCTGCTTAAAATGAATGTTAAAACCATGCGAAAAACATAGGGCTTTACCTTTCTTTAAATTTTCTTTTATGGATTCCTGGTACACTTTTGCCTGCACGTGGTCCTGTGTTAAAATCTGGATAATATCAGCTTGTTTTGCCGCCTCAGCCGCTAGGACAGGGTTAAACCCGTCTTTCTTGGCCAGCTCATAATTTGGGGTGCCTTGCATTTCCGAAACTACTACGTTTACGCCGGAATCCCGCAGGCATAATGCCTGTCCACGGCCTTGAATGCCATAACCTATGATTGCAATAGTCTTGCCCTTTAGCATGTTTAAGTCGGCATCGTTGTCATAATAAATCTTTACCATAAGCCCTCCTTAATTGTCCGCCATTCACTTTATACGAATGGCGAGATCTCGCCAAAATCAAAGATTTCGGTGGAAATAGCGACTGGCGCCAGTTTATCAAAACGGACGTAAGTCAATTAAACAATAGCAATTTTGCCCGTGCGCACCAATTCCTTAATTCCAAAACCTGCAAGCAGCTCTAATAACTGCGTGACTTGTTCCTCGTCCCCCACCGCTTCTACAATCGCTAAGTCTTCCTTGCGTTGAACTATTTTTGCGACATAGCCTTCCAGGGCACGTTCTAATTTCGTTCTATCTTTAGCCAAACAATTTACTTTTGCTAAAATAAGCTCCCTGCCGATATATTCCTTCTTCGTAAAATCAGTAACCGAGATTACGTCAATAAGTTTATTCAGCTGTTTCTTAATCTGCTCCAGTATAGCCTCGTCTTTGGCATCAACCACTATTGTCATATAAGATATCGTGGGGTCAAGTGTCTCGCTGACCGCTAAAGATGAAATATTATAGCCGCGCGCGCTAAAAAGCCCTGCCACGCGGGCCAATACTCCGAATTTGTTCTCAACTGATACTGATATGGTATGTTTCATTCGTCGCTATCGCTCCTCATAACGCAGATTACCACAGATAAAGAAACCTAAATAAAAAATTAAGGAATCAACGCAGATGGTCGCAGATAAATTCCTCTGCGATTATCTGCGTTACATCTGTGAGAATCTGCGTTCTAGGCCAAACCATTAATCATTCGGTTAATGGCTTCTCCAGCCGGCACCATGGGATAGACGTTCTCCTCCGGCTCAACGTGGATATCCACAAAAACTACGTTTTTTGTAGAAAGTGCCTTCTGGAGCGCTTTTCTAACTTCTTCTTTTTTAGTAACCCGTAAGCCAATGCCTCCGTAACTTTCTGCCAATTTTACGAAATCCGGAGCGGTAATACAGGTATAAGAATAGCGTTTTTTATAGAATAGTTCCTGCCATTGGCGCACCATTCCTAAATAACCGTTATTCAATATTATTACTTTCACGTTTATTTTATTGCATACACAGGTGGCCAGTTCTTGAATATTCATCTGTATAGAACCGTCACCTGCTACATCAATAACTTCTTTTTCCGGATAAGCCATTTTTGCGCCCATCGCCGCGGGAAACCCGAAACCCATGGTACCTAAACCGCCGCTTGAGATAAAGGTGCGCGGATAAAGGTATTTATACCATTGCGCTGCCCACATCTGATGCTGGCCGACTTCAGTGGTAATAATCGCCGCGCCGCGAGTTACTTCATAAAGCTGCTCCAGGACATATTGCGGTTTTATTTTCCCTTCGCTTTTATAGGTCAAGGGGTGTTTTTTTCTCCAGGATTCTATTGTTTTAAGCCATCCGGAGGTATCCGGTATTTTTTTGATTTCTTCCAAGAGCTGGCCCAAAACATTTTTAGCGTCGCCTACAATCGGGATATCCACTTTGATGTTTTTGCTGATTGATGAAGGATCAATGTCAATATGTATGACCTTTGCGCCCGGAGCAAAAGCGTCCAGCCTGCCGGTCACCCTGTCATCGAAACGGGCACCCACCGCAATAATAAGATCAGCTTCGGTGACTGCGTAGTTAGCATAGCCTGTCCCATGCATGCCCAGCATACCTAAGAAAAGTTCATCCGTCGCAGGGAAAGCACCCAGGCCCATCAAGGTCAGTGTCACCGGCGCACTAATACGCTTGGCTAGATCTTTTAGTTCGTGATGGGCGCCTGAAGTGATCACGCCTCCACCTGCATAAAGAATCGGTTTTTTGGCTTGGGCAATCAATTTTGCCGCCCTTTTAATTTGTCCGGGATGGCCAAAAAGTGTGGGTTTATAACTGCGAATGTTAACTTCAGCGGGCCAGATAAAATCCGACTCCTGTTGCTGCACGTCAACGGGTACATCCACTAATACCGGGCCCGGCCTGCCGGTTGAAGCAATATAAAAAGCTTCTTTTATCGTCTGAGCTAAATGTTTTACGTCTTTCACTAAAAAATTATGCTTGGTTATCGGCCTGGTGATACCTGTTACGTCCGCCTCTTGAAAAGCATCATTTCCTATCAATGAAGTCTTAACCTGCCCGGTAATTGCTACAAGAGGTATAGAGTCCATATAAGCAGTGGCTATGCCTGTAACTAAATTAGTAGCGCCAGGGCCTGAAGTAGCAATGCAGACTCCGGTTTTGCCGCTGGCGCGGGAATAACCGTCGGCGGCATGCGCCGCTGCTTGCTCATGCCTGGTTAAGATAAATTTTATGGGAGCGTCATAAAGAGCATCGAAAAGAGGCAAGACCTGCCCGCCTGGATAGCCGAAAACGACCTCCACTTTTTCTTTAATTAAACTTTCTACAAGAATTTTTGCGCCGTTCATAAGGGTAAATTATACCACTGAAGTTTAAAAAAACAACAAATTCCGCCCTTAGGCAACTAGGCTGGTTTTAAAGATTTGAGGCAGCCTTAACCAACCGAAAAACTCAACTTTGGGTTAAGGCATATTTGTAAGAAGGCTGTCTATTTTTTGCACTTCGTCGAAACGCTCCTCTTGTTTAAACATTACTTTCGCTTTAAGAAGATTGCGCTTGGCCTCCTCGTATTGCCCAGAAAATGCATAAGCAAACCCCAGGCCGGCATACGCCTGGGCATAATTTGGCTCTAGTGCCAAAACTTTCTTAAAAGCCGCAATAGCTTCAGTATATTTACCCAGAGCATTATATGCAAAACCTACTCCTCGCAGCGCCTCGATACTTTCGGGTTTAATATCCATTGCTTTTTGATAATTAAGTAGCGCTTCATCAGGGCGGTCAAGAGCAGTGTAAACATCAGCCAAGCCCACGTATGCTTCGGTATATTGAGGATCAATTGTCAAGGCCTTTTTGTAAGATTCTACGGCTTCTTCATATTTTCCGGAAGCCATATGAAGATAGCCGAAAATCTGATGCGCTTGGGCTAACTGTGGATCCAATTCAAGAACTTTATTCAATTCTTCGGACGCTTGGTCATATTGCTTATTGGCGATATATGAAACTGCTTGCTTTAGGTAATCCTGAATATCGCTCATTTTTTCTTCAGGGGAAGATTTTGAAGAACCGCCTGCATCGCCAAGAGTTGGCTGCTTTTCTGAAACTGTCGCATTGCCTGAATTTCCATCAGGAGAAGTTCCAGCAGGCACGGGTTTTTCCGGTGTCGTTACGGATGAACCTAAACTCTTTCCATCAACGCTTTCAATCTGGTCAAGGAAATAAGTAAGCGTTATGCCTTCCATCTCGAGTTTTATGCTTGACTCGCTCCTTTCAATAATTTTTCCTTCGACGGATTGGCCGCTTTTAAGCTTTATGGTCTCCGCAGACAAAGAAAGGCTAACGCAGCCAGCAGCCAAAAAGAATAATATTATTTTCTTCATAAAATTTTAGGCGCGGGGTTTGGAATCTTTCAGGAGCTTATATTCAATAGAATCGGCAAGTGCATTATAGGAGGCTTCGATAACATTTTCCGAAACCCCAACCGTGGTCCAGCTTTCTTTTTCGTCCTGCGACTCGATAAGCACGCGCACTTTTGCGGCGGTTCCTTCTACGGCGTCAAGGACGCGCACCTTAAAATCGCTCAGGCGCATTTTTGCAAGAGCCGGATAAAAATCGGCCAATGCGCGGCGCAGAGCGCTATCCAGCGCGTTCACCGGTCCGTCGCCCTCTGAAGCTATATGGCGCAAGGCGCCCTTTACTTTTAATTTTATGGTTGCTTCGGAAATAAGCTCATTATTTTCACGCTTCTCCACCGTCACTCTAAATCCGAGCAGCTCAAAAAACTTTTTATATTTCCTGAATTCGCGCTCCAAAAGCAGCTTAAATGAGCCCTCTGCCGCTTCAAACTGATAACCTTGATTTTCCAAGTCCTGAATAAGCTTGTGGATCTTCTTTGCTCGGGCAGATTTCTTATCCAAATCAAAGGTGAGCTCTTTTGCTTTTAACACAAGTGATGACTTGCCGGCAAGTTCAGAAACTACAAACCTGCGGTGGTTGCCGACTAATTCAGGAGCAATGTGTTCATAAGCAAGAGGGTTTTTAAGCATCGCGTCTATGTGCACGCCTCCTTTATGAGCGAAGGCGCTCCTGCCCACAAAAGGCGAAGCATCGCGATGAATCATATTGCTGATTTCGCTGACATAGTGAGAGAGCTCTGTCAATTGCGTTAAATTTTTCTCGCAAGAAACCGTATGGCCCATTTTAAATTTGAGCACGCCCAAAGCTGTAACAATATCGGTGTTTCCGCAACGTTCGCCATAGCCGTTAATTGTGCCCTGAATGTGCGAGCAGCCATCCTCTATGCAAATGAGTGAATTGACAACGGCCATGCCTAAATCGTTATGACAGTGAATACCGAAATCACCAAATGAGATTATTTCCCTGATTTCCTGAACAATCTTCTTTATCTCCCAGGGCAAAGTGCCGCCGTTAGTGTCACAAAAGATTATTAGTTGCGCTCCTGCAAGAATAGCAGCGGATACAGTTTTTATAGCATATTCGGCATTATTTTTATAACCGTCAAAAAAGTGCTCTGCGTCATAAAAAACTTTTTTACCCTGGCTTCTTAAAAATTTTATACTTCCGGAAATAATCTTTAAATTATCCTGCGGGCTTACTCTGAGCACTTCCTTGACCTGTAAATCCCAGGTTTTGCCGAAAATAGTAACATACTCGGTGCCGCATCTAGCCAGACTTATCAGATTTTTATCCTGATGCGCCGGCCTAGCGGGGTGCGCCGTTGAACCAAAAGGTACAAGCTTTGCATTTTTGAGAGGGTGTTTTTTAAAATAGTTAAAAAACTCTGTGTCTTTTGGGTTGGAATAAGGCCAGCCGCCTTCGATAAAATCAATACCGAAGCTATCCAGCCGCGAAGCTATATTAATTTTATCCTGCAGGGAATATGAGATGCCCTCGGTTTGCGCGCCGTCGCGTAAGGTCGTATCATAAATAATTAGTTTTTTCACTTTGAGGCCCTCACTTTTTTAAACTTATTCCTTCATTTTATCCAGGCCAAATTCTTTATGAAGCACCTTCAGCGCTTCTTTGCCTGTTGACTTAGCCACTACACAGGAAATACTTATTTCTGAAGTAGAAATCATCTCAATATTGATCTTGTTTTTAGCCAGCGCACTGAAACAGCGGGCGGCAACTCCTGATTGCGATTTCATACCCACGCCCACCACCGAAACTTTCGCGACACTCTCGTCAGAAACAATGCTGCCTGCTCCTATCGAGGTTGCGATTCTATTGGAGATTTTAATGGCTTTGGCGAGACTATCTTTGGGTACGGTAAAAGAAATATCCGTCATCTTTTTATGGCTGACGTTCTGCACAATCATATCAATATTAATATTCTGCGATGCAAGTTTAGTAAATATTTGCGCAGCTATCCCCGGTTTATCGGGCACATCGCAAACAGTTACTTTAGCTTCGTTTTCAGTCAGGGCAACGCCCCGTACCATTGACTGCTCAATAAGGGGTGTCTTATCCATGATTATCGTTCCCTCCTTCTGGCTAAAACTCGAACGCACGTATATCGGCATATTAAATTTTTTCCCAACTTCGACTGCGCGTGTATGCATAACCTGCGCGCCGCGCGCGGCAAGCTCAAGAATTTCATCAAAAGTGATGTATTTTAGCTTTTTTGCGTTAGTGATAATACGCGGGTCTGCCGTATAAATCCCATCGACATCCGTATAAATTTCGCACCTATCCGCATGTAATGATACTGCCAGCGCTACCGCGCTTAAATCCGAACCTCCGCGCCCCAGTGTGGTAATTTCAGATTTCGTACTGATACCCTGAAAACCGGCAATAATCACTATTTTACCGTCCTCAAGCTCATGCTTTATCCGGCGCGTTTCAATTTTCAAAATTTTCGCCTTGGTATGATAAGTGTCAGTAATGATGCCTACCTGCGGCCCGGTGAAAGAAATCGCCTCAAAACCCTTTTTATGTATTGCCATGGCAAGGAGCGCCGAAGAAATCTGTTCCCCGGTTGAAATAAGCATATCCATTTCGCGTTCCTCGGGACGGGGGTTAATTTTTCGCGAGAGCTCAATTAACTCATCAGTCGTATCCCCCATGGCCGAAACTACTACGACGACCTTGTCTCCTCTCTTTGCGTAAGAAATAATTCTCTGGGCGACAGCTTCTATTCTCTCCACGTTCCCAACCGAGGTACCGCCATATTTTTGCACTATTAACTTTTTACGCATGCACTTCCTCCTGATGCTTTCCATTTATCATTCCTGATTTATTTTTTCGCAAAAAAGTTTTTACTACTTCAATAGCCATAAAGGCTGCAAGCACCAATAAAAATACGGTCACCGCCAAAAGTGTTATATTTTTTTCCGCGAAATATTTCAACCCTTGAAAAACAAGAGCGGCTACAGTGGTAATAAACATAAATAATGCAGGGATAAGGGTAAAGACCACATTTTTTCCTTTAGCTAAGAGCCAGCAGCTAAGCACAAACAGGGCAAGCGCGGCAACCAACTGGTTTGACGCGCCAAAAGCAGACCATATTTTAGCCCACTGCCCGCTATAGGCTAATGCCGCGCTTAAAACAATAATGACAAAGGTAGAAAAAAAACGGTTTTTTATCTTAAAAAGTTCTTCGGTTAAATACCTCAAAATGCGTGTAGCCGTATCCAGGGTTGTAAGAATAAAAGCGTTTAATATGGTAATAGCTATAAGCGTCCCAAAGCCTCCCAGGATAGGGCGAGCGATAAAACCATAACCCTTGCCAAAAATATTGATGGGGCCGCTACTCTTTAAAATAGCTGCAAAATTTTCTCTCGGGCCAAAGATAATCGCCACGCTGATTATCGCAAGCACTGCTACAAGCCCCTCTGCCAGCACCCCACCATAACCAACCCTGCGGGCATAAGATTCATTGGCGATTTGCTTTGAGGTGGTTCCGCTTGCTATCAATGCGTGAAAACCCGAAATTGCCCCGCAGGCAACAGTTACAAATAACATGGGCCAAAGCTGGCCTTGCGAGTTATTCCATTTCATATAAGGCGGCATAGCTATAGATGGATTCGAAATTATTAAGCCCGCGAATCCGGCGCCCACGCCGAAGAATAAAAGAAAGCTCGACAGGTAATCACGCGGCTGCAGTAGTATATTTACGGGTAATACTGATGCTAAATAACAATAAACGAACAAAATCAGCATCCAGAATCCTACGCTACCATAAAAGGGCAAACTATTTCCAATCACCATAAGAACAACCAGGCAGGTAAGCCCAAAGATAGTTGTAATAATGCTGTTAGAGCGCAGGTTATATAAAAGATGGCCGACAATCATAGCTACGGGTATAAGCCCAAGCGAAGGTAAAACTATCCTGGGTTGCTTAACAAAAGTATCGGCGCATAGATAGGCAAACACCGCAATAACCAGAATTAAGGCAAGCCATACGAACAGGGAAAATATAATTTTTGCTTTTTTTGATATCGCGCGCTCTGCGATATCCGCGACCGACACTCCGTTTTCTTTAACCGACACCAGAAGCGAACCAAAATCATGTATGCCGCCAAAAAATACAGAGCCAAGTACAACCCAAAGCAAAGCCGGCAGCCAACCCCAAAGCATTGCTGCAATAACCGGCCCTATAATAGGCCCTGCTCCGGCAATAGAAGCAAAATGGTGGCCGTAAAGCACCAGCCAGTTTTTTGCCGGAACATAATCAACGCCGTCGTAATTGGTAAACGCCGGGGTATCGCGTTTCTTATCCAAGCCAAAAAGCTTAGCGATAAACTTCCCGTACAGAAAGTAAGCGAGCGCGAAAACCGCTAAACTGATAAGAAAAATAATCATCTTTTTATCTACCTAAAAAATATTCCAGCAGGGCCGTTCCGTTATCAAAATAAAGGTTAGAGCGGGCGGCATCATTTTCAGAGTAAGCGCTAAAGCCTGCGCTTTCTATGCCCGCTCCTGCTATAAGAAAAGGTACCGGCTCATCAGTATGGGTACGCTTTGCCACAGGCGTAGGGTGATCCGGGGTAATCAAAATCCTATAGTCTTGGCCTTTAAGCTTCTCCACAATCGTTCCTATTACCATCTTATCGATGCGCTCAAGACAAGTAATTTTCATGCGTAAATCCTGGTTGTGCCCGGCCTCATCGGTTGCCTCAATATGGATGAAAACAAAATCAGCCTCGTTAAGCGCTTTTAAGCCTGCCTGCGCTTTGCCCAGATAATTAGTATCGTAATAGCCGGTTGCTCCTTTAACCTTTATCACCTTCATACCGATAATTCTGCCTATGCCTTCAATTAAATCAACCGCGGAAATCACAGCTCCGGTAATGCCAAACTTATCCTTAAAAAGAGGCATGGCCGGCTTTGCGCCTGCGCCCCAGAGCCAAATCATGTTAGCCGGGTTTTCTTTTAAATCTATCCTTACCTTGTTTATCTCATGTTCCCTCAAAAACTCCCCTGAAAGTTTCATTAAATCAACGATAACCTGGCTGTTTTTTCCTTGCGGTAAGTGCGTCTCGATAGCCTCACCCATAATATCGTGCGGCGCAAAATATTTCAGTTCATGCAAACCCAAACCCAAAGCGCCGCGATAAACCATCAGGTTGCGGTAACTTTTGCCGTGATAAAATTTGATATCTTTATTTCCTAAATGTTTATTGATAGACTCGATTAAGATTTTTGCTTCCCTGTCGCTGACGTGGCCTGCGCTATAATCAGAAATTTTACCTTCTGCTTCGGTAATTAAATTGCAGCGGAAAGCCAAGTCTTCTGCACCCAGCTCAACATTCAAATTCGCCGCCTCAAGCGGGCCTCTTCCACAGTAATACTTTTGGGGTTCATATCCCAAAAGCGATAAATTTGCCACGTCGCTTGAAGCCACAAAACCCTTAGGGATTGTTTTTACTCTTCCTAAGGTGCCCGCTTTTGCCAATGCTTTCGTGTACGGCATTTCGGCGGCTTCAAGAGGAGTTTTGCCTCCCAACATCTCAATAGGATAATCCGCCGCGCCGTCTGGAACGATAACGATGTATTTCATTGTATTATATTTTTAACGTAGATTACCGCAGAAGTCATACAGATAATCGCAGATGAGTTTATCTGCGGGAATCCGCGTTGATTCCTTAATTTTTATTTAAGGTTTCTTTATCTGCGTATATCTGCGTTAGAAAAGAGTTTATTACAATAGCCTTGTTTTTGCAAGGGTTTTTCGAGGCACAGATACGAGCGAATTTTATTATTGCAAAACCAGGGTGAAAACTGTATCATTGTAGATATTATGATTGCCGAGGGAGATTTGGTATTTTTGTATAAAGACGAACGCCGCAACTACCTCATAAAGGTGCAGGGTGGCCAATTGCATACCGATTTAGGCTATTTTGACTTAAAAAGCCTGATAGGGAAAGAGTTTGGCTCATACATAGAAACCAATCTTGGACATGCGTTTTATATCTTAAAACCTTATTTATACGAAATGGTGATGAAAATAAAGCGCAAAACCCAGATTTTATACCCGAAAGATATCGGCACTATCATAACGCGCGCAAACATCTTTCCTGGAGCGCGCGTTATTGAATGCGGCTCAGGCTCAGGTTCTCTTACCACTGCATTGGCCAACTTTGTCCGGCCCGGCGGAAAAGTGTATAGCTATGACAGAAGCGAAGAATTTTCGAATAACGCAAAAAAGAATGTAGAAAGATACGGTTTAAACGAGTGGGTGGAATTTAAACTGCGTGAAGTAATTGAAGAATTTGACGAAAAAGAAGTTGATTTTGTGATGATTGATATCGGCAGCCAATGGGACTTAATCGATGCTGCCTATAAATCCTTAAAAGGCGGCTGCCGCCTTGCCTCGATTTGCCCTACCTTTGAACAACTCACCAGATTTGTCTTTACCCTGGAAGAAAAAGGCTTTACCAATATTGAAAGCATGGAAGTATTGGTGCGCAAAATACTCGTACGCAAGGGAAAAACCCGTCCCGAGCAGCAAATGCCCTCGCATACCGGATGGCTGGTATTTGCTTCTAAAATCTTTCCCAAACCAACCCCTGACACACTAGAATCAACCGCAGTTGTTTTAGAAAAGCCCCAGCCACAGACCAACGACTAAAGACCAAAGACTAAAGACCTTATAAAATTTAATCCGTAAAAAAATCGCCGGTCACAAGGATCCATCGTTAAGTCGTCTGCAAAGTAAGACTTCTAATATTCTTATAACCTCTTATGTAATTTTCTGGTCTACGGTCTTTGGTCTACGGTCTTTGGTCTTTAAGAATATATCATAGGTAGGAATGCTGTTACGGATAAAATAAGGGTAATCGAGGAATATTTTTTCTAGAAATGAACTTTTATGCGGCCCGCTTATGCCGCGTTTTGAAAGCGCAAGAAAATCAACTATCTCTTTTACTTTTTCGCAGGGTATCTGTTTTAATTCTTCAACCGCCTTGCTTAAAGGTAAATTTTTTCTATAAAGTATATTAAACGCTTTTTTTATCTCCCCTATTTCGCTAACTTTAAAACCTTTTCGCTTCAATCCAACAAGATTTAAGCCCCACACTCGAGAATCACCTACCAACATCATAAAGGGAGGCACATCCTGGTTCACCCGCGAAAGCCCGCCTATCATGGCAAGCCTGCCGATTCTTACAAACTGGTGCACTACTACGTTTCCGGAAATAAAAGCATTATCATAAATATGAACGTGCCCGGCTATTAGCGCTCCGTTGCAAATCACAACACTATTGTCAAGACAGCAATCATGGGCAATATGCGAGAACCCCATTAAATAATTATTATCGCCAAGTATTGTAGTTTTATCAGCCGAGCTTGAGGAATGAATAGTAACATACTCGCGGATAATATTGTTTTTCCCGATTTGCACTGCCCCGCAGCTTTCTTTACAGCCTAAAATCTGCGGTGCTTCGCCTATCAGGGCACCGGTGCCGACAACAGTATTATCGCCTATGCATGTATCTCCTTTTATGTGCGCAAAAGGCAAAATGTTAACGTTGTCGCCCAAGCTTACCCCTTTTTCTATTACTGCGTAGGCGCCGACATTAATATTCTTTCCTAAAATTACTTCCTTATCGACGACTGCCTTTTCACTAATCATTGCCACACCCCTTTAATTAGTTGCCCGCAATTTTTACAGGCGCCATGCGTTATAATATTATTTTTTACTGAAAAACCAAGCCTCTCAATAATTGCCTTATTGCAATTCGGGCAATAAGTATTTTCTCCATTTTGGATAGTGATATTACCCGTATACACAAAGGCAAGCCCTTTCTCTTTACCTATCTGTTGGGCCTTTTCTAGTTGCGCTGCTTGCGTGTGTTTTATTTGAGTTCGCCGGTAATCGGGATGAAATGCTGAAATATGCCAAGGGATATTTTTATCCACCGAGGCAATGAAAGAAGCGATTTGCGATAATTCTTGCGCGCTGTCATTTAGGCCCGGAATAAGAAGAGTGGTCACCTCTACCCAGATATCCAGCCTATTCATCAGCGCTATAGTTTGGAGTACCGGTTGTAATTTCGCCTTGCAGATTTTTTTGTAGAATTCTTCGCTAAATGATTTCAAATCCACATTGGCGGCATCTAAGTAAGGGGCTATTGCCTGTATGGCTTGGCTACTCATGTAGCCATTGGTAACGAAAATGTTGCGCAAGCCTTTTTCTTTGGCTAATTTACTGCACTCATACGCGAATTCGAAGTAAATCGTAGGTTCAGTATAAGTGTAAGAAATACTGGGGCAATGATTGATAAAAGCATCATTAACTATTTTTTCAGGCTCGATATCCTGCGCTTTTAACCCAGCTTTTTTTGCTTCTTGCGCCTGCGAAATCTGCCAATTCTGGCAGAAATCACATTGAAAATTACATCCCATACATGCAATCGAGTACGAGGGAGAGCCGGGAAGGAAATGAAATAAAGGCTTTTTTTCAATCGGGTCAATATTTGCCGCAATAACCTTACCGTAGCTTAAGGAGTACAAGGTTCCTTCCTGGTTTATCCTGACTGCGCAAAGTCCGGTTTTACCGGCCGGGATATGGCAGAAATGATTGCAGAGGAAACAATCTGTTCTTTTACTTTCCTTTTTATCGTAGAATGAGGCTTCTTTCATTTAAACGCAGATTCTCGCAGATGTAACGCAGATAATCGCAGATGAATTTATCTGCGGCCATCTGCGTTGATTCCTTAATTTTTTATCTTAAGTTTCTTTGTCTGCGTATATCTGCGTATTAAATTATATTATTGATTTTTATAAATTCAATGGTAATATAATTAATTGTGAATAAAAAAAGCGACTCTATTTTTCCATATACTTATATAGATTCGCAACGATTACGAGAAACATTTTTTTCCCCGCAGAAAAAACGAGAGCTGCATAAAAAGAAAAAAAACTCTCATTCTAAAGTAATTATCGTTGCAAGCGCTGCTGCCTTTTTATCCTTAGTCGCCTTAGTCGCGTTCGGTGTTAAATACGACCTCTTGGTTATCCCCCGCGCTCATATAAAATCCGATACCTCGCTATTACGCAATCAGGGGCTTTACTCGTCTGCAGTAATAAAGGGGGGCGTTGCCTTCAAAGCAAAAAATTCTCCGCTTTATCTGGAAATACCCGCCCAGGGAGACATAAAGCTAATTATCAGCCTTAAAAAACCGGTCAATATCGCTAAAACTCCCCTTCTTTTATACCTTAAAAAAGCAAACTCTCCTTTAAAGATGGGCGTTGTAGCGCGTGATAGCCAGTTTTTTTCTAATTCGCTTAACCCGTTTATTATTGAATTAAAGGCAAACATGGAATCGTCTTATACGAAAATTCCTATTGCGCTGGCTGATGCACGCCTTCAGAATACAAACCTTTCCAATATCAATCAAATCACTCTGTATTTTTATCCTCCGCAAGAGAACGAATCCACAGCTATAAATAATTGGGTTGTAGTCAAAGATTTGGTTTTAGCAGAAAAGGGGGCCAAATGAAAATTATATCTGTAGTAAACCAGAAAGGTGGATGCGGAAAAACAATAACCGCCGTAAATTGTGCAGCCGCCTTGCACAAAAAAGGATATAGAGTTTTACTGGTTGACCTTGACCCCCAGGCGCATGCGACTTTTGCCTTGCGCAAAGTATCAAACGTGTATATTACGGATATTCTGGAAGCAACCGCTGAAAATTTGCCCATGCCGTCGGAAAATCTCTTAACGGCCGTTCGTGATAACTTTTATCTTATCCCTTCGCGTATAGGCCTGGCTTCGCTTGAACATAAGCTAGCCGCGCGGCAAGATAAACTCCAGATACTTTCTTCATTTCTTGCGAAAATTTCAGAAAATTTTGATTACTGCCTGATTGATTGCCCTCCTAACTTGGGGATTCTTACGCTTAATGCGCTTGAAGCAAGCCACTACTCCCTTATTCCCTTAACGATATGCGACTTTTCTCTGCACGGCATAGACATCTTAAAAAACATTTTGATTATGCTTAAAGAATTTAAAGGCAGCCATCCGGTGCCCTTCTACCTGCTCACACAGGTAGATAAACGCTATAATTTTTCCAAAGATTTCGGCGATAAAGTCAAAAAACAACTAGGTGATCTTCTTTTAAAATCAACCATACGTACCAACATAACCTTGCGTGAAGCTGCGAGTGCCGGAAAAACTATTTTTGAATATAAGGCTGATTCACGCGGAGCCGAAGATTTTACTGCCCTCGCGGACGAAGTAGAAAAAATAACTGCACAAAATAAGTGGGCGTCTCTCTTTTTACGCAGCGATAAATTTTCCGAAGTTTATCTGGTTGGGGATTTCACTAACTGGCAGCGCGATGAACGTTATCGCTTAAGCAAGGTCGGAGAGGATATCTGGAGCATTAATGTCCCTTTAGAAAAAGGAAAATACCGCTATAAATTTGTCGCCGGAGACAGCTGGTTCAATGACCCGCATAACACATTGGCCGAAGATGATGCCTTTGGCGGGAAAAACTCTCTTCTAGTGATTGAATAGAACTTCTTATCAGCCAGTCCCAAGTCTTCTCTGTTTGCTTCTAAGATAACCTAATTATTTTTAGGGCTAATAGCGATCTTTCCTGCCGCAGTAATAAATTCTAAACGTAATGGAGCTTTAGTTTCTTTGTCCAGCCAGAGATTAAATCTGTGCGCTCCTTTACCCACAAGGAAAAATGCTTCTTTCTTGGATTTCGGGGTTAACCTGTAAGAATAGAACTTAACAGTAACTTTACTGGTAGGCAAATTAAAAACCAGAGTTTGGCCTTTTTTTAGTTCTATGTCCTGCGGAAAAAAATAAAGTAGCGCTAAAATATTCTGAATGGGGTAATTCTGGTATAAAAATTCTTCCTTTTTAGCGGCGCCGGTCCTTGTAATTTTAACGTAGCCTTCTTTCTGGTTATAAACTTCCTCAATAAACTCTTTTCTACCGAAAAAAACGACATCGCGCATAACTTTAACGGGCAGGCGCGTATGCGCGTCTAGATAGACCTTTTCTTTTGTTTCCAAATTCAGAAGGCGGCCGATTTTGCTGTCAGAGTACACCTCTAAAACATCCGTATTCTGGCCGTTAATAACTTCCTGGCCAAGATACCTCCAATGTAAATTACCGGAAGGGATACCGTTAAAAGAAATAGCAAAAGTTAGGGTCTGGCGCGTACCAAAGTTTTCCTTCAAACTATTATTTCCAAAACAAAAATTGGCAGTGCTTAAAAAAATAACCGCCGCAATAACCGGACGTTGTAAAGAATTATGCATAATCTCCTTTTTTAAGTAAGGCTTTTTATTTCCTGGATTTTTTCTTTCGCTGCCAAATAACCTCTGGCCATAAGCTCCTCTATCTTTTCAAATTCCATCCAGCCCAGTCCCGCGAAACTAGGATGGACAACCACATCGGCGATGCCCACTGCCTGCTGGATAAATTCTCGCTGCATAGTTTCGATGCTGCCGAAAATAAAATCGAATACGTGCATTTTATTGTGGCGCTGATACTCTTTACGAATCTCCTCCTGCGAAGGCGTGATATTTATGGCAATGATTCTATTGACGCCGTAGTTTAAGAGAATTTTTGTAGGCAAAGGGGTCAAAATTCCCCCATCTAAAAGAATATCTTCTTTGAGTTTTACCGGCTCAAAAAGCCCGGGCATCGCGCAGCTTGCTGCAACCGCTTTATAAAGCAGCCCTTCTTCAAGCACGATGATTTCTCTTTTGGCAAAATCAAAAGCAACCACTTTAAGCATATGCTTTAAATCGTAAAATGTTTTATTGCCAAAAATCTTTTTGCAGATACTCTCAAGCCTGCGCGCTCTTATTACGCCTTTGAACGGAAAAGAAATACCCATAAAATTACTTGTTTTTCGGCCAAACTCTTGCGCCAGAGGCGCGATCTCATCAGGCTTAAGCCCCATCGCCCAAAGCGTTGCGATAACCGAGCCCATACTTGAGCCGCAAATAATATCAATGGTTATGTCATTTTCCTCGAAAGCCTTGAGCACTCCGATGTGTGCATAACCGAAAGCTGCTCCGCTCCCCAAAGCAAGCCCTGTAATTAAGTCGGCGGTCTGACGGCTTATCCTGCGCAGCACTTTTGTGTAAGGCTCACCGCTCGACGCCGGCAATGTTGCATACACAGGTTGATTGAGGAGGTCGCATTTAGAAGTATAGCTAATTATGTCTTTACTGCCGAACTCATTGATTATAACCTTTAATTTTTCGCGTATTGTGGGGTGCTTGGTCTTAAGGTCACTCATCAAGATGCCTGCCCGGCGCAGCTCTTCTATTTGCGGGAAAAGGACAAAATGAATATAGTCGGCAGGGGAAACAAAATCGTCAAAATAGTTATCCCAAAAATAGAAAGGTATTTCATAAAGAATAAAATGGTAACTTTCGCAAAGGTTATTAAGCAACGCGGAAAAATTTGCCGGCGATGTTACTTTTAAGAGCAGGTAATCTATTTCTCCTTTAATAATGAAATTAGGCAGCGTTTCTTCGTTAAAACCGGCCAGGCTCAGTGCTTTGGCCTCATTTTTGGCCAGATAAGGCAAAACGAAGTTATCACTGGAAGATACTTCAAGGCAAATTACTTTTTTACCAGTTTCTTCTTTCAAGCGAAGCGCGAGGTTATATAGATAGGTGGTCTTGCCAGCTGAGGGAAAACCGATTATGCCTATATGTTTGACCTGAAATATTTTTTTTGGCCTGGTTTGAGTCTTGGCTTTTACGCGTTGAGTAAGCATGCGAGAAAAGTCAAGTGAAATAGCGGGGTGCTTGTTCAGGAATTCCTTGAAATGCTCATGCCCTGCGCGCAGGATAAAAGAAGTCTCAATAGCCTTGGTAGTTACAGAGTGGGGGTCGCCTGAAAAAATAGAAATTATCCCAAAGGATGTGCCCCGTTTGAGCAAGTCTATCTCAACCTCTCCTACCTCCTGATGCGTAAGCGCTACTACCCGCCCTTTAAGCAAAAAATAAAAATAATCCGGAGGACTTCCTTCCTGATAAATGATTTCTCCGCTTAAATATTGCTTAACCTCGCAAATTTCTAAAAATGCCGCGATATCTTCGCTGGAGAGCTTATTAAAGGTGGGGGTATTGCTTAGAATTAATATAATCTCGTTTTTATCCATATAATGTTTTGAGCCTTATGCCGCAAAACTATGCAGCAAGATTGGTACTTACTTAAATTTCCAATTTATTGCTGGAGGCAACTTCGGCGTACTCAAGGGCAAAGGGCCGTATTGAACGCTCCAGCGTAGTGTAGTCTATGCCAATTAAGCCAAAACGCGGGCTAAAGCCCTTATCCCATTCAAAATTATCGATTAGCGACCACCAAATATATCCGCGCACATCAACACCGGCTGAAATTGCCCGGCCTATGCTTTTTAAATGCGTAAATAAATATTCTTTGTAATCTGAATTTTTCTCCTCAGCCGTTCCATTTTCGGTAATAATAATCGGCAGATTAAACTTCTTTAACCTCAGGAGCAATTCATATAGCCCTTGCGGATAAACATACCAACCCATATAATTCCTGCGTTCCTGGTGGTAATTATGCTCGCACTCTTTACCTAATGGGCCCGCAAATTGCACATATTCCTTGCAGTAGTAGTTTATTGCTATAAAATCCATGCATTGGCTTCTAGCAATTCTCTCAAGCAGAGAGTTATTGAATATCCTGTCCCGTAAAGAAGCGCTGGCTCTATTGAGGCCAAAACTAAACCGGGGGCATGGGTAAAATGAACGCAGGTGCTTGCTGAAAGACACTTTGCTTGGACAGCTACCATAAACCCGTTTGATTTCCTGATAGGCCGCCTCATAACAAGCGGTTATATTATCCAGGACCTTGTTGGCAGACGATAAAGAATGCTCCCCCGGAGGCCAATTGCCGCGAAGGAAACCGTTATAGATATAAACTAATGGCTCATTAAAAACAAGCCAGTATTCTATTTTATCTTTAAAGGCTGATGAAACTTTACTCACATATTCGAGAAAAGAATCAATATTGGAAGATTTAAGCCAGCCGCCGGACTTTGCGAACCAAATAGGATTGGTAAAATGATGCAGGCTAACTAGTGGCCTAATACCTAGTGCCAGAAGAGCATCAATAACCTCTTTATAATGCGCAAGCTCCTCCTCCGCGACTACACCCCGTGAAGGATAAATCCTGGCCCATTCAAATGAAAGCCGTAAACAATTGAGGCGCAATTGAGATGCTAGGCGGAAATCTTCCCTGAAGCGAGAGTAATGGTCGCTGGCGAGCTTTGCGGGTTGTAAATTCTTTTCTTTTTCCCAAATTGCCCAGTCAGAATTGAAATTTCCGCCCTCTGACTGATAGCTGGAAAGGGCTGCCCCCCAGAAGAAAGATTGAGGAAATTGTATTTGCATTAATTAAATGACCCTTGGATAGTTTTTTCGGCCAGCGGGGGGTCATTATAAAGATCTTCCCGCTGCGGATTAATTTTATCCAGAGCCCAATAAATAACTTAAGCAGCGCTCATGACAACGTCTAAAGCTTTATTGTTGTCATTAGATGAAAAAATGATAATAGCCGAACCTTTCACTTGTGCCGCAGTGCCATAAATATGGGTAAGATTAATTCCAGCTTTCTCTAATTTTGCGGCGACTTTAGCTAATTGCCCGGCTTCGTCAGGCATCTCAATAATTATTACCTCTTTATTTTCAACCCTACCTATGGCAGACAGGGCTTCTTTAGTTCCAGCGTTATCCGATGTGACCAGGCGAAAACAGGCATCTGAACCCAATACATAACCATTAATCGCGCGTATATTAATGCTTTTTTCAGTAATTAGCTTAGTTACTGCGGCAAGCAAGCCCACCTTATTCGGTGCAACAACAACAACCTCTTCCCCTTTTACCGCTTTCATTTGACCTCCTCAATGACCCCCGTTTTGCCTCCATTGATTTTTTCGCAATTTCTGCTTTCTACGAAATTGCGAGAGAAACACATCGGGTGCAAAACTGGGGGAATTGATCCCGAGGCGCTCCGGTTAGATTTCGAAGAAATCTAACCGGTATACAGCACACCAGTGCGTCCTGGTGGACGGGCGCGAGGGATAATGCTCCTAATAATTATTTACCCTGCCGCAGTATTTGCAGCAGGGTAAATCATTGCTTCGCGTTTAATGTAGCGCCATTTTTGAGAAGAAAAAAGAAACAGCTACTTATCTGTATTTTGCGCGCATTTCTTTTTCGGCCTGAAACCAAATTGCCGCATCCTGTCCCTTAGGCTTACCTTTACTTTCCCATATATAATAAGCCCTTTCCCGGATCATTTGGCTCAATTTTGCTTCGTCGACTTTAGAAGAACTTTTGCTTGCTCCAAATTTAGGATTTCTTGAGAATGCCATAACACACCTCCTTCTTGTCCTTTAGCCTAACGGCTACGTTTCTAAAAATACAGAATCACCCCTGATTAATCAATAACTTCGATATCTAACGATAATGCGAAACTATCTTTGTCCCCGGTAACAAATAGAACGGAAATTTCCTGGTATACCCGCTCAAAACCAGATTCAGAAGAAGATACGGAATATACCGGCATTGTAAAAATGCGCGCTTTTGCGCAATGAAAAGTAAGCAGCAGTTTTTTGTGGTAATCGATTATTACAAACTCATCGGAAACAGGCCAAGCGCGTGCATCTTTAAGCGGTGTATCGTGCGTTTTTTCTTTCTTGTAAATATCGGAAAAAGATGGTAATGATAAATTAAATTCTACTCCGAATTGACGATTATTCAAGGCATTTTTTTTGTTAAATTTATATAAAGCCTTAAAGCCTGAAGACCCCGAAAACTCAATAATCTTTGAAAAATCAAGGCCTGGAGACCGGTAACGGCAAGAAAGTTTTGCCGCATGGCCCGCTTTTGAGGCCGTAACATCATAGAGCTCATTAGCTAACGGCAGCATTTTTTCCTGAAGATTGAAATCTTCAAGGCCAAAACCTTTATCCATGATATGGTCAATAAGGCTGTGGCGTTGGTATTTGTCGTAAATAAGGAACTTATCTAAGTCTTTCTCTTTCTGTTTAACGACCTCATGAATGGTGCCATGCGCGCCGGCATCCTGCCCGACGTTTTCCCTGATTTTTTTATGATACGACTCCTCCTGCCTGGTTATAGTGTTAATAAGGTTAAAAGCTTTATCTTTTAAGCTGAATTCCAAGAAAGCCGCTCCTTTGCGGCTTACAATACAGGTCATCTTTGAATTTTTAACTATAATTTCCTTATTGCCGTCTAAGTCTATGTCCTCTTCTTCGAAAGAAATACCGGCCTTACGCTTTGCATCAAGTATGTTTTCTGCTTTGATAAGATTTGTATATATCGCTTCACGTATATGATTTAAATAAAATCCGCCGAAAATTCCGTGCCAATAACCGCAATTGGTCTGGGCTTTCCATAAGCTTTTAAACGCCTCTTTATCTTTAAGGCCGCAAGTATGTATCTTTTTGCTTAAGGAAACCATCCGTTTGTGCATATAGTTAAGCCGGCTGTATTTATGGTAAAAATTCCTGAAATAACCTCCGCGTAAATATGCGCTTGCCTCATCATATTGATTGTTGCTCTTTAGGAATTCTTTTAACCTTTCATAAACTAAAGCCGCCTCAGGCTCGAGCACCCACTCGCCCATCTCTTCATAGGATGCTGTCGGTAAATATACCAGGCCCTGGGAGTTAAATTTCGCGACTGCCTCCGCTGGCTTAATAGTCTCGATTGTTTTTGAATCCTGTAGCATGGAAAAGAAATCTTTCAACCACCCTTTTTCGTATACCCAGTCATAAGTATTGGGCCAGAGTCCGAATTTTTCTCCGTCATCAAAAAGCGTTACTAATTTATCTTCCTCGCCGATAAACCCATTTAAAGTTTCCATTGCTTCATATGCGCGGGAAAAAGGCACTTTATAGCGCAGGGTTTTACTGATAGGAAATACTGAAATTGCTTTGCCATCGTCTTCGGTAGTATAGTAGCCGAAAAACTCTTTCTGTATGAGCCCGGCGTAGCGAAAATGCGTGTCATCAAGGAATGTATATTTAAGATTAGATTGGTGGATTATGCGGGCCAGGTACTGCTCCCAGACTCTCTCGGCTATCCAAATGCCGCTGGGTTGCGCGAACTCTTTTTTAATAAACTCATTCATCATATTAATCTGGCCGTATTTATCCGAATCGCTGATTAGGGGCAGTATGGGTTCATAATAACCGCCGCTGATGACTTCCACCTGTCCCCGCTTAACTAAGCGTTTTAAAATATCCAGGTATTCTTTCGAGTTCTTAGATAACCAGTCGTAGAGAGGGCCGGAATTATGCACGCTGCACTTTATTTTGGGAAACTGCGCTAAGATAGAAAGGAAGGGCTGGTAACAGCGTTCGTATGCCTCTTTGAATACGTGGTCGAAATTACCTACCGGCTGATGATTATGAACTCCTAATATTAAATATAGTTTTCCCATAAATAAAGCATAGCGCTAAGCGCATGGCGCATAGCGTTTAAATATATTAAATTATTAAATAGTAGATATCTTTTGTTTTGAAACGCTTAGCGCTTTGTGCTATGCGCTGTGCTAATTTTATTTTATCTGCGTCGGTGGTTGCTTTCCCAGAAGCCGGTATATTTTTTCGACATACATGAAAAATATTCTTTTAAATTCTCCGCTTACATCCTCAAAAGTATTCCACCAGAACCAATCGCTGCCTTCAATCAAGTAAAAATATTGCCGAGCCTCTTCTACCTTCGGTAAACCCGCCTCCTGCTTAGCTATCAAATCTCTTATCCTGCGTACCAGCAACCAATAAGCGTTATTTTTCTTATTGCCCACCCATACGCCGAAATCGTTATTTATCCAGGAGCCGGGGGCAAGACGTTCAAGCTTTTTGCTTTCGGTTTGAGTCAAAAAATCTGAAGGCGTAGTGGTAGTCAGGCAATCGCTTTTCTCAAGAGAAGAATACAGGGCCTCTAAAAAATCTACTCCGTTATTTTTATAGTATTCCCAGGCATTTTCTCCGTCCATAATAATAGTGACGATACGTTCGGGAAAAATATTCTTTACGTAAGAATGCGCGCGTTTAAAATGTTCAATCAAGTCGTAAGCGGCAAACTTAGGATCCTCCCAGCCCTGATAGGTAAAACTTATAATATCGGAAAGGTTCCTATCCCTGAAAAATATATTAACGCCTTTAAACTTATACGGCCTATGAATAATGTGGCGCTGATTACGAATCATATCGTAAGAGACATTCTCTGTGGTAAGGCTTTTGAAAAGAATGCCTTCATCGGTTCCTATCCACTTAAAGCCGGCTCTTGCATAAAGGGCAACTACATCTTCTGAAACGCTTCCCTCCGAGGGCCAGCTTCCCCTGGGTAATTCACCAAACGCCCGCTTAAATACGTCTTTTGCTTTTTCCAAATGCCAGAAGCAGTCTGGAGGAGCTGAAAAACGCGAAAGTGGCTTTTTCAAGTAAGGGAATTCGTTCAAAATATCGGTATCATAAATAAGCGGCATTATCGGGTGATGATAGGGAGTTACGGTTATCTCAATGCGCCGGGCGCCAAGCAGTTTGTTGTATAACGGAATGATGCGCGATAATATTTCGTAGTGTTTTTTTATAATGAGGGCGCGATCAGCCTGCGTATAATTTTTTTCTTTGGTAATTAGCGCGCGGATTTCTTTATCTTCCTTAATAGTGTAAGGATGAAACCAGCAAAGGTTAAAAAGTGCCTGCAGGTCTCCTATGTCTTGTGGTTTAAAATGGCCCTTGCTCATCTTTTTGTTGTAGAGCTGCAGGTACCTGCGGTGCGGCCGTATAGAACGGTCAAAATTTATCGAGAAAAACCGCTCGATGACGAATTTTTTTTCTTCCGGTTTTAAATATGCGGGATTTTTCAGTGATAGCATGGAGAAGTAATCTTGCGCGTGATTGTTGACGTAATCGAGCAATTGCTCAAGCAGAATGCCGCTGAAATTAAAACTTACTTTCAGGGTATTGAATTTATCCACTGTGCGCGCCATACCGTAGTAATCTTTTACCCCATGCAGGCGCACCCAGGGCAGGAGATAATAATCAGCATTGGGCGACTTGTAGCAGGGCTGATGCATGTGCCATAGGAAAATTATTTTTGTAGGTGACTTTTTCATGCTTTCCTCATAAATTTTAAAACGCTAATTCACGCTAATTAAAAATGCTAATTGCCGCGAATACATTAACGATGACGGCTGTTATTATTTATTCGCGAGAATTCGCGTTTCTTAAAGATTAGCGGTAATTCGCGTATTACGGTTGGCATACGGAGTAGTTAGCTTCGGGGAAGATGTTATCTTTATGTTCTATGTCTTCTATCACTTCATGATTCACCGCACCTCTCTCTAGGTAGCTTCTCAAGAGGTAGAAGCGTTCAAGGTGCGTGATTGTGCGTTTTTTGGCGTACTCCACAAAAGAGCCTGTCTTCATCATGAATGCCCAGTCGCTGCCTTGCGCAAGAAGAAGCTCTCTGGCCATCTGATTTAGGATTCTTTCTTGCATTTGGCCTAAACCGCAATATTTATTTGCTGCTTCCGTCATCTTTTCCTGCGCGCGGTGCAGATGCGGGTATATCCAGTCGTTTGAGCCGTTAAGCCAGACTTCGTAATAACCTTTCCAGCCCCAGCTTGAGGGTGAGGGATTAATTACCTGATTTTTCGGATATAAACCCAGGTACTGTCCGGGGGTAATAAGTTTAATTTTATTTTGGTCGTAACGGATTTTGCGTATCAGGAAATTAAGCCACTGCACCCCCTCGAACCACCAATGACCAAAAAGTTCCGCATCGTAAGGAGCAACAATAATGGGTTTTCTGTCGAATATAGAAGATAAATATTCTATCTGTTTTTCGCGGTTGAACATGAAATTGCCTGCGTGATAAACCGCCTTATCCGTTGCCCATTCAGGAACATATGGCTCTTTATGCGTGCTTTCTCCTGTAATACGGTAATATTTTATGCCGGTAAAAATTCTTGAGCCGCAGTTTGAAATATACGGCTTTATATAGTCGTAATCTAAATCAAATCCTATATCGCGGTAATACTCGCGATAATTATAATCACCCGGGTAGCCTTCTACCGCAGACCAGACGCTCTTCGATGACTCGTGATCCCTGCCGAATACTGCAACTTTGTTTTTTGTGTAATATGAGGAGTAAACTCCGAATTTTGGCCTGGGACGCGCAAAAATTATGCCATGAGATTCAAGAAGGAAATATTTTATGCCTTCTTCTTTTAAGACTTTATCCACTTCTTCTGTATAGCCGCATTCGGGAAGCCATATCCCTTTAGGGTTTGTGCCGAAATATTTACGATAGGACGCAGCGCCCGTACGCACCTGCATGCGTATAGCATCTTTATTAATTCCTATAAGGGGCAGGAACCCGTGGGTCGCACCGCAGGTAATTATCTCTAAAGAACCGTGAGTCTGGTATTTTTTGAATTCTTTGAGTAAATCGCGCCCGTAGGCATGAATAAATTTTTCACGTGTTTTATTAAAACGGTGATAATACATCAGCGCCAGTTTGTAGAAATCGGGGTTGAAACGGTTGCGGTCTATCTCTTTTTCGCAAAGCTCGACCATCTTGTTTAAATGCCCCACGTAGCGGTTACGCAGCAATTCATCGGCAAGCATGTTGCACAATGTCGGGGAAAGATTAAGAGTGAAAGCAAAATCAACGCCGTCGTGAACCAGCCCCTCGAACATATCTAAAAGGGGCATATAAGTTTCGGTTAGCGCCTCAAAAAACCAGCGCTCTTCCAAAAACTCTTCGTGCTCCGGATGGCGCACGAAAGGCAGATGAGCGTGTAAGACTAATGCTAAATATCCTTTTTCCATAAAAAGATTTATGTAAGTTTTTAACGCAGATTAACGCTAAAACAACACAAACGCACGCAGATAACTCATCCGCGACTGCCCCTGCCTGCCGGCAGGTGCGTATATCTGCGAAAATCTGCGTTTATTATTTATCGAACCGTTTGACTGCGGGGGTTTTCTTCAATTTATGCTTCTGGCTTTTTGAGGTAGCTACAACTTCGAACTTGTAATCGCCTACCGGCAAAGCATATCTTAAAGAGAATGTCCCATCGGGGCGTAAATTAACGGGCTTTCCCTCCACGGTTACGTGTGCGTCATGTTCGGTTCTGCCGTAAAGAATTAGCTCGGTCCACACTTCTAAGAAAAATTTGTCCTGCACCTTCTTGCGTTCTGAAAAGAGACTGCTCATGCCCCATGAAGCCAGCGGCGATGAAATCTGATGTTTCAATATTTCTTCAAATCTCTTCTTTCGCTCCATAGAACTTTTTCCTAAGTCATATACCCCTAAAACTTTATAATACTCTTCATCGGGCAATGCCCACTCTTCGTCAATAATTGAAGAAATTCCGAAATATGGCGTCTTGATGATATTGGAACGGGCTACAGGGAAAAATTTTCCTGCCGGATTTTTTAACCCTATTTCCACGCACCATGAACATTCCGGTTTATTGACGTTAATATACCAGTTATTAGCTTCACACTTGATACCAATATCAAAAAATGAATTCGCGTTATTACCGTTAAATTGCTTGACGCTTGTTACATCGTAGACACGCAGCGCCCAACTTAAATCATGGCGCTCGTATTCGGGTATAGCGGAAATAACTTCGTTAATTTTACTTTCCGAAAGATCCCAATAGGTATGCAGCCACCAGGGGTCTCTGGGCATGAGCATTATTCGGTTATCAGCGTAACGGACTGGAAGATTATAGGTTTCCTGTAAGGGCTTCTGTATCAGGCCCGTGGCGGTAAATTGCGCTTGCGCAGCCACCTGGGGCTCCTGCTGTAAAACGTGGTTGATTGCGGGAGAGTCAAAAACAGCTTTCTTTATAACGATTTTTCTTAAAATTGGGGCTTTGTTGCGTTTTGAGGCGATTTTCTTGACTATCTTGGTTATTCTTGACGCTTTTGTTTTGGAGGTTTTTTTCCTCATTTTTGCCTCATTTAAGGTAAAAAAATTGTACCACTCTCCCCCTAGCGTGTCAATCAATTAGTAGTTAAAACCTTTTCGCTTAAAAACTGTAAATTTATCACGCCTGGGCGCGCTATCAATAAATACGATAGGAATTATCTAATAAGCTCGCATTAATTCCGGGCAAATGAGCCGCTTTTTAATTAAAGTACGCTTAAACTTATGTTAAGCTCGGCACTGGAGGAGTTTTCACAAAAGAATATAACGAGATACTTCAAGAATTATTTATCTCGGTTTTTATATCATCAATTACTCGCAGCAATTGCCCGATCTCAACGGGAAAAGAAGAGGCACTTAGTAAAATTTTTTTGGTTTTTCCGTTAATGGTTATTCTCAGCTCATCTCCCCTGTATCCCAGAGGATTTGTACTTGAAATATACTCGTCATTAAAACGGAAAATATTTATGCTTAAAATCAGTTCTTTGAGCTCTTTAAGTTTACTTAAAGACAGCGTGCCGCTTTTTACTATTGTTTTCGGAGAAAACCTGGGCCCGCTATAGTAATCTTTATTAAAAACTGTAACCTCTCCGTTTGAAGCAATAAAGATTTCATAATCTTTAGTTAATGCCTGACGCTTAACGGCGTAAAAAATATTTATATTATAATCATCAGCGTAAACTAACTTCTCTTTAGAATAAGCGCAGGGCCCGCCAGAACATACTGGCAATAAAAAGGAGACAACAAGAAGTAAAATTGAAAACTGTTTTTTAATTAACATTGCGTATATTTATTGTAAGCGCGCTCAATACGCCTGTCAAGTTCGCTTTTAAGGAAATTATTTTTCTCTTCAGCAAGAAATTTTAGCCGGCATATTCGGGCAAGTAAAGCCTCTAGTTCCGCTTTCCTTTGACTTTTTTCGCCTCAGAAAAGAGGCGTACTTGGCCCTCCTCTTGGCCAAGGTACATGCTTAAGGAGGCAACGCCCGCTGCTTAAAGGATGCAGCGGTGTAGCGCTTTCTGCGCTAAGCGCACCGTCCGTTCTAACGCACGAGCGTACACCGGCGTATTCCGATGACGCCGGGTGCGATACGGCAGGGTGCTACTTATAAAATGCGCAAAAAATAAGGCTTAAAATTTAACCTCAACGTCCTTTTTATCCTCCTCGGCAACCTTAAAAAGTTCTTCGGGCCTAAATCCCATCATGTTTGCGATGATGGTATCCGGAAAAGATTGTATTTTGATGTTGTAGTTGTTCACGCTCTCGTTGTAAAACTCACGCCTGTCGGTAATTTCGCTTTCAAGCGAAGAAATCCTGGTCTGCAGATGCTTAAAATCCTCGTTGGCCTTTAGGTCCGGATAATTCTCTGCCACCGCGAAAAGGGTCTTTAGGGCGCCGCTTATCATATTGTCAGCTTGAGCTTTATCCTGAAAGTTTTGAGCGCTTTGATAGACACTGCGCGCTTTGGTAATTGTTTCGAGCAGCTCTTTTTCATACTTCATGTAGCCCTTGCAGACCTCAATCAGCTTAGGCAGCTCATCATGGCGTTGCTTAAGCAACACGTCAATATTTGCCCAGGCTTTTTTTAAATTATTTTTCAGCCTGATTAAGCCGTTGTAGACACCGATAAAATAACCGAAGAAAATGAGCGCTAAAAATATCACTACACCTAAAATCAAAAACCCCATTACCATATTCTACCTCCTTTAATGAGCGCGTGATTTTTCAAACGTGGATGTCCAAAAATCACTGGCCTCATTTGATCCCAAAATGCCACATTATATAACCGCAGCAGGCTAAAAACAAAATCGGCCCGCCGAAAATGGACAAATAGCATTTCCAGGAAAGTTGTTCAAGAAGTTCTTTTTCCGAGTAATCCGATATCACATAATAAGGCGTGTCGTCTGATCTACCCATAATGATGTTATCCTGATTGTTGACGAATTCTTTTACCTGCGGATTGTCTTTAGCGGTACCCAGAATATAAACATAGTCATCAGGCTCAAGCACATATTCGGTAAAACGCAAAGGCTTGCCCCCTAAAAAACCGCTTCGTGCTATGCCTCGTTCGGAACAAAAAGCAGCAATATGTTCAGGACAAGAAGAAAATGCTCTAGTCTGGTATTTTAAATCTATCTGCACTCTGACATCGGCATCACTATTCTCTATTAAAACCTTGCCTGTTT
This sequence comes from Candidatus Omnitrophota bacterium, assembly GCA_028713415.1. Taxonomy (GTDB): domain Bacteria; phylum Omnitrophota; class Gorgyraeia; order Duberdicusellales; family 4484-171; genus JAQTOI01. The sequence goes on from JAQTOI010000008.1 coordinate 30,476, forward strand.
CATCTTGGACATAAAAAGGAAAAAACGTCTTTAAGTCTTCTATAGTAACCCAGTGCCCTGACTTTCCGCTTGAGTGGTATTCCTCGACCTTGCAGTGATGAAAAACGCAGGTTTTTTTTAAAATGGGGCTTTGGGTTACTTGAAGAGGCATGATTGTGCCGGTAACTTCCGCAAGCCCCAGCGCCAGAGAACGGACCTTGGAAGTAGGTATTTCCTGAATGACCCGTTTTAGGCGCCAGGATTTCCAGCCTTTAATGAATGACCATATACCAAAGCCGGCGCCGATAAACGAATAAAAAAGCAGTTTATCTTCACTTTTGCTCATTTAGAAAAATTGTAGCACGAAAATACACTCGAGCAAATAATTTTATATAAAATGGGGCAGCAGCGTGGGCTCCGGGCGGTATTTTAAATGCAACTTGTCTTGGTTAAGAAATGACCTACTTTTTCATCGGCACCCTTAAAACAAATACTATTATGGCAATTAAAACACTCGGAAACAAAATTCTCCCGGTTACGCAGATTGCATGTACGCCGAATCATAATAAAAGATTGATTCGTCCAGAATTCATAAACATGCTCTTTTAATAAATTACCAAAATTATATTTTTTATTCTTCACTTCTTCCCTGAACCAGGATTCTCCTCCAGTGCAGGGATAGACGCAGCCTGAGCCGTCAACGAGCACAACCCTCCAAGGCTGAAAACATGGCTTCTCTTTAAATTTTTTATAAAACTGTGGTTCATATTCTAAGGTTATCTTTGCCCTCCTGGCTAATTTCTTGCTTTGGCGGATAATCTTATTATAGAGTTCTTTGTGAAAGAAAAGTGAATCTTCCTCCTTTAGCGCATAATTTGCGTGTTCGCTAAATCCAGGGTAGAAACGGACAAAAAAAGCGTCAACTTCGGCTATATTTAATTCTTTAGCCTGTTTGATTAATTCGGGAAGCTGTTCAATGTTAACTCTGCTTAATGCCGGACAGAATACTTTATGAATATTCTTTCCGCTGGCCGCAAGATGCTGGTTTAAAACCCGTAAACCCTCAATTATTTCTCCGGAAAGATTATTTCGTATAATGCGGTTATTTAGTTCCTGGGGGCCGTGTAAAGAGATCTCTAATCTAGATATTTTAAGTTCGGAAAGCTCTTTTGCGTACTTTTTTATAAGCAATCCGTTTGTCCTGATGTAGATATTAACCTCCGGAAATGTCTCGTTCGCATATTTAATAATGGCAAACAAATCTTTTGCAAGCAACGGTTCCCCTCCTCCGCTAAAAATAAAAATGCTTGGTGAGCCAGCTGGTATGTGCGAGGCAAATATCTTGAATTTATCAAGCGTAATTTCATCCTTTGGCCCGGATAAATCCTGTTGGTTACAAAATAAGCAATTGGCGTTACAGGCATTAGTCATCAGAAAATGGTAGACACTTGGGTAGTTTAAGGCGATAGGGTGCTGAAATAAAACAGAACCGTATGAAAGTATTTTAATGCGTAGCGCCTGAAGGAAGCTTTCGCTTCTAACGCCGGTCGTAGAAGCATTCGCCCTCTTCGCAGGCCCCCTGCCCATTTCAGCGATAAGCCGTTTTAATGTACGCCAGGGGCCTGAGGCAGGAAGTACATTCAAGGCGTGCATTAGTGCTGCGTATCCGTTTTTTATATAACGCGGCAGGGCTTTTATCAGGCGAAGGGGGCTAAAAAAATGAGCCCATATGGATAATGAGCCGAATAAATCCGAGAAATTTTTAAGTTCCATAATCCAGAAGAATTGCCAACGTGGTATAAGTATCCGTTTCTCGTCATAATAATTTAAACCCCTCGACTGCATGACGAAATCTTTTTCAATCGGCAACATCCACAACCACTGCTTATGCAAAAGGGAGCCGAATTTTCTTTCCACATACCTGGGCTTACGGTCTTTAAAAATTTTCTTTTTGCCGTGTTCAAAGGAAACCCAGGGATAATGCCTGTAGATGTAGCGCACTTTATTCAAAACACGCCGGTTGCTGCGCGTCACAATATGGCCAAAGCTGCTGTAAAAATCTATCGAGGGGTCATATTGGAAAATACGGTGGTATTTTTCGTTGACATAAAGCAGTTCCTCGTGTTTATTTTTACAGTAATGCATCCTTTTGGTTGGCGAAACTATCGCGAGGTCATCTTTTTCTGTAGGATAGAAATCGTAGAGTTTACCGTTGAGCACGTTATAGCCATATTTTGCGGCATACGAAAGAAACTCCAATATAGGCATGCCTTTTACCGGAGATGAATAAAATGAATCGGAGTCAATAAGCAAAATCCAATCGTAGCCCGAGAGATGCTGGTGCATATAGTCACAGGCAATCTGCAGTATTTTCTTCCACTCATACCCTTGAGTTTCGATGCGCAGGGATGAGATAATCTTCCCGCTGAAATTCTCCTGAGTAGGCTGGAACTCCTTGATAATTTCCGGGCTTGAGTCGGTTGAGCAGTTATCAAAAACCACCAGGTCAATCCCTTCGCTTAAATAGTAGCTTAAATTATCGCGGAGTATTTGCTCTTCGTTATAGCAGAAGACTATACCGCAAGCGCGCATGGAGGGCTCGGGCATCAGCGGCTCCTATTTTTTTTGAGGGTACTAATTTTTCCTTGCAGCGTTCCCATGGGGCAAATTGAACACCAGGCTCTTGTCTGGATAGGAATGCCTAAGAAAACAGCGATGATGGTTGTAATCAGGCACATGCGCACGAAAACAAAACCTATAGCAAAAAGCGTTTTGGGGCTGATAAGCAGCTGCATAATAAAAAAAATCATGAAGGCGGCGAAGAAAAACCATTTGAATTTTTCCGATAGAAAAAGTTTTGGGATTTTCTTGCGCAGGCTTAATTTGCTCAAAACCAGGTCTAAGAATGCTCCGCGCGGGCACAGGTGCGAACACCAAAACCTGCCCTTAAAATAAGAAAGTATAAGGAAAAAAACCATCATCAGCAGCACAAGGTAGCCTAAAAGAGGAAAAAAAAGGCCCCCGATAAGAATAAGGGGCAGCAGCCAGATCATAATTAATTGAGAGAGCTTTTTATTGCCCAATTTTAGATATGATTTTAGGTATGCAGTAATTGCCGATACAATCCAGTTGGCTTTTATCTTCTTTCTCGACTGCGAATTTTTGTTCCTTTTTAAGAAAATCCCTTTGTTCGTTTTTTTCTTTCAATAAACTATTGAATAATTTTTTATCATCGGCCAGCTGCACGCTTGCGGTCAAATCTTTATAACAGGAAATTGCCGCATTTATTATTTCCAGGCCGAAATTAATCGCGCCCACGAGCGAAAAACTCTCCGGGTCAATCTTGCAAAATTTACACCGTTCTTCCAAAACATATTCCGGCCTTCCTGATTGAATTAAATGCTGGCGCAATGTTGCTTCGTTAACTTCGGAGGCCTGGGATATTGCGAGAAATTTGCCTCGAACCTTGCCGTTTTTAATCAGCTCCGAAAGACGCTTGCAGCATTTGGCTATCATATGCTCTGTTTCTATCGTGCATTCAAGCACATAGGTAAAATGTTCCTTATTTTTTTCTTCTATTGATTCAGCCATATTATCTCCTTCAATGACGACACAACTTATGGAGCCTGCTTGCGAAGCGGGCGTGCGAACATAAGTTGTATGTCGGAATTGACTATGCTTGCTTTACTTCTTTAACCTCAGGGACAGCCTCTTTTAATTTCTGCTCAATACCCATCTTTAAAGTATAAGTGCTCATAGGGCAGCAGCCGCAGGAGCCGGTAAGGCGAACCTTTACAACACCGTCCTCGCTTACATCAACCAGCTCTACATTACCGCCTTCAGATTTTAAATAAGGCCTCAATTCGTTTAATACTTTTTCAACTTTTTCTTTCAGCATAGAACCTCCTTCGATGGCTAACGCTCTTTACGCTTTCTAAGAGTACGGCCAGACTTGGCCAATAGTGGAAATTAATTCTACATCAAAAAAGCGCAATGGCAAGCGTCTTTTTACCCCTTTACTCCGTTTATTTCAAAAAGCCTTATAAACTAATAACCGATAAAACTCTCGGTTTTTATGTTTTGCGGCTTTACTCCTAACTCTAGGCACATAACCTTCATCGCCTCAACCATTGCCGGCGGGCCAAAAATAAAAAATATCCTCTTATCTGCCTGGTCTACGTTAGCCAATACAAGGTTTTTATCGATTACCCCGAAAATGCAGCTTGAATCTTTGGGTTGACAGGAAGAAACCGTATAAATTATTTTTATATTACAGTGATTGCTGCGCCAAGAATCCAACTCCTTTTTAAAGGCGATTTCCTCTGTGCGGTTGGAATAAAAAAGAACTACGTCCGTATGCAACTTTTTATCGACAATATATTCAATGATAGAAATCACCGGAGTAATACCTATGCCCCCGGCCAAAAGGCAGATTTTCTCATATCCTTCCTTAAGCGTGCATGCTCCCATCGGCAGTTTGAGCTTAACAGTGTCGCCTGCGTTCAAGGCGCGAAGTTTTTTAGAAAAATTGCTTTCGCTTAAACGTTTGGTCAACTCTATATACTCTTTTGTGGGAGAGCAGGAAAAAGAAAGATACTTATTCAAATCCTTGTTTGCCTTATTTTCTTCATCAAAAATAACTTGAGCGAACTGGCCGGCGGAAAACTCAATTTTCTCTTCAGGGACGAAGCGAAAACTTTCTATGGTTAAGACCCTCTTTATCCTCTCTTTAAGTTTAACGTTTATTTCTCTCACAACCCTGCTCCTTTTATATTAGCTTTAATTACTTCGGCAGATTTGCGCAAATTAGCTATTTCTTCGGCGTTAAGCTCCAGCTTCAAAGTCTCTCTGACGCCGGTATTATTCAAAATCTGCGGCAAACTCATATAAAGGTCTTGCGCTCCGTAATATTCGCTGACCAGGCAGGAAACCGGCAAAATAGAATTTTCATTCTTTAAAATCGCTTCGGTAATACGCGTAAGCGCAAGGCCTATTCCATAAGAAGTTTCTCCTTTGCGCTCGATAATCTTGTAAGCGAAATCCCGCACCGCCTCAAAAATATGCTGCAGGCGTTCTTTATGGTCACAGCTATTACAAATTCTACAATAATCACCCAAAAACACACCGCCTATCATAGCGCTACTAAAAACCGGGAATTCGCTGTCGCCGTGTTCGCCTAAAATATAAGCATGAATATTGCGGGCATCAATATTGCAATGTTTAGATAAGAGAAAACGCAAGCGCGCGCTGTCTAAAACAGTACCGGAACCAATAACCTCTTGAGGTTTTTTGCCGGAAATTTTATATGCGGCATACGAAAGGACATCAAGCGGATTTGTAACGATAAGCAGAATTGATTCCGGGGAATATTTAATAACTTGAGGGATTATCTCCTTGAGGATCCCTACATTATCTTTTGCCAATTCAAGCCGGCTTTGTCCGGGAAGCTGTTTTTTCCCTGCAGTAATAACAACTAAATCTGAATTTTTTAAGTCAGGGTAATCTCCGGAAAATATCTCAACCGGGGAAAGGTAAGGCATGCCGCTGGCCAGGTCCATGACTTCCCCCTCAGCGCGCCTTTTATCTGAATCCAAAACTACAATTGAGCGAGCCAAACCACTCTGCAGCAGGCTATAGGCGTATCGAATACCTACATTGCCCGCACCAATAATGGAAACCTTAGGCTTAAACATCTTTCCCCCTGCATTGTTTGCATATTCCATAAAAATAACCCTGGCATTCATTTATGATATTTCCGCTTATCTCTTTCTGTTCAAGCGCCTGGCAGAAAGGTATGTCGATATCAAAAAACTTTCTGCAGCGTTTGCAGTAGAAATGGTGATGCGTGTCTCCGCGCGCTTCAAAGAAAGATTTATCCGAGGCAATATTTACCTCGCTAGCTAAGCCTTTTTCCCGCAACACCAGCAGCGTGGAATAAATTGTTCCTAAAGAAACAACCGGAAATTTCTTCTTAACTTCTTCAAAAATGTTTTCCGCGCTGAAATGCTCTCTATTTTTCCTTAAAATCTCAAATACCGCAATACGTTGCGCAGTAACCTTCACTTTCTTCTCTTTTAAAATACGTATGCATTCTTTCATTTCATTTATTTTTACCACAAAAATTCTTATTTGTCAATAATTATTCTTAAGTAATAATCATTATTATCTTTTACTTCAGTTTATTTCTGCTACAATGTTAGGTAAAATGAGAAAATTAGAAAAACTTATAAAAACGTTGCAAATAAAGAAACTCAAAATCGCAACGGTAGAATCAGCTACTGCTGGATACGCATCATACCTTTTAACAAAAGTGCCCGGTGCATCAAAGGTTTTCATGGGAGGATTTGTAGTGTATAGCCTGGAATCTAAGGCGCACTTTTTTAACCTTCCTCTACCCATATTAAGAAAAACACAAGGAGTATCTGCCGAGATTGCGCTGGCGCTTGCACGAGGCGTGCGTAAGCTGCTCAAAACCGATTTGGGTGCTTCAATCGTGGGCTTTGCCGGGCCCTTTGGTACAAATAAGGTGCCAGCTGGAACAATTTTCATCGCTGTTTCTGACAAAAATGGTGCTTTTGCAAAAAAATTGAGTATCAAAGGCAGCCGCGATACCGTGAGAAAAAAGGCAAGTTATAGGCTTATAGAACTTATTTATAGTAGGGTAACAGGCTAAAAACCGAAGAGTGCGCAGCGAAATGAAGCCTCCCCGTAGGGGACAAAAGACTTTTAAAAATTTAACTCCCTTAATAAAAATATGCTGACAAATTATAAAACTTCGGTAGTTTTATA
>JAQTOI010000009.1 GCA_028713415.1 Candidatus Omnitrophota bacterium
ATTGCAGGCCTTGCGGCAGCTGCCCCTGAAGCTGAACGCGCGGCTAAAAAATCGCTGGACGCGATTAAAGCCCTAGAGGCTGTCCTGATTTCCGGAGACAACATTAACATCGCCCTTACCTTAAAGAACCTTAAAGACTCGGTGGATAATTTACCCAGTGTACTTGCAAAAGAAGGGCCCACCCCAAATCTTACCAGGCAAATAAGCGAAATAGCTGATCGCTTGAAGGCGTTGGCTGGGGAAGAAGGCTATGATTTTGGAGATTTAATAGAAGAAGCGCTGGGTGAGTCTCCGGCTATTAAGGAAGTGCGTAGTAAAACCGAAGCAATACGTTCTGTAGTCGATTTACTGCTTCAGATTTTTGAAGCTAAATTTGGCGGCGTGGATGTGCCGATTGTATCTACGTCACTCGCTCCGGGCAGCGTGCGTTTCCGGATAGTGGCGGTTAACCCGTCTAAAATAAAGAAGCAAACCGTAGATGTTAAAACTTATCTTCCCCAAGAAGTCAGGCCCAAAGATGTGATGGAATTGGGCGGGCTCGCACTTGAATACGATCAGGAAAAGTCAATTTACTATGTGTATAAACCGGGCTTAGCGCTTGCGCCGGCTGAAGTAAGAGTATTTAATGTTGAGGTTGAAGACGTCTGGATTGTGCCTGATAAGCAACTTTCAGATTTGAAGAGCCGCACTGACAGTATTTTGAAACGCCTAGAGAAGACTGAATATTACGACAAAGGTAAGGAAGTAGCGGATAGTATTTATACCCGTTTGCAGACGATTTCGAATACCCAAATTGACGATACAGTGAGCAGAGCGCAGCATATAGGAATTTATCGAGACAATCTTCTAACAATAGAACAGATAAAAGAGGATATCGCGAGAATGGAGAAGATGCTTGCGACCGCAGGGGGGCCGCTTGCACCGGAAATGTTGACTAAGCCTAAGATAAAAGCTGAAGAGCCTTCCAAAACAATGACATGGATAGTGATATTTGTTATCATTATCTTTACGGGGCTGTTGGCGGGAGTACTTTTCTTTACCTGGCACCGGCAGGTGCGTTCCGCAAAAGAAGAGCTTTTAGCCGCGAAAAAGGCAGCTTTTCCTGCAAGTACACCTGAAGAAGAGGGGCCGTCTTCGGATAAAGAACCGAAAGAGAAACAGTAAAAGCTTAAACTATGGCGCTCGATGTATTACTGCTAAACCCTCAAGCGGTTATTTTTGAAGGGAAAGCCGAAAACGTGATATTGCCCGGAGAACAGGGGGTATTTGAAATTTTGCCGTACCACAAACCCACCTTGAGCCGCTTGATTTTCGGAACCGTGTTTGTAGATAACCAGAGTTTTCCCCTGCGACGGGGAGTGGTTAAAGTCATAAACAACAAAGTAACAATCATAATCGAAGAACGCGAGCGCCAAGTTTAGCGGCACCTGAAAAATCAGAAGAAAGTTAAAATTTTTTATATTTTTTTATACATTCGTGCCACAAGGTCACATTCTGAAAAAGCGCGGATTATAGAGGACAGCGTTTTAGTCCTTCAATTATGCGCAAGGTAAGCCCTGAGTAAAACAAAACTTAAGGGGCTTTAGAAATGCGCACGAAAACCTCAGCCTCTTGCGTGGGGTGCTTTACATTTTATGCGTGAGTTTCACTTTACTGAGTTTATTTTTTAAATATGGGCAGAAACCTAGCATTATTAATCATTTTCGGATTATGCATTCTGGGGCCTTGCGCAGTATTTGCGGTGAGTAGTTTTGCCAGCATTAACGCATTAGGAAGAAATCCTTCCAGCGCGCCAAAAATTTTTACGGCCATGGTCCTGGTGCTGGTATTTGCTGAAGCGCTAAGCCTCATAGCTATGCTGGTAGTGTTTCAGCTTTTCAGCGCATCGTAAGCAATAAAAAAGCTCATAAGCTCCTAAGTCCATAAGAAAGAAGAAAAAAGATGCCCTGGAGCCGGTTTATTTCCAATAATTGCTTATGAACTTATCAGTCCCTCGGGAATACTCGGGACTCCCGTTGGTCGCTTAAGGGCTTATGAGCTAAACTGAAGGAGTAGAATGATAATAATATTATCAGCATTTATTTTTCTGGTGCTTATTACCTTAATCCTCATCTACGCGTTCAGGCGTATTTTAGATAAAAATGTAGTTTCCGCTACATCGCACTTTGATACGCTTAGCCAGGATTATGACAAGAGACAACACGAGATAAACCGGCTCCTTGAGGAAACGAAATTAAAAGCACAAGCGTTGCTCGCACAAGCGCAATCTGAAAGTGAAAAGCTAAAACAAAAAATTATTACGGAAGCAGAAAGTGAGAGAGACAAAATTGTCGCCGGGGCGCGCACCCAGGCAGGAGAAATCATAAACCAGGCAGATAAGGCGCGCAATGCTTTGCTAGCCGAAATCGAAGAAAGAATCACCAAAGAGGCTGTTAAAAAAGCATCTAATTTAATACAGGAAGCCCTTCCGGAAAGTTTTAGGAGCCAGGCACATGCGCGTTGGGTTGATGATTTGCTCAAAACCGGATTCGGAAAACTGGATAAAATTCGCATAAACGAAACCGTGAAAGAAGTAAAAATTATCTCTGCTTTTCCTTTAACTGATGAACAACGCAAGAAAATTTCTCACTACTTAGAAGAATCTTTAGGGAAAGGGTTTACTGTTAAAGAAGAAATTGATGAGAAAATCGTTGTAGGCCTTGTCATCCAGATAGGGAGCCTTGCGCTGGATGCAAGCCTTAGAAACAAAATTAAAGAAAAAGCGATAGCCAAAGCTTAAAATGCAGCCAGAATCAGAGACTAAATTTGAAGTCCGTGAAGTTGGATTTGTGCAGTCGGTCCGCAAGTTCATCGTTATAGCTAAAGGCCTTCCTTTTTGTATCAACGGCCAAATCGTAGAGTTTGCCAACGGCACTTTAGGCTTGGTAATGGGTTTTACTGAAGAAAAGGTCCAGATTTTGATTCTTGGAGACTCTACCAGTATTAGGGCGGGAGATGAAGTTTATAACAAAGGGCAATTTTTAAAACTGCCCGTAGGTGATGGTTTTATCGGACGCGTAGTAAGCAGCCTGTGCCAGCCGCTTGATGGAGGCGAGCCTATAGAAGCAAAGGGCCTTTACCCTGTTTTTATAGTTGCCCCTGGCGTTATGGACAGGCAACCGGTTAAAGATACGCTTGAATCCGGCGCTCTTATTATTGACGCGATTATCCCTCTGGCTAAGGGCCAGCGCCAGCTTTTGATAGGCGATCGTCTCACCGGTAAAACTACAGTCGCGGTTGATGCAATATTAAATCAGAAAGGAAAAGGTGTTATCTGTATTTATTGCTGCATAGGCAAGCCATATTCAGCGCTTACCAAGGTTCTTGATATTTTCAGGGAAAATGAAGCGCTTGATTATACTATAGTGGTGAGCGGTATCGCATCAGTTACAGTGGGAGAGCAGTATCTGGCTCCCTACACCGCGTGCATGTTGGGCGAGTATTTTATGGCACAGGGGCGCGACGTACTCTTAGTCACGGATGATTTAACCAAGCATGCCTGGATATATCGCCAGATTTCTTTATTATTGGAAAGAGCCCCGGGGCGCGAAGCTTATCCGGGAGATATTTTTTATATTCATTCACAAATGATGGAGCGCGCAGGCTACTTGCGCAAGGAGCTTGGCGGAGGCTCAATGACGTTTTTACCGATAGTTGAAATACTTCAAGGGGATTTAACCGGTTATATACCTACCAACTTGGTTTCGATGACTGACGGGCAACTTTATTTTTCCACTGCGCTTTTTAATAAAGGTTTTAAACCGGCTATCGATTTTGGCCTTTCGGTTTCGCGTATCGGCAATAAAGCCCAGTGGCCGGCGATGAAAGCTTTAAGCAAATCGTTGCGCCTTGACTACTTGCAATATAAGGAACTCCTGCAGATGACGCAATTGCGGACAACAGGGCTTTCTAAAGAAGCGGAAAGCAAATTGAGAAGAGGCGAGGCGATAAACCAGCTTATTATCCAGGATAAAAGCAAGCCCGTATCCCTTGAGGAGCAGGTTATTTATTTATACTCTTTGAGCAAGGGCCTCTTAGATAGCCTGTCTGTTACCCAAATCAAGCAATTCCGGCAGGGAGTTTTGGCTTTTTTTGAAAAAAATTGCCCGGAGTATACCAAAGAGCTAAGAGAGACCAAAGATTTAAGCGAAGCCCTTAAAGCTAAAATGGATGCGACACTTTCAGGGTATTTGAAACAATTGATTGTTTAGTTTGACACCGCAAAGGCGCAAAAGGGCCACTGAAAACGCAAAGAGGAAGATTAAACGGCTTATAGAACGTATATCGAATCATATATGAGTCGTTTTCGCTAAGAAAATCTAAAGCATTTTGCGATTTTGCGGATTTTAGCGGTTTAGCGGTGTAAATTAAAATTAATATCATTCTATGCAGACAATTTCAAATATCAAAAAAGATTTGGAATTCAACCGTGGGCTTTCTTCGCTTATCGAAGCATTGAAAAATATTGCGGTTTCACAATATCGTTCGCTTGAACGTAAAGTAAAAACTTTCGGAGGTTTTCTCTCAAATATTGAGGGTTTTTTTGAGCTCATTGACCGAAACCGTGTAACGCATCCTTTTGTTGTGCCCACAAAAAATACTCAAATGGTGGTGGCGATAACCTCGGACAGCGGCCTTTTAGGCGGTTTAAATATGGAGGTCATCTCTATTGCCTTGCATCAACTGCAGGATATCAATGGATCTCTAGTGGTAGTAGGTGAGCGCGGGAAAATATATGCACGTGAAAGCGGCGTGCCTTTTACCGCTTTTCCCGGTATTAAAGATGAAGATCGTTACGGACAAGCAATGCAGCTGCGTAATTACCTTACGGAGAAATTTCTGCGCGAATCGTTTGGGTACCTGAAAATAGTTTATCCTCACCCGGTTTCTTTTACCGTGCAAAAAGTTTACGTAGTGCCAGTTTTGCCATTTGCCAAGGAATTAGCTGCGACAAAGAGCGTAGCAGTGGCTGACATTCTTCTTGAATCTAACATGGCTGATATAGTAGAATACCTTGTTTATTTATGGCTTGGACAGAAATTGTATGAGCTCTTTGGCTTAAGCCGCCTGGCAGAATTTGCTGCCCGCTATGTACATCTTGAAGAAAGCCTACAAAAATTAAAAACAATAGATACAAAGTTGCGCTTGCAGTACTTCAGGGTGCGCCATGAGATTATCGACCGCAGCATGCGTGAATTGTTTAGCGCAAGGCTTCTGTATGCGGGATGATATAAAGACCACAGACCAAAGACCGAAGACCAAAGAGATGGATAAGAAGACTAAATGCGGGAAAATAATATCGGTTCAGGGGCCGGTTGTGGATGTAAAATTTTCAGAAGCTTCCGATGTCCCCAATATCTTTACCGTTATGTCTACGCATACGGTTGATAATGCCGAGGTTGTGCTTGAAGTAGCGGAACATGTGCCTGGAAATATCGCCCGCTGTATTGCTATTAATTCTACAACGAACTTGCAGCGTAACCAGCAAGCTGACATTATAGGCGATGCCATCCAGGTTCCCACAGGGGATGCCCTCTATGGGCGCATTATTAATATTTTGGGCCAGCCTATAGATCAAAAAGGAGAGGTCAAGACGTCAGAGATGGTTTCGATACGAAAGCCTGAAATGGGCAGTAAGGTTAAAATCAGCAAAGATAAAAATATGCGCCGCAGTTTTGAAGTGATGGAGACCGGGATTAAGATTATTGACCTCCTGTCCCCATTGGTTAAGGGAAGTAAAACCGGCATTTTGGGCGGCGCAGGCCTTGGAAAAAGCGTTTTGACTTTGGAAATAATACAGCATATTGTAAAAAAATATCAGGGAAGTTGCGTCTTTGTAGGAGTAGGGGAGCGTATACGTGAAGGTAATGAGTTATACTATGAGCTTCAAAAACACGAAGTTTTATCTAAAACCATGATGGTTTTTGGCCAGATGAACGAGCCTCCCGGCGCTCGTTTTGGTGTTGCCATGACCGGCATTACTATGGCAGAAACGGTTCAACGTAAAAATCAGGATGTTTTGTTGTTTGTTGATAATATTTTTCGTTTTGTGCAGGCAGGCGCGGAAATCTCCACGCTTTTAGGAAGGGTGCCCTCGGAAACAGGTTACCAGCCTACGTTGCTTTCGGAGGTGAGCGAGTTCCATGAGAGAATTCGTTCTACACCTGATTCGGGAGGCTCAATTACCTCTGTTGAAGCGGTATATGTACCAGCGGATGACCTGACAGACCCGGCGGTTGTGGCAATTTTTAGCTTTCTTGATTCAGTTTTAGTACTGTCCCGCGAACGTATACAGCTTGGGCTTTATCCGGCAATAGACCCACTGCTTTCATCGTCGGCAAATTTGGATATTGATATCGTAGGCAGAAGGCATTTTGATGTTGCCCAGGAGGTAATAAGGGTCTTCCAGCGATATGAAGAGCTTCGCAGGATAGTACTTGTGGTAGGTATTGATGAATTGTCTGCGGCTGATAGAATTTTATATGAGCGCGCAAGAAAATTACAGAATTTTCTCACGCAGCCATTTTTTGTAGGCGAAGCATATACCGGTAAAAAAGGCGCTTACGTGACCATTGAAGAAACCCTTAGCGGTTGTGAGAAAATTATTGCCGGCAGAGTAGACAATAAGCCCGAAGAAGAGTTTTATTTGATAGGCGCTCTTACATGAACATACGCAACCAGAAAAAGCTCGGTGAGATCCTAATAGCTAAAAAGATGCTTTCGCAGCGCCAACTCGATGAGGCTTTGCGTGAACAGGCGCGAACAAAAGAATTCTTGGGGACAATTTTAATTCGCACGCACCAGATTGATGAGGCCCAGTTTCTTACGGCGATGTCTGAACAGTTTAATATGCCGGTAATTACCTTGACGGATAAATTTATTGACTGGAAACTCCTAAAACATTTCAGCCCGACCCTAATCATTGATTATAAATGCTTTCCCGTTGCGCAGGGTGATTCAGGTTTGACTATAGCAATAACAAATCCACTGGATGCCTGGGTATTAGCAAAAGCGGAAGAAGAATCGCAAGGCGCGCGGGTTCTATTTGTGCTGGTAACACAAAAAGATATGGATGACGCTATCGCACGCTACAAGCAGCAGGCTCGAACAAACCTAAAGGGGTTATTTTAAGCAATGCCAAAGAGAATTGATACAATTTTGTCTGAAGGCCTCGTCGAAAAAGGATTAATTTCTAAAGACGCGGCTGATCAGATTTTGAAAGAAGCGCAAAATAGTGACAAAAGTTTTAAAGAGCTTTTGCTGGGCCGCAAAATTCTTCCGGAGCATGATATTTTAATTATTCTGTCAGAAAAACTTCATTTACCGTTTATTGAACTAAAACAAACGACAATTGAGAAGTCCGCAATCGCAAGAAGCCCGTTTAAAATCTCCTCTTACTATAAATTCATGCCTGTGGTATTTAAAGACAGGGTTTTATCTATTGCTGTTGCTTATCCTTTGGATGTAAAAATACAGGATGAAATTATAACTCAACTGGGCTGTGATATTAGCGTTAACCTTGCATGTGAAAGCGATATATCGGATGCTCTGAAAAAATATTACGGCCTTGGCGCTGAAACCATCCAGAGTATCAATGTTGCCGATAGCGATGAGAAGGGCTCCACTATCGCAAGCCTGCAGGAAAAAATAGAAGATATTGAAAAACTCGCTACGGACGCCTCCGTAATAAAGCTGGTGAACCAAATAATTTTGGAAGCATACCGCAAAAGAGCAACCGATATACATATTGAGCCTTACAGGAAAAATGTTTCTTTACGCTACCGCATTGACGGAGTGTTATATGACGCACATGTGCCTGCGGAAATTAAGAATTTTTTGAATGCCATTATTTCGCGTATCAAAATCATGTCTAATCTGAATATCGTGGAGCGCCGCTTGCCTCAGGACGGCAGGGCAGTCGTCAGAGTCCAGGAACAGGTTCTTGATTTGCGCATTTCAACTATTCCTACACCTTTTGGTGAAAGCGTAGTTATCAGGATTCTGCCTACGCAGATGCTTTTTAGCTTAGAGAAATTAGGCCTGGCAAAGAATGAAGTGGATATTTTTGAGAAACTAATCTTAAAACCTCACGGTATTATTTTTGTAACCGGCCCCACAGGTAGCGGGAAAACGACCACGCTTTATACCTGCCTTTCTCGTATTAATACCAAAGATCGCAAGATTATCACCATAGAGGACCCAATAGAATATGAAATGCCCGGCATTACTCAAATACAGGTTATGCCGGAAATCGGCCTTACCTTTTCCACTGGGCTACGCAGCATGTTAAGGCATGACCCGGATGTTATAATGGTAGGGGAAGTGCGTGATCTAGAAACCGCCGAGATCGCTATACGTGTTTCGCTCACGGGCCACATAATATTTTCAACCTTGCACACCAATGATGCACCCAGCGGTATTGCCCGGCTCCTTGATATCGGCTTAGAACCCTATTTGCTCGCCTCGACGGTTGAGGCATTCGTTGCTCAAAGATTGATACGCGTTATTTGCCAGGATTGTAAATATGAAGATACCGCCGCTCCCTTAGAGCTTAAAACCATGATAGCACACGATCTGGGCATATCGGTTGACGGCGTAAAGATATATCGCGGTAAGGGCTGTTCTGCGTGTAATTTTACCGGTTTCCTGGGACGCACCGCCATATATGAAATTCTAGTGGTGAATGAAATTATAAAAAATCTTATTTTGAAAAAGGCCGCCGCTAATGATATTAAAAAAGTTGCAGTTTCCGGCGGCATGCACACCTTACGTCAAAACGGCTGGAATAAAGTTATTTCAGGAGAAACTTCTCCCGAAGAAGTCATGAAGGTAACAACTCTCGAAGAAGTTAGCGGCGAAGGTGCTACTTTTGATAGCGCGCAAGCAAAACAAGATAAACAATCCTTTGACGTTCCTGTTGCGCAGCCTTCAAAAGGAAATGTTCCGGGGGCAAAAATCGCTGACAAACGGATTTATAACCGCCTGGATAGCAAAGTAAACTTACATTACACTTTGATAAAACCCGAGGATGCCATTGATAAGAAGGGTTTTGCGTTAGACCGTTACGGACAAACTGCTAATATTTCCGCGGGTGGCCTGTTATTTATTTCGGATGAAAAAATAGATATAGGCTCGATTATCGAGATGCATCTTGAGCTTCCCGATGGAAGCGAAAAGCCCATAGAGTGTTTAGCAAGGGTAGTCCGCATAGAAGAGATAGAGCCGGAACATAAGTATAACATCGCTGTTTGTTTTCTTGATATTACAGGCACGGAAAGAGGAAGGTTGAATAAGTTTGTGCAGAGGTAATACCGCAAAAACGCAAAAAGGTGAGATGAAAAAGTGGAAAAATATTCACGTAATAACTAAACAATTATATGCCTATTTATAAATACCACGCTAAAAAAGGTCCGGAGGAGGTTGTCGAAGGTAATATTGAGGCTCATTCGCAGGATGAGGCTATAGAGAAGTTAAGCCAGCAAGGGTATTTGCCATTACGCATCGAACAGCAGGAAGAGAAATCCACTTCAGTTAAGGTTGTCTCTAAACGCGAGATAGGCAGAGTCCGCGGCCGTGAAATTACCATTGTCAGCCGCCAATTAGCCAGCCTCCTGAAAGCAGGCGTTAGCATCCTTAATTCGTTAAGTATTATCGCAGAGCAGTCAGAAAATATACATTTGCGTAATTTGGTTTATTATATTTATAATGAGGTTCGTCAGGGTGCTACTTTTTCCCAGCCTCTGTCAGCATTTCCTAAGATATTTTCTCCCCTATATGTCGCCATGGTGCGCACCGGTGAAGATAGCGGATCTCTGCCGGAGACTCTTCTGCGTATTGCCGAATATCGTTTCAAAGAGGAAGAAATGATGTCGCGTTTTCGCATGGCCATGGCTTACCCAATACTTATGGCAATTGTGGGTTTCGGGACGATAGTTTTTATGTTTGTCTTTGTGATGCCAAGGCTTATGCAAATTTACCTTGACGTGCGCCAAGACCTGCCGGTACCGACAAAAATTTTGCTTGGTATTACTAAAGCAGTAAAACAATGGGGAGGGTGGTTAGCTATTGGTGCCGTTATTGTCATCCTGCTTCTCAGGCGCCAAGCTAAGACTAAAAGCGTAAGGCTGCATTTGAGCCAATTAAAACTGCGCTTGCCTGTTTTCGGGGAGTTTGCTCTGAAGCAGGAACTTGCGCGTTTTTGCCTTACCTTAGAGCTTTTGATACACAGCGGCATCCCTATACTGCGCGCCATAGAGATAGCGATACCTGTTTTAAGTAACGAAGTCATCAAAGAGCAATTAAGAAGCAGCCACAAAGCCCTTGAAGCAGGTGGATCGTTTGGCAGGAGCCTGAAAGAATCCAAGGTTTTCCCGCTTTTTATGAGCAACCTCCTTATTGTGGGTGAGGAATCCGGCAAGCTTTCTGATAGTTTAAAGGAAATAGGTTCTTCCTATGAACGCGATACTGAAGAAGCTTTGAAGGTGTTTGCGACACTGCTTGAACCCCTTATGATTTTAGTGATGGGTTTGATTGTCGGTTTTATCGTAATGGCGATGTTGTTGCCGATTTTCGAAATTAATCTGCTGGCAACCTAACGGAAACACGGCCCTTCGACTATGCTTAGGGTCGTCCTGAACGAGTGAAGCGAGCCGAAGGACGAATTACCAAGAATACCTGCCCGCTCTGTCTAGCGATAGCGAGGCCTCAGGCAGGAAGATCGAACTGCCACGAATGTAAGGAATAGTAAAACTCCCGTGATATTTACCATTGAAACTGATGCATAAGGCAAAGCTATTAAATTTATTCTTTATCGCTATTATTCTTTTCTGTGTAGAGGTGCGCAACAGCGCTGCGGCCGATTGGAGAGAGCTGGGCAGCGATCATTTTATAATATACTACAGTGGAGATGATAAACTTGCCGATGATGTCGCAAAACGTGCGGAGGCTTATTACAAAGATATTGCGATTATGCTGGGGTACCCGCGTTATTCTGAATTCTGGACTTGGGAAAAAAGGGTTAAAATTTATATTTATCCCGACAAAGAATCTTTTTTGCGCTCCAGCGGCCAACCAGCCTGGTCAGAGGGGATTGCTGATTATAAGCTGAAGCAGATAATAAGTTACGCCTGGAGCAAGGGTTTTACGGAGTCCCTTTTGCCGCATGAAATGGCGCATTTAATTTTCAGGGATTTTGTTGGTTTTCGCGGTGTCGTGCCCTTATGGCTTGATGAAGGTGTGGCGCAGTGGGCGGAAGAGCAAAAGCGAGACCATATAAAAGCAATGGCCCGGCATCTTTATGAAACGGATGCGATATTGTCGTTGTCTGACATGATGAGGGTGGATATTGGAAACCTTAGAGAAGCAGCCAAAGTTTATATTCGTTCTACGCGCATAAAATCCGGAGAACCCGGCGTGTTATTTATCAGCGGCGATCAGCTGGTTTCTACATATTATTTACAATCCGTTTCTCTGGTGGGTTTTTTAATAGAAAAATACGGTTCCAGCAGCTTTGCTGATTTCTGCCGGCAATTGCGCGATGGAAAACATTTAGAAGAGGCTTTGCGTTTTGCTTACCCAACGCATCTGCGCAGCCTCGATGATTTAGAAACGGAATGGCGTAAGTATCTGGAAAAAGGAGAATAAAGAATTATTTGATAGTAAAAAAATAACAAATTCCAAGCACCAAATTACAAACAATATCCAAATTCCAAGCGCCAAATGACCAAAATATATTTTTCGGACATTGTTATTTCAGGTATTGGAATTTATTTGTAATTTGTAATTTATTTTCACAAGGAGGTAAAATGATTTTTAGTAGAAAAATGAAGGCATTCACTCTTATTGAACTGATGCTGGTTGTCATTATCATCGGGGCTCTGGCAGCAATGGTTCTGCCGCGTTTTGCCGGGAGAGGCGAACAGGCTCGTATCGGAGTTGCGCGTGCCGATATAGAGGCGCATATACCCACAGCACTGAAACTCTACGATTTAGATAACGGCGGTTTTCCATCAAGCGAAGAGGGCCTTAACGCATTACTGAATAAACCGGCTTCAGCTTCCGGCTGGCATGGCCCGTATTTGGAGAAAAAAGCTATTGATCCCTGGGGTAGAGAATATAAATACAAGAGCCCGGGGGATCACAAAATTGATTATGATATTTATTCTGTCGGCAAAGACGGGCAAGAGGGCACGGCAGATGACGTCAAGAATTGGGAATAAATTCAGAGGTCAGAGGTCAGAAGTCAGAAGTCAGAAAAATCTGTTCTCTGCCTTTCCGCCTTTAGCCAGCGACCTTGCCGCTAGGCAGGCGAGACCTCGCCGCGAAGCGGCGGGCTGTCGTCTGCCTTCTGGTTTTACTTTGGTTGAGGTAATGGTTGCCACGGCGGCTCTGGCCTTTAGCGCAGCGCTTATTTATCGAGCTTTCTTTATTTGTGCAGATTCGTTTAACTATTACCTAAGTTATTTGTCTATCAGCCCGCGTTCGGATGAAATGTTGTGGCAAGCGCAAGATAACCTGTCTAAATTCGGCCAGCTTAGGGACATGGATAGCTCTGGTGAGGCTGTCATTAACAATAGGCGTTTTAGCTGGGAGTTGTCTTATGCGTTTGTGGATGAGATAGAAAATTCCCAGTTATACAGGATAGATTTAGTTACTTTATGGCAGGCGGGAACAAGGCATATTGAGCAGCCGAGAATAGCCTATGTGTTATTTAAAAAAAGAACAGAAAGCGTCCAGTAAAGATCATGGGGGTGTGCTTATCGGCTACAATAGCCTTTTTTATTCTTTACGTAGTTCTAAAGTGCGCATTAAATCTTTCACGCTCATTGAGTTAGTTATCGTAGTGGCTCTTGCTGCAGTCGTGAGCCTGGCAATATACAGAACGTTTGCAAGCGGCCTTAACATATGGAAGAAAACACGCGTGACGCCTCCGCAGGAGGAGACAGCATTCTTTTTTGAAAAGTTCACCGCGGAAGCACGCAATAGTTTAAAATTTACCGGCATAAATTTTTCTGGAGAAAAAGATAGAGTTGAGTTTCCTACTCTCGTAGAAAGCCGGATATTGGGAAAAACAGTAGGCAAAATTGCTTACATTTACGATGAAGGCCGGCATATTTTGCGCAAAAAGCAGTATGATTATTCTCAAAGTTACCTAGGCGGAGAAGGCTCAAGCTACGATGCGTTAACTAATGTTAGCTCATTTCATTTTACTTATTATTTTTTTGATGAACATAAAAATGAGTATGTCTGGATGGATGAATGCGTTCAAAATAAAATCCCGATAGCAATTCATATGGAATTTGAACTCAGCAGTCCTGAAGGGCTTACTTTTAATTTTTCTAAAACAATCAGGATTCCAGTGGAAAGTTATTAAGGAAGAAAATGCGTCCACGCGCAAGTATTTTAATTATAGTTCTCTGGTCAGTTTTTTTACTGACGATTTTTGCAGTGGTTTTAAGTTATGGCGTGCGCCAGAAACTTGAAGTGATAAAACGAATAGATTCACGAAGCAACTTGCGCTATCTCAATGAGGCCTGCATAGAGAAGACCATCTTCGACATAAAACGTGTGCAAAAAAAAGAATATTTCGTTTTCAAAAATTCTACCCCATCAGAAAACGGAAATCCTTTAATGACAGAGGTAGATATTATAGATGATAAACCCGGGGGAAACGCGCATTCATTTGAGCTTAGATCATCGATATATACCTCGCGCGTTAGTGTATTTGACGAAGCTAGGAAGCTAAATATCAATATGGCGAGCCTACCTGTCATGGAGCGGCTTTTTATGATTGTCTTAGGTTTCGACAAGATTGAGGCGTCTGAGCTGGCGGCATCCATTGTTGACTGGAGAGACACTGATAGCCTTCTAACCTTGCCTTTGGGCAGCGCAGAAGACTCTTATTACCGTAACTTTCCTTATTCTTACGAAGCTAAAGATGGGCCATTTGAAGCTTTAGAAGAACTTCTTTTGGTGAAAGGTGTTACGCGCGAAGTATTTGAAAAGCTTAATAATTATATTACAATCTATGGTGATGGCAAAATTAACATTAATACCGCTCCCGAGGAAGTGCTTAATGCTGTCGGGTTTTCTAGCGATATGGTTTCAAAAATTATTGCATTGCGCCAGGGAGACGACGGTATACCAGGTACTGCCGACGATATTGTTATTGATGCGCCGGGAAATTTGCAATCTTTGATGCAGGGTCGTTTCAAACTAGGCGAAGCTAACTTACAACAATTAGAACTTTTAGCCGATGCTTTCACCGTTACAACATCTTATTTTACTATCAAAGCTTCAGGGTTGCGCGCTGGAGGAAGCGCGCAAGCGCAGACAGTTTGCGTAGTTGACAGAATGGGTAATATTTTGCGTTGGATTGAATAACAAAAGGGTTTTTAAGAGCGGTTATTATGTTTGGAATAAATCTGGAGCATCTTAACATATTCGGCGGTAAAAGCTACAAAGAGCTGGTTGGTGTTGATTTAAGTGCTAACCACCTTAAGCTATCGTACATCCGATATTCTACGGCACATCCTGAAGTGGTCAATTTGGCGGCCAGGACCACAAGCGGCCTCTCCGACGCTGATATTTCTAAGTCGCTTAATGCAGCATTTCATAGCTTACATACCAAAAGGCCCGTAGTTATCGTAACATTGCCCTCGAGTCTTGTTATAACTAAAAATATTGAAATACCTTCAAGTAACCCAAAGGAGATACGCGAAATCATCAATTTGCAGGCAGGCAGGCATACGCCATATTCGCGCGAAGAGATAATTGTTGATTACATAGATTTAGGCACCTATAAACACAGTTATACTAAAATTCTATTAGTTATTGTAGCGCGCAGTACGATTAAGCGTCACGCTGAAATACTCGATAAAGCTGGATTACGGCTGGATTGTGTATTTTTTTCCGCCGAAGGCCTCGCGCGCGCTGCCACGAAGTTATTTAAGCTGGATGCCGAAAATTCACCGGTTAACATCATCCAGGTCGATGAAGGCTCAACGGATTTTACGATTGTTTTAAGAAATAAAATTTTATTCGTACGCAGTATTCCTATAGGCACCCAGCATGTATTATTCGAAAAGGAGAAATATCTCGTGCGTTTCGCCGATGAAATAAAAAAATCTCTCGAAGCATACCAGAGCGAAGATATTGATAGGAGCCCCACGACGCTTATCCTAACAGGAGCCACCGAAGAGCTCAAGGATTTGGAGAATGTTCTTAATAATACTTTGCACTTTCCAGTGAGAAATATTCCATATACGCGTAACTTGTTGGTTTTACCTGACGCTTCAGCTACATTGTCTTCCGAAAAAAGAGTTTCATTCTTGAATGCGATAGCCCCGTTACTATCATTTAATGAGATGAAGGTTAACCTAATCCCGGAAGAGGTTAAGTTACGTAAGTCTTTCGAAGAGAAGGGGAAAGAGCTCATCAAGACAGGCATATTGGTGTTGACCACGTTCGTGTTGGTATTTTCTATTTTGATTAATAAAATTTACTTTAAAACGGTATATTTGAGAAACTTAAAAGCTAAGTACAACGAGCTCGATAAAAGCGCAAAGACGCTCGAAAAAGATTTTGCGCGAGTTAGCCTTGCGCGTAGTTATACCGCGCACCGTGGTGTCCCGCTAGAGGCTCTGGCTGAATTATACAGTATTGCGCCCTTAGACATTGAATTGAACAATATCCGCCTTGACGATAAAGGAAGGTTTACGGTGCGCGGCACTGCTGAGGCGATGTCTACCGTTTTTGCTTTTATCGAAAGCATGGAAAAATCAAACTATTTTAAGGAAGTTAAAACCAAATATACTTCAAAACGTAAAGAAAACTCAAAAGACGTGACAGATTTCGAAATAACTTCTTTGCTTGACAAGGGTATGGTTAAACCATGAAAATAAAGCTACAGTCATTATACACATCGCTAGCGCATCTTTCTAAGCGTGAAAAACTTGTTTTGTATGTTGCCGTTGCCATTATTTTTGTAACTCTGTTGGATAGGCTAATTATCGGGCCCATCACCTTGAGAATAAAGTTACTTAACAAGGAAATAGAGGATACACAGCGCACCATAGAAACTAATTCACATATATTGGCACAAAAGGACAGAATACTGGCTGAGAGCGCAAAATATGCTTCGTTTTTAAATAGCAATAAATCCGAGGACGAAGAAGTAACTGCCCTACTCAAGGAGATTGAGGCAATTGCAAATAAAGCTTCTGTCTATTTGGTTGACATGAAACCGGCTCCGGCAAAAGAAGAGGGAGCAACGAAGAAATACATTGTAACAGTAACATGCGAAGGGCAGATGGATCAGATTATTGATTTTATTTATAATATCGAAAGCTCAAGCAAATTACTGGTTATTGAAAAATATGAAATCAGCCCGAAATCGCAAGAATCAAGCGTGGCTGTTGCCGGAATGACTGTATCAAAAACGATTATACCTTAACGAAAAAGGGCGATGCGCTTAAGTCAAAAAATAGAGGAGGCGAGACCATGAAAGCCGGAGGAGCTACCTTTATTAGTTTTTTTGTTATCTTAGTTTTATTCTATAGTTTTTGGGCAAGCGCCGCTCCCACAATGCAACAACGAGAAGCTCATGCCGACAGAAACGATGACGGAGTAGTGGATAGAAAGGAAAGGCAGATAGAGAAAAATTGGGAGCACAAACAGGAGTCGAAAGTTAATAAATGGTGGGAAAATAAAGCTGACACAAATAATGACGGGATAGTTGATAGCAGCGAACTTGCTTCCTGGAAAACCATTGAAAAAGAACACATAGATTTAAATGCTGATGGCACGGTTGATGCAAAAGAGATAAGGCTTTCCTGGAAGGAACTCAAACAAAGGGCCAATACGCCTCTTGAGAAAAAATATGATTACGATTCGGATGGTTGGCTTGCGCCAAGCGAAGCAACCCAGATGCTTAAGGATAAATATACTTTATTGCAGACAAATTCACAGGCACGGGTTGATACAGAAATTGAAGGCAAATATGATACCAACAATGACGGCATAATAGACGCTCAAGAAGCAGGAGATTTAAAGGAGGACTTGGGAATATAACCTAATATATCAAATTCGGCTTTATATCGTAAACTTATCCCTTGCCTCTAAATATCCGAAAAATTTACTGCAAGCCGTAAGCTTGCGCGAAATTTTTCGGAAAGGCTTCGGGATTAAATTCTCCGCCTAAGGCGGAGAATTTAAGGAGGTGGTATGAAGAAACTGATAGCATTTTTTATGGCGGTAATTTTTCTTTATAGTTTTACCGCATACCCTTTGGGCAGGACGCTATTTCAGATACGCAACGGCGTCTTTGAGGAATCAAAGCAGGTGCAGTCGTTATTGCCGAACTCAAAAGACGCAGGGCTTCTTGTAAGCATGTGGGATTCCTGTATAATTACAGTAACGCAGTTAAACGCGTATTTTTATATGCTTGGCATCTTTGAAAAAATAGATAACAACCTGTTAACTGATGAGCCACTTAATTATTTAGAATCCTGGTTAACTGAAATAAAAAAGACCAGCGATATGAACCTAAAGAGCCTTGATTCTTATTCGCAGCCGATTACGCAAGAAACAAGAATCCATAAAGAAAAGCTGCGCGAATACCTTGCGGATTTGAACCGGCAAATCGACGTTGAATTAGGCAAGGTGGCGACAATTAAAAAATCATTAAGAGTGCGGGTAACACGTTAGATTATGAGCAAGTTTGCTTAAAATTACTTTTAAGCCTCATGCAATCAACAGGATAGAAGCCCCTTTTTTAAGACTTGCCATTATAATTTATTAATTAATCATGAAGCGCAGACAATACCAGATATTCTTTGATTTTGATAATACTATTACTTCTTTTGACGTTCTCGATGAAATTATAAGAAAATATTCCATCAATAATCACTGGCAGTTTCTGGAGGAAGAATGGGAGAAGGGAAGAATAGGCTCAAAAGAATGCCTCGCCGGACAGCTTAAAAACGTTAGAATTAGTAAAAACGCCTTGAGGACGTACCTTTCATCCGTTAGGGTTGAACCATATTTTCGTAGAATTCTAGCGATATTAAGGAAGAAAAACATAAAAGTTTTCGTTGTGAGCGATAGTTTTCTATTTATAATTAAAAACATTCTAAGAAATAACGCAATTTCTCCCCTACCAATATATGCCAATAAATTATTATTTAAAGGGAATAAGCTCAAGCCTTTGTTTGCGCATAGAAACAATTCTTGCTCTTCTTGCGCGCATTGTAAAAAAAATACCTTGTTGAGCATAATAAAAAATGATAAAATCAATATTTATATTGGAGACGGCCTTTCTGACATTTGTGCGGCGCAAAACACACAGCTTGTATTCGCAAAGGGCCGGCTTCTTGAATATTTTCTTCGAAAGAAACGAGACTGTATCCCATTTTGCAACCTAAAGGAAGTTTACCGGCAGCTCAAAAAGACATTACAATGATACCACGCCAAAAAATCACAAAAAAATTTTCAAAAAGTCCAAAAAATGAACTTATGCAGCTTGAGGCAAAATACTGTTCATGGGGAGACACTGTTCATTATTCCAGATACCCTAAAATTTTTAACCGTGCCGAAGGAAGTTTTCTTTACGACCATGAGAATGTGGCGTATCTGGATTTGCAAATGTGGTATTCTGCCGTTAACTTCGGTTATTGTAACGCGCGGCTTAATGCTGCTTTGAAACGGCAGATTGACGTATTACCCCAACTTGCTTGCCAGTATTTGCATGAGGAAAAAATCAGGCTTGCCACAAAGATTGCTCAACGGATGGAAATCGCATTTGAGGAAAAAGGAAGGGTTCATTTTAACGTAGGCGGCTCTGCGGCCATTGAAGATTCTCTAAAATTAGTCAGAAACTATACCGGGAAAAACCTGGTCTTTTCATTTATGGGAGGCTACCATGGTAGAACTCTTGCTGCTTCCGCCATCACTTCGAGCTATCGCTACCGCGAAAAATTCGGGCATTTTTCCGATAGATCTTGCTTTATTCCTTATCCTTATTGTTTTCGGTGCCCCTATGAGCAAAAAAAAGAGTCCTGCGGCTTGTATTGCCTGAAGCAATTTGAACGCCTCTTTGAGAGTGAGTATTATGGAGTTTTAAATACCAAATCCAATAAATGCGAATTCGGAGCTTTTTACGTCGAAGCAGTGCAGGGCACAGGCGGTTATGTAATACCGCCGAAAGATTATTTTTCAAGGTTAAAAGAAATTTTAAATAGGTATAAAATCCTTCTGGTTGACGATGAAGTGCAGATGGGAATGTATAGGACGGGAAAACTTTGGGCCATAGAGCATTTTAATGTTATTCCGGATATTGTTGTTTTTGGAAAAGCCTTAACCAACGGTTTAAACCCGCTTTCTGGGGTATGGGCAAAAGAGGAATTGATTTCTCCGGCTATATTCGGGCCCGGCTCTACGCATTCAACTTTTTCTTCCAATCCTCTCGGTACTGCAGTAGGCCTTGAAACGATGAAGCTTATAGAGGAGTCCAATTTTGTCCTAGATGTTCCAGCTAAAGGCAAATATATGGCCGCGCGCCTCAAAAATTTGCAAAAAAAATACCCACAAATAGGCGATGTGGACAATTTGGGCCTGGCTATACGTGCTGAAATTTGTGAAGCAGATGGTTATACCCCTTCTGCTGCATTGACTAATACAATAGAGGAAATTGGATTAAGCGGAAAACTTTCAAGCAACGGCAAGAAATATGGCCTGGTTCTGGACGTCGGAGGTTATTATAAAAATGTTTTTACGATGGCGCCCTCATTTTATATCAGCGAAAAAGAAATGGATTTGAGTATCGATCTTTTCGAACAGGCCATGATAAAAGCTTTAAAAAAGTATTAATTCTTTTACCCATGTACCAGTCCCGCATAGGCATAGGCTCGTTACGGTATATGCTTACGCCCCGCGCGTAACCCTAAAAAACCTTGCTATGGGCCTTTAGGCCATTTGGTTATGATGAGACCACGAAGAGTTGTTATAACAGCCCTGGGGATAGTTTCACCTATCGGGATAGGGGTAGATGATTTCTGGAAAGCAACCATAGAAGGTAAATCAGGAGTTTCGCTGGTTTCTGGTTTTGATACTTCACGTTTCCGTTCGAAAATAGCCGGTCAGATAAAAGAATTCAACCCCCTTGATTTCATTCCTAACGAAACCGCCCACAAGGTCGATCGTTTTGTTAATCTTGCGCTTAGCGCATCGAAAATTGCCTTAGACGCAAGCTGTTTGGAACTATCTAAAGAAGATTCAAACAGGATAGGGGTCATATATGGTTCGGGGCTTGGCGGAGTATTATTCCATGAGGAACAGATACTTAAAGGCTATGAAAAAGGAACTCATCGCCTAAGTCCCTTATGCGTACCGCGTATAACACCAAATGCAGTTTCTTCCCAGATAGCGATTTTTTTTAAACTTTTTGGCCCAAGCATGGTTATCGCAAATGCCTGTGCTTCAGGGACTAATGCAATCGGCGAAGCATATCGTAAAATAAAATACGGAGAGGCGGATATAGTATTTACCGGAGGCTCTGAGGCACCCCTAACCGAATTTACTTTCGGTGCTTATGATTCCATGAGAGTACTTTCAAAAACCAATGATGAGCCCACACGCGCCAGCCGCCCCTTTGATGCTAAACGTAATGGATTTGTTTTGGCCGAAGGCGCAGCTACGCTTATTCTGGAAGAACTAAGCCACGCTCTCGCGCGCGGGGCTCATATATACGCAGAGCTAATCGGTTATAGCGCAAGCAGCGGAGCATATAATATGGTGGTTCCCAGGCCTGACGCTCATGATGTGATTTGGGCAATGCGTAAAGTTTTTGAAGATGCCGGGTTATCTACTTCCGATATACAATACATTAACGCGCATGGCACCTCTACTGAGCTAAACGATGCCGTTGAAACAAAAGCAATTAAAGAATTATTCGGGCAGCAGGCTTATAAAATACCTGTTTCTTCCACAAAATCGATGATAGGGCATTCCATAGGAGCTGCCGGCGCCATCGAAGCGGCTGTTTGTTCTTTGGCGATAAAGCATCAAATTATCCCGCCTACTATCAATTATGAAAACCAGGACCCGGAATGTGACCTGGATTATGTCCCCAATAACAGCCGTCAAGCGTCCATGGAGGCGGTTCTTTCCAATTCCTTTGGTTTTGGCTCCAATAATGCCTGCCTTCTTTTTAAACGTTACCCATGAACCAGACCGCCAAGGGGGCGGACGGTTCAGGGTTTCACTCCTATAAAGCGAAATTTTTAAAAAAAATGTCCGTTTTCTTGAAAATTTGACAAAAATATGGTATGTTTTATTTGAAAACTGGACTTGTTGGTCAAAAGCCACGGGTCCAGTTTTCTGTTTATAGGGGTAAAAATATATAAAATTTTATGATGGCTATCAAGCCGATTATGCATGAACGTAGAAAATTTCCGCGCGCCAATATTTCTTTTCCCGTTGAATGTAATCCGCTTACGTCTAATACCTATTTCTATACGGTTTCTAAAGATATGAGCCCCTCGGGAATAAAAATATTAAGCAATACTTTCCTTTCAAAAGACGCGCTATTTAAAGTAAGTATCAATTTTATCGATAAGGTTATGCAGCTAAAGGCCAAGGTAGCATGGTGCAGCCAAACGCGTACCCCGGACACTTTTCATACCGGTTTGCAATTTGTTGAAGTTAATTCCGAAGAACAAAATAGCCTTAACCGTTTTTTTAGTAAGATTACCCCATCAGTACCCTCAAACGATAGCCCTTCAGCCTGAAAGATCTTATTGCGTTCGCCATTTTCAACTCCCCATAATCTAGTTAACCTTTTTAAGGCGTTTAGGTTAGGATTGCCATATTTTACAATTGATTAAATAATAGCGCATGGTATTATGGTTTTTATAAGGAGGGAATGCTGAAAATGAAAAAGATTATTGTTGCCGGCTTATTTTTTTTAATGGTAACAGTTAATTTTTCTATAGTTTACGCGCAGGGTAAATGGACTGCTTTGGTGGAAGAATCAGGAAAAGTATTGTCCCAGATACAGGAGATACCTGAACAAAGCATACCGGAAAAGCTTCTTGAGAATTGCGAAGCTATTGCTATATTTCCTTCTACAGTTTCTGCAGGCTTAGGGATTGGCGGGAAATACGGCCAGGGCATTATCATGGTCAAGAATCATAAGACAAAACGCTGGTCTGCCCCGGCAGTTTTTACTATTGCCGGCGGGAGTATCGGCTGGCAGATAGGCGGACAGGCGACAGATGTTATTTTACTGATCATGAACGCAAGAAGCGTGGAAGGTATTTTACAGGGAAAATTCAAGCTTGGCGCAGATGCGTCAGTCGCCGCAGGCCCTGTAGGCAGAAACGCAGAGGCTTCGACTGATGTGCAACTTAAAGGAGGCATTCTTTCATACTCGCGTTCAAGGGGGCTTTTTGCAGGCCTGAAATTAGAGGGAGACGTAATTGCGCAGCATTGGGAAGGCAATAAATCGCTCTATAGTAAAGATTTTAGCGCAAGAGAAATACTCCTTGAGGGCAAAGTGAAGCCGCCGAAATCTGCCGATGAGTTGTTGGGAATATTGAATAAATACAGGTAGAATAATATTTAGGTATTGCTACGGGCGCTGCGAGATTAAATTTCCCGTCTGCAACTTCGTGGCTATCAAAATGTACTTCCGGGCGCCTGTATATTGTGAAAATTTCCTGCTCTGTAAAGCATGAAATTTTCACAAAGCGCCTCGGAAGTTAAATTCTCTCGCCTATAGCGAGAGAATTTAAGGAGGAATAATGTTCAGAGAAAAGATAAAAGTGTTTGATTGTACCATCAGAGATGGTGGGCTTATTAATAATCATGATTTCGACGATAGATTCGTGCGGGAAGTTTATAAGGCTCTTTCGTTAGCCGGCGTGGACTATATGGAGATGGGGTATAAGAATTCGAAAAAACTTTTTTCGCCAAAAGAATTCGGAAAATGGAAGTTTTGTGATGATGAGGCGATAAGCAGTATCATTGACGGAAATAAGTCCAAAACCAAGATTTCGGTGATGGTCGATGTTGATCGCGTGGATATCGAAGACGTAAAACCAAAAAAAGCAAGCCCGGTGGATATGATACGCGTGGCTACCTATGTTAAGGATATTGATAAGGCTATATATCTCGTAAATAACTTTGCCGAGAAGGGGTATGAAACTACCGTTAATATTATGGCTATTTCAAGAGCTCTTGATAATGAATTAACTGAAGCACTTTGCCAGCTCGAAGAAGAATGCAAGGCAAACACCATCTATATAGTTGATAGCTTTGGAGCGCTGTATCAGGAAACTACTGAATTTCTCATTAAGAAATTTAAAAGTATCTTAAAAACAAAGGAAATTGGCATTCATGCGCACAATAATCAGCAGCTTGCGTTTGCCAACACCATTGAAGCGATAATACATGACGCTAATTTTGTTGACGGGACTGTTTACGGGCTTGGCAGGGCCGCCGGAAATTGCCCGCTTGAACTTTTAATAGGATTCTTGAAAAACCCCAAATTTGACATAAGGCCTATTTTGGACCTCATATCCAATGAGTTTATACCGCTTAGAGAAAAAATGGAATGGGGTTACATTATACCTTATGCTATAACCGGTATTCTCGACGAACATCCCAAAGCCGCAATGGCGCTGCGCAACAGTGATAAAAAAGAAAATTATAGAGAGTTTTATGAAAGTTTAGTAGGGGATGATCTGGATTGACAATGGAGATAGGTAGATTTAAGAAACTACCCATTTTGGGCATATTACGCGGCATAGACCAAGATAGGCTTGAACCGCTCATCGAAACAATAATAGCGTCAGGCCTTGAAACGATAGAGATAACCATGAATACGCCGAATGCGCCGCTCTTGATAAAAAAATCTATCGAAATTGCCGGAAAGAAACTGGCGGTAGGAGCTGGAACAGTGCTGGATAAGCAAGCTTTAGAAGCTGCCGTTTTAGCCGGTGCAACTTTTATCGTTATGCCGGTATTGGTGGAGGAAGTAGCGCGTTATTGCACCAGGAATAAAATCCCGTTCTTTCCGGGAGCGTTAAGCCCGCAGGAAATATATACAGCCTGGCATTCGGGTGCCACTATGGTAAAAGTTTTTCCTTCCGGTTTCTTTGGCCCACAGTATTTTAAGGAAATAAAAGGGCCATTTGGCGATATTGAGCTTTTGGCCTGCGGTGGGGTTACTGCACAAAATATGCGGGAGTATTTGGCAGGTGGAGCCAGCGCCGTTGCTTTTGGCGCAAGCGTTTTTAAGCCGGAATGGCTCCGGAAGAAAGATTTTTCCAGCATAGCCGCATCCGTCAGAGATTTTGTTACCGAGGGTAAATCTATTTTTACTTAAATTTTCCAGGCATTTTTTAGTTCAAGAAGTACCGTATGCTAATTTATGTTTTGCGGAATTTTTTCTACTTTTATATTCTTGCGGCCATTATTTTTTTCACTCCTAAGGCTATAGCAGGAGCAGAAGAGACTCAAGTTAAGATTTTCCGAATAAAGGCGAGTAACGCGCAATCACTTTATTCCGTGGCCAATGATTTAAAGAGTGCGCAAGGCAAGATTAGCATCGATAAAAATACAAACAGCCTTATTGTAGTTGATTACCCTTCTGTAATAGCGCGCATAGAAAGTGTTATCAGCCAATTGGATATACCTGAAAAAATGGTTGAAGTTAAAGTTTTAATCGTTGAAGCTGACAACAGATTCTTTAATAATATAGGCGTGAGTGTTGGTAAGATTATTCCGGAGGAAGGATTTAAAACAATAGTTAATTTAATAGACAGTTCTGCTGTCGCACGAAAGCGTTCGCAGATGCAGGTGCGCACGCTCAGCAACCATCCCGCAACGCTTTCCGTGAGCAAAGATGAAATTTTCGGCTCAACCATTACCAATTATAATGATGGTACCCAAGTGGTAGCTTTTGTGCGCCAGCCTGTGGGAAATTTTTTAGAAGTAATACCTACGGCCAATGATGACGGAACAATAACCATCGCCCTGCGGCCGGCTTCAAGCGAACTAGCCCCTGACGGCCTGATAGAGGAAAAATCAATTTTAACCCAAGTGGTAGTTAAAAACGGAGACACCGTGGCCATAGGAGGGGCGGATACTGCTTATGACGAGGAAAACCGGCAGGGAGTTTTAGGCTTGCCGCTGTCATCGGAAAGGAACCGCGCAAGTAAAAGTGTAATCATGTTCCTTACGGCAGAAGTTTTCCAGTAACCATAGAGATATATGGGAAAAAGAAATATACGGCTAAAAATCATATTTATAACGGGACTTTTTCTATTCGAAGTATTTTTATTGACTTTCTTACTTTTTTGGGCTGTTCGCAACTATGAGAATAGCGTGAAATTATCTTCTACTGCCTCCGGAAAAATCGATGCGGTTAAGGATTTACAAATTGCTTTAGCGGAAGTTTCGATGCCGGTAAATGATTTTCTTATTGCAGGCTCAGATAGAAACGAACCTAAGAATTTCAGAACCGTAAGCACGCGGCTTGAACGCCTCTTTGCTACTCTCGCAAAAGAAAAAATTACCGTTGGCGCACAAGTGCAGGTATTGGCAGATATTCAGAAAAAATATTTTTCCGGAAAAAAAATTGCGCAAAAAATTTTAAATCTACCCGATGCGATCAGGGAACGTGAAGGTGGCGCATTAATGGAAAATATGGATAAGGAATTTAGCGATGCATTGCGCCAGGCTGAAAAATTGCATGAATATGCGCTCCGTGGAGTTAGTGACGCGAAAAAAAATTACCAAAAATTCAGTAGCTTAATTGCCTTTCTGACTCTTGTTATTATACTTTTTAATCTATTTTTTATCGCTGCTATTATAATTTTTTTTGAGCGTGCTGTAATAGCGCCGATTTTTTCTTTGCGCTCAGCCGCCCTTGAGGTTGCCGCGGGAAATCTGGATAAAAAGGTAGAAATTTACGCGAATAATGAGATTGGAGAACTTGCGGCTCTTTTTAATGTTATGGTAGAGAAGCGCAAAATGGCGCAAAATGAACTTTTAAATCAAAATCAAACTCAGGAGATACTTAATGATATTCTTAAAATATCTTTAGAAAATATTCCGTTTGCCGAAGTATTAAAGAAAACTATTGAGCGCCTGTTCTCCATTCCTTGGTTTTCATTGGAAAGAAGAGGAGGTATATTTCTTGTTGAAGATAATCCGCAGCTCCTTACACTGAAAGCGCAGGCAGGCTTATCTTCTCAAATTCAAGAAATGTGTGAATGTGTGCCTTTTGGAAAATGCCTTTGCGGTAGAGCGGCGGCTTCCGGTAAAATTGAATTTGCCGACTGTTTAGATGAACGGCACGAAAGCACTTACAGCAACATGCCTCCTCACGGGCATTATTGCGTGCCGATTGTCAATGTTGATAAAAAACGGTTAGGGGTGATTAACCTTTACCTTAAAGAAGGGCATAAAGATTCAAGCAGAGAAAGGGAACTCCTTACGGCTATCGCCAATATCCTTGTGGGCATAATCGAGCGCAGAAGCGCGGAAGAATTGCGGGAAAAAGCCTACGCCGAGCTTAAAAGTACACAGGAGCAACTAATACAGTCAGAGAAATTTAGGGCTATAGGCAAACTCGCCAGCGGAATCGCGCATGAGGTACGTAATCCACTAGCGATAATCATGCAGAGTGCAGACTACCTAGCGAATAAACTCTACGAAAACAAAGATGTAGGAGACGTTGCGAGCATGATTAAGGAAAATATCAAGCGGGCCGACAACATTATTTGCGCTTTGGTTGATTTCTCCAGGGTAACTAAACTTGAGCTTGAGTCTCTCGATATTAATTTGCTGATAGAAAATTCTCTTTTATTGATTCCGCACAGTTTTATTTTGGAGAATATAGAGGTGGTAAAGGCATTTAGCGCAAATCTCCCGCCAGTTACGGCTGATAAAAAAAAGCTTACCCAGGTATTTATTAATATATTCTTAAACGCTATACAGGCAATGCCCGACGGAGGCTCGCTCTTTATCCGCACCTACGAAACTAAAGTTACCGCACCCTTTTACGATAAAAGCAAAGACGGGCAAGTAGCATTCGAAGCAGGAGAAAATATAGTACGTATTGAAATAGAAGATACAGGATGCGGCATCTCTCCAGAACATCTAAAGTTAATTTTTGACCCATTTTTTACCACGCGTTCTTCTCAACAAGGCACTGGTTTAGGGTTAAGTGTAGTAAAAAATATTATTCAAATGCATAAAGGTTTTATTGATGTAGAAAGCCAGGTGCAGAAGGGTACAAAATTTATTATTACCTTAAAAGGAGGTGGGTCAGTCGTATGAACAAGAGAAGAATAATGGTAGTTGACGATGAAGAAAATTTCTTACAGATTGTAAAGTTAAATCTAGAGGAAACAGGGCAATATGAGGTACTTACGTTATCAACTGCTAAAAATATACTGGATGAGTTGCATCGGTTTAGGCCAGATCTAATATTTCTTGATCTTCTTATGCCTTCTGTTGGCGGTATTGATGCTTGCGAGGAACTTAACCATGACGACTTGGGGCGTAAGACCCCCATTATCATCGTTTCCGGGCTTGCTAAAGAACAGGATAAACTTAAAGCGTATAAACTAGGTGTGATTGATTATCTTAATAAGCCAATCGATTTAAAGACTATGCTCAAGGCTGTTGATAAAGCATTAGGGGAGTTTAAGGTGTAAACAATTGTGGGCGCTAATTCTATATGAATCTAAAATAGGAGTAAACGATGAATAGGGTCCTTATTGTGGACGATGAAACAGAAGTATTGGAAGCACTATCTTCTAATTTGATGCGCCGCGGATATTCTGTGAATACAGCCCCCAATGCTGAAGCTGGAATTGCGAAGACAAAGACAGAGAGATTTGACGTAGCCCTTGTTGATATTAAATTGCCGGGCATGGATGGAATAATGCTGCTTGAACAGATAAAAAAGATAGATGCTGAGATGGAAGTTGTTATGATTACCGGGCATGCATCAGTCGAATCTGTTAAGCTGTGCATGCAGAAAGGTGCTTATGATTATATTGAGAAGCCATTGGATACCAATAGAATCGCAGTAGTTATTGAGAAGGCGCTCGAAAAACGCCAACTCACAACAACGGTTGCTTTGCATGAAATAAGCAAGGCGATTTTTTCTACAATAGAAATGGATGAGCTCCTAAAAATAATTGTAGATTTGGCCATGAAAGTTTTACAGGCGGATGATTGTTCTATAATGCTTTTTGATGAAAACAATAAGTTATATATTGCTTTTTCTCATGGTCTTGACGAAGAGATTAAAAAGAGCACTAGATTAGCTATTGGAGAAAAGATTGCCGGATGGGTTGCGGAAACTAAGCAGCCAATAATTCTAATTAATGGCTTGACGAATGACCCAAGATTTGCGGGTATAACGGGAAGAGAAAATATTAAATCAGCTATAGTAAATCCGCTACTGAAAAATGATAAAATATTAGGCATTCTAGCAGTTAGCCGCAAACAAATAGAAGAGAATTTTAATAAAGCTGATTTGTATAAAGCGACAGTATTTGCTTCTTTGGTAAGTTTAGCGTTAGATAATGCAAATTTATATAAAAATATTCAAAAATTGCGAAACGAACTCATTCTGGTTAATAAAAGTCTAGAAAATAAAGAAAAAAATGCTTTGGCAATGGTTGCGCAGCTTAGAGCTGCGCACGAAGAGTTAAAGGCCAATCAGTACCAATTGTTGCAGTCTGCAAAACTTTCCGCTTTAGGCCGGCTCGTCTCTGATATGGCTCATGAAGTCAATAATCCCTTAATGATAATTTCAGGTAATGCCCAACTTTCTCTTATGGAAGAGATATCAAGCGAAACGGTAAAAAATAATCTTAAGGTTATTTTTGAAGAAAGCCAGCATGCAAAGGATATCCTGCAAAGGTTGCTCAAATTCGCCCGTCCCAGTAAGGACCAGGTGAAAGATGTAGATATCAACAAGAGCATAGAATCGGTGGCAATCCTTTTAGGGCACCAATTTAATTTATCTAACGTCCAAATAATAAGGAGCTATGCCGATGATTTGCCGCATATTTCAATAGATGAATGCCAAATGCATGAAGTATTCATGAATCTTTTAAATAATGCCAGAGATGCTATGCCTGGAGGCGGAGTTATTACGATAACTACCGGTATTGAGGGCGACTATTTGAAAATAGACTTTTGCGATACCGGATGCGGTATGTCTGAAGAAAATATGAAAAAAATATTTGAGCCATTTTTTACCACCAAGGAAAAAGGCACAGGGCTTGGTTTGTCAGTATCGTATGGTATCGTAAAGGTGCATAACGGTGAACTGAAATTAAAAAGCATTCCCGACAAGGGCACCACCGCCACTATATACTTACCCTTAAAGAGAAGCTAATGTATACTATTTTAGTTATTGACGATGAACCGAAGATGGCCGATATTCTGCAGCGTTTTTTGATTAAATCAGGATTCAAAGTAATGGTCGCTCTGGGCGGAGAAGAAGGTATGGGTGTTTTGTGTTCCGCGGTTAAAGTGGATCTAATAACTTTAGACATGAAAATGCCTGGAGTAACCGGAATTAATGTTTTGAGGGGGATGAGGGGATTAAATAGAAAAACACCGGCCATTATTCTTACCGGTTCAATTAACCTAGACTATTTCCTGTTTACGGAGTTGCAGGAAGTTGGGCTTACGCGCGAAGATATTCTTTATAAACCCGTAGATTTATTTGTATTCTTAACACTGATCAAAAAGAGACTTGGGATATAAAAGCATAATAGCGGATTCATCTATCAATGTAAGAGGGGCAATATGTTCAAAAGCGTTTTGTTAGCGGATAGTGATATTAAATTTAGAGAAAAATTTCACGATACATTATCTTTAATCGGACATAAGGTAGATTGCCTAACCAATAGCGAAGATATTTTTACGCGGTTAGAAACCGAAAAGCCTGGCCTGCTTGTTTTAGGGCACGATTTAATTTCACTGACAACGTATGAATTTCTTGAAAAGCTAAGGGCAATTGAAAAACAGATGCCGGTTGTGTTTTTAATAAAAGAATCCCCGAGCACCCTCGCGTTATCTAAAATCAAAAGCTTTGCCGCGGTAGATGTCGTAAAGAAAGATTTTTCTAATCATCTTATGTTTAAGGTTATCCTAGAGATTATACACGAGCCTGGCGAAAAGATTGAGGAGGGCAAACATTCAAATTTGGGAAAAATACTGGTTGTCGATGATATGGCTCAGATGAGAACGTTAGTAAAAGGTTTATTGAAGTTTCGCGGTTTTGATGCTCTTGAGGCGCCCGGCGGCAAAGAGGCTTTAGAGCTGACAGAAAAAGAAAAGCCTAGATTAATCCTCTTGGATATGAGAATGCCGCAGATGGATGGGTTGGCGGTATTGAATAAAATTAAAGAATTTGATAATTCGATAAAGGTTGTTATGCTAAGCGGGTTAGAGGATGAAGAAGCCATTAATGAAGCACTTAGGGCGGGAGCCTGTGATTTTCTCGTCAAGCCATTTGATTTTAAAAAACTTGAAGTGTTAGCCTTAGCGATACTTATATCAATATCACGTTAAATTCTTACTTCCCTGATACATTTCATACTTTAGGAGACGGCATTCAATCTGCGCGTTGAAAAACTGCAGGCGTTTACTTGTGCGTAAGCCAACTTTTTTTGCGAGTTCCATATTTGCGGTGAAAATATAAGCTGTAAGCCCCACACATTTTTGCTTGAAAAAATCACCTATTTTTTCGTAAGTTTCTTCAAGCTCCCGCACGCTCCCCATGCGAATTCCGTATTCCGGATTAAGGATAATGATTCCCTTGTTTAAAGGAATAGGAGTTTGAGAAAAGTCGCATACCTTAAATTCAATAAACCTGTCAACGCCGGCGGTCATTGCATTGCTTCTAGCGGCTTCAATAGCTTGCTTGTCGATATCCGTGGCCAGGATAGGAGCTTTTAAAACTTTCTTACTTATCTTTTGCGCTTCTTTGCGCATCGCCTGCCACACTTTTGCGTCAAAGCCTTTAAGGTGCATAAAACCAAAATTGCCTCGAAGTGCGCCTGCCGCCCTATTTAATGCGATAAGTGCAGCTTCTATCGCCAGCGTTCCGCTTCCGCACATCGGGTTTATGAACGGTTCTTGGCCGCTGTAACCAGTGGCCATTACAAGGCTAGCTGCCAGAGTTTCCTGTATGGGCGCTTTATGGGGATTTTTTCTGTAGTTTCTATCGGCTAATTTCTGCCCTGAAGTATTCAGGTAGAGCCAGCAGCGGTTATCTTTCCAATAAAGATGAATAACGATATTGGTACGTTTTATCCCTGAGTCAGGCCGGCGCGAATATTTTTTAAAAAGGCGGTCGACTATAGCGTCTTTGGTTTTTTGGCTGGCGAATACAGGGTTACGTATCGAAGAGGTATTCGTTTGCGCAACTACGTTTATGTATTCATCGATGTCAATAATGTCTTCCCAGGCCAAGGCCGAAACTTGCCCGTAGAGCTCTTCCGGCGTTTCTGCGTTAAATTCTCCAAGTAAATAAAGCACATTATACGCAGTACGTAGATAAAGGTTAAGCTTAAAAGTATCGCGCAAGGCTGCCTTGATAGTGAGGCCTGTGTTATGGCGTGATAGTATTATAAAGCCTAAACGCTCTACTTCCTGCGCCAAATAAGGCATTAAGCCGTTTGCGCAGGTTACCAGAACAGTATTTTTACGTTCAAGGTCCATATTGATTAAGCCTATTATAGGCTAAGTATGCCAAACTGTCATTCATAAATTTTTTATTGACAAAAAATAAATTTGTTGTATAGTATCTTTCTTCGTAGTAACGAGGTGTAGAGTTTTAAGCCGTAAGGTCAGAGAAACATCACCTTACGGTTTTTTTGCTTCTCACTAATATTTATTACAATTTTACAAAAAGGAGGTAGTAACACAATGGCTAAAGGTAAGGTTAAATGGTTCAACAACAAGAAGGGCTATGGATTCATTACCCTTGAGTCAGGCAATGATGTGTTTGTGCATCATACTGCAATTCAGGGTGAAGGCTATAAGTCTCTAGAAGAAGGCCAGGAAGTTGAATGCGAAACCCAGATGGGCGCTAAGGGCGAGCAGGCAACCAAGGTCGTTAAGTTGTAAACCAAAAAAGACGGTAAAGGCCCGGCAGAAAAGCCGGGCCTTTATTTTTTCAATGAGGCAGCAACCTTTTCAAGCTTCAAGAGCGCAGAAAAGTTGCGTGGCCGAATTGATCCTGCGAGTGGTTCTAAAATTACGAAGTAATTTCAGCACTGTTAACGAAGCAGGATAACTTTCTTAATCCTCCATGCTTTTTCCAGGTATCAAAACCCCATTTATCTTTATATTTCCAGCTTTATCTTGACACAAACACCGCATCAGTTAAAATACTTTCATTATTAACCCGTAAGGCCATGCAGAATTCAAAAAAATCCGCATTAAAATTCATAATTTTATTGGGCTTGGTGAGTTTGTGCGCGGACATTACCTATGAAGGCAGCCGCAGTATTACAGGCCCTTTTCTTGCTACTTTAGGTGCAACAGGCGCAATAGTGGGGTTTATCTCCGGCTTTGGAGAATTGGTCGGATACGGCCTGCGCCTCCTTTCCGGCTACATCACTGATAAAACAAAAAAATACTGGTTTATTACGATTTTTGGTTATGCTATCAATCTGGCTGCAGTGCCGCTATTGGCTCTTGCCGGCCGCTGGGAAATAGCTGGAGCGCTTATAATTTTGGAGCGAATGGGCAAAGCTATTCGAACTCCCGCCAGAGATGCCATGTTGTCTCACGCAACCAAGGAACACGGCCATGGTTTTGGGTTTGGTTTACATGAGGCAATGGACCAAATTGGGGCTTTAACAGGCCCTTCGATTGTTGCCCTGGTTCTATATTTAAGAGGAAGTTATAAAGCCGGGTTTGCTATTCTGCTTATACCTGCACTTTTTGCTCTTACTATTTTGGTTATTGCGCGCCACATTTACCCTAAACCCCAAGAATTTGAACTAAGCACGCCCGCAATTCAAAAAAAAGGCATTAATCGGACCTTTTGGTTATATTTAGCTGCCGTTTCTATGGTTGCGGCGGGCTACGCTGATTTTCCGCTGATTGCATATCATTGCAAAAAAATGTCAATAGCATCAGATAGTTTTATTCCGATTTTTTATACCATTGCCATGGGGGTTGATGCTATAGCCGCGCTTGTTTTTGGACGCCTTTTTGACCGCATAGGGCTGTTAGCCATGGCTATCGCTGTTACGATTTCATTGCTATTTGCTCCTTTGGTTTTTTTCGGCAGCTTCTGGGTAGTACTTGCAGGAATGATTTTGTGGGGTATTGGCATGGGGGCTCAAGAGTCAATTATGCGCGCTGCAGTCGCCGATATGGTCTCTAGCGAAAGAAGAGCTTCTGCCTACGGAATATTTAATACCGGTTACGGCGTGTTTTGGTTTTTAGGCAGCCTGCTGATGGGTTTTCTTTATGATATATCATTACCCTTGTTGGCCGCGTTTTCTGTTGGCACGCAATTTGCCGCAATTGGCATATTTGTTTTGGCCAAAAAGAGCCTAAACAAAAGCTAAACCATTCTTAAGAAACCCTTGAATTTATAACAAAAAACACTTGCTATACTCACGGCAGCTTGTTATAATTTTTAATACTTTTGAAGGGCCCGTAGCTCAGTCGGTTTAGAGCAGTTGACTCATAATCAATTGGTCCGGGGTTCAAGTCCCTGCGGGCCCAGGATGCGCGAGTACGCAATGCTCTTGAGGCAAAATTGCGTTTTTATAGATAGCTTAGCAGAACACTTGGATCTAATAGCACACTTCGTGTGCGCTGCTTCGCAGATTAGATACAAGTCCCTGCGGGCCCAGTTGTTTAAAGCCGTTGACTTTAAACAACAGAGCAATTGAGCAATCGAAAATAGAACAATAGATTTGAGGCTCAATTGCGGTCTATTGTTCAATTGTTCTATTGCTCGAAGGTGAGACGCAACGCTCTTAGGCTAAACTTGTTTTTTATGGAACGCTTAGTAAATACTCGGATTTAATGACACATGGCATATAGCATAAAATTATTCGCCACGTGCTATAAGCCATACGCTATTTAGGGCACATAGCTCAGTTGGTTAGAGCGCTACGCTCACATCGTAGAGGTCGCCCGTTCAATTCGGGCTGTGCCCATGTATGTCAAAAAGCTGGGAATATTTATGAATTTAAAAGATGAGATGCACAAATTAGTGCAGTTACAGAAGATTGATTTGCAAATATACCGTCTCATCCAAGAGCGTGATGTAGAAAAACCAGCGCAAATAGAAAAAATGGAAGCTGGATTTCAAGAGAAAAAAAAGGTTCTCGAAACATTAGATAAAGAACTGAAAGACTTGCAGGTAAAACGCAAGAATAAAGAATTGGACCTTGCGGCAAAAGAAGAGGCAGTAAAAAAATCACAGGCTCAACTTTATCAGCTCAAAACCAATAAAGAATATCAGGCAAAATTAACAGAAATTGCCTCTATTAAAGCCGATGTATCTTTGTTTGAAGAGGATGTTTTGAAGGTTTTTGATTCTATAGAAAAAGCTGACGCAAAGTTTAAAGCGGAAAAAGAACGGCTCATTTGTGAAGAGAAGAAATTCAAAGAGGAAGAAGCGCAAGTTAACCTTCGGATGCAGGCAATAGGAGATGAGATAAGCAATTTAGACGGTAAAAGAAATATACTTGCCAAAGGCATCGATCAAACCATTTTGACAAAATACGAAAAACTGCTAAAGACCCGTTTCGGAGTGGCCATGGCGGCCGTTGATAATGATAGTTGCGGAGCCTGCCATATGCATGTGACTGCACAGAAAATAAACGAAATAAAGATGTATAAAGAATTGGTATTCTGTGAAAGTTGCGTTAGGCTTCTTTATGTATCAGAGGATATTCCGGAATGATTACAATTTATACTGACGGCTCATCCGCTGGGAATCCCGGTAGAGTAGGTATCGGTTATTTGTTGTATAAAGGAAAAACTCTTATAAAGGAAGAAGGAATTTATCTCGGTATCCAAACTAATAATTTTGCAGAATATATGGCATTAATTTTTTCTCTCGAAGAGGCCTTGAGTATGGGAGAGAAACAGGTTTCCGTTTTTTCCGACAGCAAATTGCTTTGCGAGCAGATAAACGGAAATTTTAAGGTAAAAGACAATAATATTTTTCCACTTTTTGTGCTTGCGAAAAAATTAATATCTTCTTTCGAAGCTTTTACAATCACACATATTGAGCGGGAGAAGAATAAAGAAGCAGATGCCCTGGCGCAGAACGCATCAGGATTTTTGCGATGAAATCAAATAAGACTTTAGAAGCGGAAAAACGCGGAACAAAACGCGGATA
Organism: Candidatus Omnitrophota bacterium; assembly: GCA_028713415.1. Classification (GTDB taxonomy): domain Bacteria; phylum Omnitrophota; class Gorgyraeia; order Duberdicusellales; family 4484-171; genus JAQTOI01. Next base: position 35,459 of record JAQTOI010000009.1, read on the forward strand.
GACGCGGAAATTTCAGCGTAAATCCGCGTAGATATCCGCGTGTATCCGCTTCTATCATTTAAGAGGGGGTTAATCATGAGCGGTCATTCAAAATGGGCTAGTATTAAACACAAGAAAGGGGCTGCCGACGCAAAGCGCGGACAGCTTTTTACCAAACTAATCAGGGAAATCACTGTTGCTGCTAAAGCAGGGGGCGGTAATCCCGATAATAATGCCAGTCTTCGTACGGCAATCGAACGGGCACGGGCTGCCAATATGGGTTCGGATAACGTCGAGAAGGCAATTAAAAAAGGAACGGGAGAGCTTGAAGGGGTAACCTACGACAGCTGTATTTTTGAAGGATACGGCCCAGGAGGCGTGGCGATGCTGGTTGAAACCTTAACCGACAACAAGAACAGGACTTCCGCTGAAGTCAGAAATATTTTTTCTAAAAAAGGAGCAAATCTGGCCGGCGCAGGAAGTGTAGCCTGGATTTTTAATAAAAAAGGGTACTTTTCTATCGACAAGGCGCAAAAAAGCGAGGATGAGATATTTTCCATTTGCGTTGAAGCTGGCGCAGAGGATGTGCAAACCCTTGATAAAAATTATGAGGTGTATTGTGATGCCAAAGATTTTGAAAAAATAAAAGAAGTGTTAAAAAATAAGGGCATTAAGTACGAAGAAGCGGAGTTGACCATGATACCTGCCTCAAAAGTTAAGGTAACCGGCAATGACGCTAAGGCGCTGCTTTCGCTCATTGAGGCTCTTGAAGAACACGAGGATGTGCAAAAAGTTCATGCTAATTTTGATATCCCGGATGACGTAATGGAGCAGATCGCCAAAGAGATTGAGTAATTGCTGATGAGAATTTTAGCTGTGGATGTGGGTTTTAGGGTATGCGGATATGCGATTTGCGACGTGCAAAACCTTGACGTCCTTTTGATTAAAGAAGGCGAGATAAAACCTTTTCCTAAGCAAGCATTGCCCCAAAAGCTTAATTATATTTTCGAAGAGCTAACGAAAGAAATCAAATTTTATAACCCAAAAGCTATAGTGGTAGAAACGCTTTACTCGCACCATCGCCATCCCACTACCATGGGGTTATTGGCACAGGTGCGAGGGGCAATAGTTTTGCTGGCAGAGCGCTGCGGCCTTGAATTTTATGAATATGCACCTACACGCGCGCGAAAGTGTTTTCTGGGAAGAGGCAACGTTAATTCCTTTCAGGTAAAAAAGATGGCGGAAAATGTTACAGGTAAAGAGTTTATGTCAATACATACCGCGGACGCCTTTTCGCTGGCGGTGGCTTTTTCGCATACCCAGAAGTTTCAAAAATTAAGCGCGAGCCTGCCTGATTGCGCGCGCAAAACTGCAAGCCTTCATAACCGCTTTAGGTCAGCTTTATTAGAAAACAGTAAAACATAGACAAGATGATTTCAAGTATCAGAGGCAAATTGGTCAAGAAGGAAGAAGAGAGGTTAATTCTCGAAGTAGGCGGAATTGCTTATGAAATAGGCATTCCTCGTAATGTTTCGCAGGCGCTTAAAAT
>JAQTOI010000010.1 GCA_028713415.1 Candidatus Omnitrophota bacterium
AAAAAAAACGATAAACTGGAAAATAATTCTCAAAGTCAGACGCAATCGCCGGAGCAATAACAAAAAGCGCCCCACACTTAATAAAAAATTGCTGAGTGAATAGCAAATTAAAGTATGCCTTATTGACACCGCAAAATCCCGCAAAGCCGCAAAAAGACAAATAAAGAATAATGTTGCGGCTATTTTTAGAGCTATTTTTCTCCATCTCCCTTTTGCGCTTTTGCGCACCCTTTGTGTCTTTGCGGTGTAAAAATGCTATTCTCTTCGAAAGTTAAATAACTACCAATTATGGAAGAAAATTCTATTAAGAAATGCGACCTGCATATACATTCGACTTTTTCTGACAGCGACGCAACCATAGAAGAAATTTTTAAAGAGGCAGGCGAAAGGCAGCTTTCCTGTATCGCTATAACCGATCACGATACTACTGGCGGTTTAGAGAAGGCTCGCGAGGCAAGCGCACATTACGGCATAGAACTCATTGACGGAATCGAGATCAGCGCTCAAAAAAAAGACTTCGAGGTACATGTTCTTGGATACTACATTAACCCCAAAAATACCGCATTTTGCGAAGCATTAGTGCAAATGAAAAAATTGCGCCGCGAGCGTTACTTCGCCATGGTCAACAAGCTCCACGCATTGGGAGTGAGTATCGATAGTGAAAGAATAGTTTCCAACATCGCCAATTCTATACCCACGAGGTTGCATCTAGGTTTATATTTGGTGCAAAAGGGAGTGGTAAAGTCTTTACGCGACGCTTTCAGGAAATACCTTTCTCCCGGAAAACCCGCCTACATCTCGCGTTTTAAATATTCAGTGGAAGAAGCCATTGCTCTGATTCATTCTTGCGGAGGCTTAGCCTTCCTGGCTCACCCACAGTTGATACCTGATCAGTCCTGGATAGAAGAATTTGTCGCTTGCGGCCTTGACGGCCTTGAAGTGGTTTATCCTAAATTTTCGCAAACAAAAATCTCTCTCTATACAAACATGGCTGATAAACTCGGGTTGCTTAAAAGCGGAGGTTCTGACGCTCATGGCAGTTATAAAGAATATACTGAAGTAGGTAACGTAACTATACCTTACGCGTGGGTGGAGAAGATGAAAGAGAGGCGAAGGATCCTATAAATTTTAGGTTACGAAAGTTACGAAGGTTACGCAGGTTGCGATAATTGAAAATATTTTAAAGGCAACTTTCGTAACTCACGTAACATCCGTAACCTACGTAACCTTTATTTTAAAATTGTGCGTTACGGTTAGAATAAAAATAACCATGCCTTCTACTGATAAAGATACTTATTTTTTGCGTAAAACCTTTGCTTTGGCGAGGAAGGCTCAAGGGTTTACCTCGCCTAACCCCATGGTAGGCGCAGTTATAGTTAAAAATGGCCGGATAATAGCTTCCGGATACCATAAAAAGGCCGGCAAGCAGCATGCGGAAATCGAAGCCATAAGAAAAAATAAAAAGAACTTAAAAGGAGCAACGTTATATATCAATCTTGAACCTTGTTGTCATTTCGGAAAGACACCTCCTTGCGTGGATGAAGTTATCAAACAGGGCATAAAAAGAGTTGTTATCGCCGTGAGAGATCCTAACCCGCGTGTTTGTGGAAAATCCATAAAAAAATTAAAAGCCGCGAAGGTAGAGGTTTACGAAGGTTTACTGGCAGACTCGGCTCGCCAGCTGAATGAAATTTTCTTTAAAAATATGAAGATGCACTTGCCTTTTGTTGCGGCAAAAGTTGCACAGAGCTTAGACGGTAAGATCGCTACTTCTGGCGGCGCATCGCAATGGATTACACAAAAAAATAGCCGCCAATACGCCAAAAGTTTAAGAGATAACTATGATGCGGTATTGGTTGGGGTAAAGACAGTCATTGCCGACAATCCTCGTCTCGACGGTATCAAAAAAATACCTTTTAAGATTGTCATTGATCCGCATTTGCGCATTCCTTTATATTCGTATCTGGCCACAAGGTATGCTGAAAAATTAATTATCCTGGCTTCTTGTAAGAATAAGAATGTATCCGCTAAAATTACTTCTGGAGCAAAAATTATCTTCGTAAAAGAAGAGAAAGGGGTTTTAAATTTACGAGATGCTTTAAAAAGCCTTTATCAGGCAGGGATAATGTCAGTTTTTGTCGAAGGCGGCTCTGAAACCTTAGGCCGGTTTTTTGACTCCCGTCTTGTAGATAAAGTTTATTTTTTCATTGCTCCAAAGGTTATCGGCGGACGCCTGTCTCTTAGCTCGATTGGCGGCCGGGGAGCAGAAAAATTAGACAACTACGCGCAGATAAAAGATATGCGCATTAAAAGAATAGGCAAAGATATTTTATTTTCTGGTTATCCCTCATATGTAAAACGTTCTTAAAGGTTGCGTAACTTTATTTAGGAGTTTTTTATGACAGAGTCGCAAAGTTTATATAATTTAATAATTTCCCGCCGCTCGATACGTTTTTTTCAACAGAAAGAAATACCAATAGAGATAGTTAAATCAGCTATTAATGCCGGCAGGCTCGCTCCTTCTGCGGCAAACCTGCAATTTCTCGAGTACCTGGTTATTGACCAAAAATCTTTGCGGGATAAAGTATTCTCCTGCGCGCGCTGGGCAGGGTATCTGGCTCCAAAACATAACCCGCCCGCAAACATGCGCCCCGCGCTTTATATTATTCTGCTGGTTAATAAGAAAAAAGCAGATAATCCGGATAGCCGCGATATTGGAGCGGCTGCCGAAAATATTCTACTCTCCTTACTTACCTTTGGAGTAGGCGCTTGCTGGCTTGCCAATATTGATAAAAAGTTATTGCGCCGCATACTAAAAATCCCTTCGTTTCTTGAAGTCGATTCTTTGATTGCAGCCGGATTTCCGGCACAAGCCCCTTGCCTTGAGACCGACTCAAAATCTGTGCGGTATTGGCTTGATGAATCCGGACGTTTGCATGTGCCCAAAAGGCCTCTGGGCGATATTATGCATTATAATAAAATAGGACTGAAGATGTACGACCGCGAAGCACCCGCGCAACTCTAATTGCTGTCTTTATGAAAGAATTTGATAATTTAGTAAAAACCGTTAGACTTTTGCGTTCTCCGGGCGGTTGCCCCTGGGATAGGGCGCAGCGCCTGCGCGATTATAAAAAATACCTGCTGGAAGAAACATACGAGTTAATTGAAGAACTTAACGAAAATAAATATGAAGCAGTTAAAGAGGAGCTGGGAGATCTTTTCCTTATTCTCATAATAATGAGTGAGATGTTGCGAGAAAAAAGAAAGTATACCCTGCAGGAAGTCCTCTTAGGCATAAACAATAAATTAGTCCAGCGCCACCCTCATGTTTTCTCAACTGTGCAGCTAAAAAATAAAGAAGCAGTTTTGAGATATTGGATAAAGCATAAAGCTAAGGCAAAGAAGCGCAAAACTGTTAAAGAGCGCCTTCCTAAAACCGCTCCGGCACTTTTTTTGGCGGATCTTTTCTTAAAGGAGTACGAGAAGATACACAGCGAAAAAGCCGCCAATACCGGAGTAGAAGATCTAATCTCAGCGATTACGCATGATTTAAAAAATTTTAATAAACGCAGGGGCAAAGAAACAAACCTTGGTAGTGCACTTTTTTCGTTAAGCAAGTTAGCCAGATTATATCGACTTGATTTAGAAAACATTTTGCGCAAAAAAATTTTCCGCCTGGCTCGTAAGACAACCTACCAATCAAAAGCTGAATAAAAGTATAGATATTTTAGGCATTTTCTAATATAATTGAAGGGTCGGGGATTTCTAAACTATGCCGACCCTTCATCCTGAAGCCCGAAAGGCTGAAGGATCTGACCCCAGCTAATCGAAAAAACTACCCTCAAGGGTCAATTAAGAGCTATGGAAAACAATAAAAGAAGAATCTTGCGGCTTGATGTAAGTGATTTTCTGGAAATGCGCCCTTTAAATGAAGTAGGCAAATCATTTAAGGGACAATCTCGAAACATAAGCCCTATGGGTATATGTTTTTCTTCCGGGGTGGAATGGCGCAAAGGCGACGTCCTTTTGATTAATTACTTTATTCCCGATGATTTTGAATCGGTAAAATTAAAGACAGTTGTTATCTGGTCGGAATTTATTGATCCTGATAAAGGTTATTTCTGCGGCGCGCAAATAATTGAGGTAGAAAAAGAGAAAGAAGAGAAATTTAATAATTACTACGCGCAGAAACTAAGAAGCTAACTCGTTAATATCATGCCGGAAGTTTTCTTAAAAAGAATAACCTATGAAGAGCTTCTTAAAAAACCTGATATAATTGTTGAGTGCATAAAGCAAACTAAGCTTGCCAAATTTTTTCAAAAGGGCAGTTTTACCGCCTTAAAAATCCATTTCGGAGAAAAAGGTAACACTTCATATATCAACCCCAATTTTCTTCTGCCGCTTGTAAAATTCATAAAAAAAGAGGGCGCAAAACCTTATCTTTTTGAGACAAATACCCTTTACCGCGGAGAAAGGATGAATACTATAGACCACATCAATCTTGCCCTGGGCCACGGTTTTGGTAAATTGAACATTCCCATTATTATAGGTGATGGCTTAAAGGGTGAGGATTATAGCGAAGTGGCGATTAATGGTAAGCATTTTAAGAGTTGTTTTTTAGCACAAGCCCTGAAGGATGCCGATTCCCTGCTTGTTTTATCGCATCTGACCGGCCATATGCTTACCGGTTTTGGCGCCAGCATAAAAAACTTAGGCATGGGTTGCGCAAGCCGCCGGGGAAAACTAGCCCAGCATTGCCAGGTAAGCCCGCAGATAAATGAGGCGCGTTGCCGCGCCTGCGGCCTGTGCGCAGAAAATTGTGCAGCAAGAGCTATAGAGAAAAAAGGAGAGAAATACTCTATCGTAATAGATAGATGCGTAGGCTGCGCTCAGTGTTTAAGCGTTTGTAACCAGGGGGCAGTAGATATTGTTTGGTCGAATGAGTATAATCTTATAGGCGAGAAAGTCGCCGAATACGCCTATGCAGCAACAAGAACTAAAAAATGCGCGTATATTAATTTCTGCCTTTATATTACCAAAGAGTGTGATTGCATGAACAAGGAAAAGTCCGGATTTGTCAAAGACTTAGGCGTTCTTTTAAGCGATGATCCGGTAAGCATCGATAAAGCAAGCATTGACATGGTGATAAAGCAGGAAGCAAAAGATGCCATACAAGAAGCTCATCCCCAGATAGATTATCTCCATCACCTCAAATATGCTCAGGATATCGGTTTAGGCTCTTTTGAGTATAAGCTCACTGAGATTTAGTAATCCGTATTTTTAGCGCTTCTTTGGAGTTGACCATGGATAATAAAGATCCCGCCTCGCATATATCAGAAATAATTTTTGTTGAGGCTTCCGCCGGCAGCGGCAAGACTTTTGCTTTAGCAAAAAGATATTTAGAACTGCTCATAAATTCGCAAACTGCCCCAGAACACATCCCTTTGCGCAACATCCTTGCCATTACTTTTACCAACAAAGCAACAGTTGAGATGAAAGAGCGTATTTTAGAGTTTTTAAAACGGATCGCTTTTAATCTCTTTAATAATCCCGACCAGGAAAGAGAGATTTTTTCCTCACTCGCGCTTGAGAAAAGTTTTGCTCAAGACAGGGCCCGGCGCATCATGGATAAGCTCATTGAGCATTACAATTTTTTCCAGGTTCAAACCATCGATAGCTTCGTTAATGCCATCCTTTTGGGGAGCGCTTTGAACATTGATCGTTCCTCAAGCTTTCAAATCAAAACCAGTTATTCCCGGTACCTGGCTTATTGCCTTGATTTGGTTATCGAAGAGGCTTCCAGGAATGATCAAGTATATGATTTTTTTGAAGAATTTCTGGAACACTACCTTCTTGTGCAGAATGCAACTGGCTGGTTTCCAAAGGAAGATATCTTAAAACTCATAGAGTCTCTATTCAGGTTAACCAATAAATATGGCTGGTTTTTTTTAATACAGCCCGGAAAAGGTTCTGATGTTATTGCGCAAAAAAAACATATCTACGCGCAAATAGAAAATTTGAGCCAAAATTTTCCCGAGGGCTTAAACGCAGCCAGGGCTAACAGCATACTTTCATTTCTCAAAAAAAACGTTCCTATCTTTGATACCGCGGATATACCCTCGTCTTTTGCCTCAAGCAATATCCCCATGAACAAGAAAAAGGATGCCCCCGATAGAATTTCTAAGCAATGGGCGAAGATCAACAAAGAGCTGCGTGAGATGTTAGAAATGGATGCGAAAATTTTCTATAATCCCTACCTCAAGCTCCTGACCCTTATTTTTAGTTTTTTTCAGATGGTTTCAAAGAAAGAAGATATTCTGTTCTTAGAGGAACTGAACCATAAGGCGCGTCTGCTTTTTGACGAGGAGCATGTTACGGTCGCTGAACTATATTATCGCCTCGCTACCCGTTTCCGTCATTACCTTATTGATGAATTCCAGGATACAAGCGTTTTGCAATGGCATAATTTAGAAACGATGGTTGCCGAAGCTCTCGCTAATGGGGGTACGTTGTTCTGCGTAGGCGATAAGAAGCAAGCTATATACCGTTTTAGAGGAGGCGAGGCAGAACTGTTTGAGCAAGTAAAAAAGAGCTTCAGCCATTATTATGTTAAACCACGTTATCTTTGCGAAAATTGGCGCAGCCAGAAAACTATCGTTGATTTCAATAATAGAATATTTTCGCGAGAGAACCTGAAAATAGCCCTAAGCGTTCCCGATGTCAGCGAAAAATTGGGAGAGTCTTCCTCCAGGCTTGAGCAGATTCTTGATGTTTTTAAAGATACGGCTCAACGCAGCAGGGAAGAAAACACAGGCGGCTATGTCTATGTGGAACGCATTGATGCAAAAAATAAAGAAGAACGCGATAAAATCATGCAACCTAAGATTTTGAATTTATTGAACTCCCTTATCCAAGATAGCCGCTTCAAATACGAGGACATCGCTTTGTTGGCTAAGGATAATGAAGAAGTAGAGCTGATTACTTCTTGGCTACTGTCCGCAGGCCTCCCTGTTGAGTCAGAGAAAACCCTGAATGTCCTGGAAAACCCTCTTATAAAAGAAGTTACCTCTTTTTTGAGGTTTTTGCATAAACCTGTCGACGATTTAAGCTTTGCTTCTTTCATAATGGGTGAAATTTTCAGCAAAGCCTCAAATATTTCAACAACAGAAATTACCGATTTTATTTTTAAACTACATAAGGAAAAAAAAGTTAGAGCAGATTTTTCTTTATATCGGATTTTTCGCGAGCATTACAAAGAGATATGGGAAAAATATATAGAAGAATTTTTCAAAAACGTAGGGTTTATATCACATTATGAATTAACAGCGAGCTTTTTTGAACGTTTCTCGGTATATGAAAAATTTCCCCGCGCTCAAGGCTTCTTTATGAAATTTTTAGAGCTGATCAAAAAAGCTGAAGATGAATATCCGGGGCTGGGTGAGTTTTTGGCTTATCTTAAGGACGCAAGGCCTGAGGATTTATATGTGAGCGTAACCGCGCCTCTTAGCCTAAAGGTGCTGACAATACATAAGGCAAAAGGGTTGGAATTTCCGGTGGTGATTATTCCGTTCTTGCGCATGGAAGTTGAGCCGGAAACTGTGGGAAAAGGTACGAGTTCCTACGTGGTTGAGGCCCCCAGGAGCCTGGTGCGTATTACCAAGAAACATCGCGAATTTTCTCAAGAACTTGCGCAAATTTATTATGATAATTACCGCAAAGCCTGCATTGACGAGTTAAACGCGCTTTACGTCGCCCTAACCCGGCCCAAATATGAACTGTATGTATTCATTCCCGAGAGAAGCGATAACGAAAAAAATAATGTTCGGTTTATAATACCTGAAGAAATAAAAGAGTTAGGACAAAAAATAACTTACGCGCAAAAAACTAAAGCGGATAATCCGCTAATGCAGATCAGCCCTTCGACCTATAAAGATTGGATAAATTCCATTAAAGAAGAATTTGGAAGTATAAACACGATCAGCAATCGAAAAGAAATTATAGACGGCATCGTTTTGCATGCAATTCTTTCAAAAATTACAAACTGCATCGATGGAGATTTCGAGGAGATATTCAAGGGCGCCCTTGTGTTTGCAAAAAACAAATTTACGAATATAGACAAATGGCCTGCTTATCAGGCAGAAGTCCTGGCTTCACTGCATAAAGAAGAGATGCATGATATCTTTTATGTAAAGGATGGCCAGGTATTTTGCGAAAAAGAGCTGGTGAATAATTTTGGAGACTTAAAACGTATTGATAGGCTTATCGTCAAAAATTCGCAAGTCTGGATAGTCGATTACAAAAGTTCGGCTAAAGAGAAAGAAGCCTCTCTAGCCCAGGTTATCGAATATATGCGCATTATTGGGGAGATTTATCCTGGAAAGAAGGCAAGAGGTTTTCTGGTGTATCTGGATGAGGCAAAAATAGAAGAGGTCAAGGACAATGGATAAGGTAATAAGCTATAGCTTCAATGATAATTTTATTGAAAAATTGGCCGATTTTATTCTAAATAATTTTAATGCTGCAGGCTGTGATTTTAGCCGCTTAGCTTGTGTTTTTGGCGGAAGGCGCCCGGCCATATTTCTGCATCGCGAACTTTCTAAACGCATAAATAAAAGTTTTATTCCGCCTCGCTTTTTTTCAATTGACGATTTCGTGGATTATCTTGCCGCATCAGGCACGGATTTGCGCGCGCTGGGTGAACTTGACGCCGCTTTTCTTATCTACACAATCGCAAAAAAAGAAATCCCGGCTTTATTAGAGGGCAGAGAATCTTTTGCCTCTTTCCTGCCCTGGGCCAGAGAAATTGTATCATTCATTGAGCAGTTGGACCTGGAAGACATAAAAAATGAGTCTTTAGTTAATATCGAAAAAAGCGCCCAGATAGGCTATGAGATTCCAGAAAACATTAATCATCTTCTGGGGCACATTATTCGCTTAAGAGGGGCCTACCATTCTCACTGCAAGGCTACCAACCGAGCGTCAAGAGGCATGCGTTACCTTAAAGTCTCCGAAAGCATAAATAATGTTGCGCTAAATGAATTCGATACTGTTCTGTTCTGCAATTTTTTTTATCTTCACGCAAGCGAGAAGAAAATAATCAAAAATATCCTTGAGAGAGGAAAGGGTATCTGTATTTTTCAGGGTTCGCAGGATGACTGGTCGGTACTTAAGAATTCCGCTAAAGAATTTGGCTGCCATATTCGTCCAAAAACACAGTGGCAGGAGAAACTGGATTTTTCGTTATACCAGGGATTCGACATCCATTCGCAGTGCTGTATTGTGCGTACAATTTTAAAGGAGAAAATTAAAGAGAAAGATGCGACAGTTATTGTTCTGCCCAGGCCGCATACCCTTATCCCGTTACTTACAGAAATTTCTCCACTCTTAGATGAGTTTAACGTTTCTATGGGGTATCCTTTAAAGCGCAGCCCTCTCTATGCCCTTTTTGAAGCTTTATATAAAGCACAGGAAACAAAAAAAGACGGCAGGTATTACACTAAAGATTACCTTGGGGTTTTACAGCATGCGTTTGTGAAAAACCTAAAAATTTCAACGGATCCTTCTGTTACCCGAGTCCTGATTCATAAACTTGAAGAAGTATTGCAAGGCGAGATTGATAGCTCTATAGGCGGAAGCCTCTTTTTAAGTTTGCAAGAAATAGAAGATGAAGAAACCATTTATCGCGCGAGCATGGAGACCTTGCGAAATATGGGTATTAACGCAACAATTGATGATTGCAAAAAAATACTGCTGTCGCTTCATAAACTTTTTTTTACTATCTGGGAAGATTTGAGCGATTTTGAAAATTTTTCCTCCTGCCTTGAGAAATTACTTGAAGTTTTGATAGAGAAAGCGGGCGTAAGCTTTTATCCTTTTAATGTGAAAGTTATCGAGAAACTACAATCTGTCAAAGAAGAACTCCAGAGTTTATCTTTTGCCAAAGAAAATTTTGCGCGCAGCGAAATATGGGAAATTTTTAAGGAAAGGCTCCAAGGAGAGATAATTTCTTTTTCAGGCTCTCCGTTGCGCGGCATGCAGATACTGGGGCTGCTTGAAACGCGCTCGCTTAATTTCAAAAACGTCATCATTATGGATTCAAATGAATCAGTGTTTCCCAAATTAAAGATCTATGAGCCTCTGATACCGCGTGAAGTAATGCTAAATCTTGGCTTAAACCGCCTGGAAAAAGAAGAGGAAATACAGCGCTACCAGTTTATGCGGCTTATCTCATCAGCGACAAACGTTCATCTTATTTATGAAGAAAATCAGGAAAAAGAAAAAAGCCGATTTATCGAAGAATTGCTCTGGAAAAAGCAAAAGCAAGCCCAAAAAATAGAAATTGTTACTACGCCGAAAGCAAGTTTTTCGTTAGATATATCATTTAAAGAAACAGTTGTCAATAAAACCCAAGGCATGGTTGAATTCCTAAAAGAAGAACGGTATTCCGCAAGCCGCATCAATACTTACCTTAGGTGTCCGTTGCAGTTTTATTTTAAATATGTTTTGGGGCTAGAAATGCGTGAAGACCTGCTTGATGAGCCGGATGCCTCAGGTATAGGCACGTTTCTTCACGAGCTTCTGGAAGATGCCTTTAAGGTATTTAAAGGTAAACAGCCAATAATTGATCATAATTTTGAGAAATTTTTCTTAAAGCGCATGAAAGAAAAATTCAAACTGGACTTAGGCCGCAGGATGAAGTCAGATTCATTCCTCTTGGAACACATAATGGAGGACCGTCTAAAGAAATTCCTTATAGCCGAGAGTAAGCGCGCGATTGCCAAGATTATCTGCCTGGAGGAAAAACGCGACGGTTTTATCACTCTCGCTGGGCGTCCGGTTAATTTTCGCTACACCGTAGATAGAATTGACCAGCTTCTCGAAGGAGATATACTTATAATAGATTATAAAAGCGGCAGCGTTTCTGACGCCGCGCCTTCTAGGTTGTCATCTCTTACGGCCATGGAGATGACGCGCCCGGCAATTAAGAAAAGCCTTAAGTCGTTTCAGCTTCCTATCTATTATTATTTTATTTCAAAGGAATTTCCTGATGTTAATGTTAACGCAGCGCTTTATAGCTTGCGTACTCTCGAACAGAAAGAGTTCATATCTAGCAAAGAGTACCCCGATAAAGAAAAAATTATGGATATTTGCATGAAAAGCCTTGAATACATTTTCTCGGAAATCACCAATCCCGACATCCCGTTTATTGCGGATAAAGAGGAAAGAAAATGCGAGTATTGTGATTTTGGAGCATTATGCAGGTAGAGCCAAAAAACGCATTTATTTTCTCTCACGCAGGTATTCAATTTAAATCCAAGTCGTGGAGGTATCTGGTAAAATTTTGCGCGCGCAGCCGTAAACTGTTTGCATGTTTTTAGTCTAAAATGTAGTATAATCGAATGAGACTTGGGCTTTTGAAGCTCCTTTAGAGGAGCGTACAAAAGCCCTTAGCCGAATTTGTCCCGTTTTTGCACCAGATGGTTTCTCTCTCAATTTTGCAAAGCAAAATTGAGAAAATAATCAAAGGAGGCAAAAACGGGATAATTCGCACTATTTTTTCTTAAGCGCCTGTGGCGCTTAAAAGAATAATGTGCTCATTAAAGGAGGATAAATATGGAAACATTAAGACCTATTTTAGCGGCTCATCCATTTTTTAAAGATTTAAAAGAAGAATATCTTGATTTTATCGTTGGTTGCGCTTTAAATGTGCGTTTTAAAGAAGGCGAAACAATCCTAAAGGAAAATGATCCGGCCGATAAGTTCTTTCTTATCAGAGAAGGAAAGGCTGCCATAGATATAAACGCCGGCTCAAGCCGCCTCATTACAATCCAGACAATCCATGAGGGGGATATTCTCGGCTGGTCCTGGCTCATCCCTCCGCATAGGAACCGGTTTGACGCCCGCGCCGTCACGGATATCCGCGCCATTGCCCTAGACGGAAAATGCCTGCGTAAGAAATGCGAAGATAATCATGATTTAGGGTACGAATTATTAAAAAGGCTTACGGTAGTGTTTACCGAGCGCCTTGAAGTTACCAGAAAGCAATTAATAAATATTTACGATATTAATTCTTAAAAACAGTAACGTGCCTGTCGGTAAAACAAAAATAGAGCTTATAAAAGGGGACATCACTCAAACTAATGTTGATGCGATTGTGAATGCAGCCAACACCACGCTTTTAGGCGGCGGTGGTGTGGACGGAGCAATTCATCGTGCAGCCGGGCCCAAGCTGCTTGAGGCTTGCCGCAAACTTTCCGGATGCCTGACTGGCCAGGCTAAAATCACTAAAGGCTACAACCTGGCCGCCCGTTTCGTTATTCATGCGGTAGGGCCCGTATGGCGCGGCGGGAACAACAATGAGAAAGAGTTTTTAAATTCTTGCTATCGCGTTTCACTGGCTCTCGCGAAAGAGTATAATCTTAAATCTATAGCTTTTCCTTGTATTTCATGCGGAGCGTACCGCTTTCCCATTGAATTAGCTGCGGCCTGCGCCATTGAAACTGTTAAGATTTTCATAGAAGATAATCTGCAGGCTTTAGAGAAAATCGTGTTTGTAGTTTTTTCCGATAGGGGCTTCGAAGTTTACAATAACCTTTTGAAAAAAGAGAGTGAAGAACACTGATATAAGAGAAGAGTAAAATGTTTAAAATTATATATTTTTTTATTATAGGCTTGTTTTTAATAGGAAACATTTACGCAGAATCTTCCGAAGTCACTGTAATTTACGTTAGTGGCTCAGTAGATATCTGCAGCGGCGATGAATCTTATCCTTGCAGCAAGGCCATAGAAGATATGACTGTTACAGCAGGTGACAAGATAATAACAGCGCAAGATTCCTCAATAGAGCTTGCCTTTGATGAAAATAAAAAAAATATTTTGCGCGTGAACCCTGAAAGTGAGGTTGTTATTTCCCTTAAAGACAACGAAAAAGTTGAGCTGACCAAGGGGGAAGTTTTTACGACAATCGAAGAATTGCCAAGCGGTTCATCATTTGAAATCCGCACGCCCACTGCAATTGCCGGAGTGCGCGGCACTGAATGGTTGACTAAGGTTGATGAGGAGGGTACCGACATTGAAGCATTTCAGGGAACGCCGTACGCAAAGACAATATACGAAAATGGTAAAGTAGCTCCCCAGGAAACTATTGTTTTATCAGGGCACATGACCAGAGTTAAACGCTTTAAGCCACCTAGCGCATTGATGCCTTTACCGGGTAGAAATCAGAAACGCTTGAGGATAATGCAATCGCAAGTGCGCAATCACAGAGCTCAAGCCATTTTGCGAAAACCACCAAAGGCTATGTCGCCTAAGCCGGGAATGGGCGCGCAAGGCAATAAAAAGCCGCAACTGCGAAAGCCGCCAATACCGCAAAGGCGCCAGCCGCAACTTTAAATATAAGCGCGTATAATCGGCTGTTGCTCAATCAGTGAGCCATAAAAATAAGGGGGTAATATGTCAGGGATAACAGGACTGAAAAATGTGCAGATAATAGTTTTAGGTTTATGTATCGCCGCTGGCACTATTTTTTCAACTTTTATTTTATCCAAAGGGCTTATGCAGATGAAAAAATTCAGCAGCGAGGTGATTGACGTTACAGGCTCAGCGGAGAATAAAATTGTATCCGATTATATCGTCTGGAAAGCAAGATTTTCCAGGCGCGATACACAGCTGCCCCAAGCGTACAATAGTTTAAAAGAGGATTTAAAAAAAGTAAAAAGTTATCTTATTGCTAAAGGCATAAAAGAAGAAGAAATCATTGTCTCGCAGGTTTCTACGGCAACGCTTTATAAGAAAAACGATAAAGGAAACGATACTAATGACATCGAAGCTTATATCTTAAGCCAGGCCGTAGAGGTGCGCTCCGCTCAGGTTTCATTGGTAGATGAGGTATCCCGTCAGTCAACAGAGCTTATTAATAGCGATATCGCTTTTATCTCCGAAGCCCCCGAATATTTTTATACTAAACTTGCCCAATTAAAGCTTGAGATGCTGGCAAAAGCGACGGAAAACGCAAAAGCCAGGGCAGAAAATATGGCGCAGGCTACCGGCAATAAAATAGGCCTGATGCGTTCGGCGCGCATGGGAGTTTTCCAGATTACACCCGCCAATTCCACGGAAGTTTCCGATTGGGGCGTAAACGATACTACCTCGCTTGAAAAGAAAGTAACTGCGGTTGTCTGGGTGAGTTTCGCTATCGCTTAACCCAGAAAATGCACGCTTCGCAGGCATTTTCTGCCCGAATCCCTTTGCAGGGAGGTTTCACTCGGGCCGCCGCAAAAATTTCCTTTGGAAATTTTGGATAACGGCGGGGTATACCAGAAAAATTTGGTGCGTTGTGGCTTAAACCCTGACGAAATACGTTTTATACGGTTGTAAAGCTTGTTGACCGGCACCGGTTTTTCGGTTAATTGCTTTATACCGTAAAGCTTTACTAAATTATGAAAATAATTTATATCCTTTTGCACCTTGCGCTGTTTTTTCTTTTCCTGTATCTTATTTTTAGATTTATTATCTTTATTGCGCTGTTATTTTTGCGCCGTTTCTTCCTCAAGGCTGCCATTAAACCAAAGAAAAAGGCTGATGAGCAACTCAATTCATTCTACGATAAAGAGACAGTTGACGCTCAGTTCAAAGAAATAAAATAATTCTCGTTATTTAACCATTATTAACATGCCTGACACTCGCTATATCGCGCACATTGATATGGATGCTTTCTTTGCTTCGATAGAGCAGCGTGATTGCGCGCGCCTGGCGGGGCTGCCGGTTGTCGTAGGCGCAGACCCTAAGGGAGGAAGGGGTAGAGGGGTAGTTTCGACCTGCTCTTATGAGGCAAGAAAGTTTGGAATACACTCGGCAATGCCGATATCTTTCGCCTACCAGAGGTGCCCTAACGCGGTTTTTTTACCCGTTAATATGGAAAAATACGTAAAAGTTTCAAAAGAAATTTATGCTATTTTCGAAAGTTTCACGCCCCTGGTTGAGCCGCTCGGCCTTGACGAGGCTTTTTTAGACATAACGGGAAGTTATCATATTTTCAAAACTCCCATAGCAGCCTGCCGCTTGCTTAAAGAAAGGATAAAAAAAGAAACCCGGCTTACCGCATCGATTGGCCTTGCACCCACTAAAATGGCGGCAAAAATTGCTTCTGATTTAGGCAAGCCCGACGGGCTTCTGGAAATAACGGAAGATAAACTTCTGGAATTCTTATGGCCCCTAGCCGTAGATAAAATTCCCGGTTTAGGTAAAAAGTCTAAAGCGACATTAAGCGATTATGGGATAAGCACCATAGGAGACCTGGCGCGTCGTCCTTTACGGGAAATAATCTCGCTTTTTGGCAAAAATGGCGAGTACTTCTGGAATTTGGCTCACGGCAGAGATGACCGGTTAATTGAGGAGGAAGCAGAGGCAAAATCAATCAGTAACGAAGTGACCTTTGAACGCGACACAAACGAACAAGAAGCCATTATGCAAGCTTTTCTTGTGCTTTGTGAAAAAGTATCCAAGCGCCTGCGTTCAAGCGCCCTTAAGGCAAGGACAATTACGCTTAAATTGCGCCTTAAAGGATTCGATACCTATACCCGGGCAACAACTTTGCACAAAGCCACTAATTTTGACGACATCATCTATAGAGAGATAAAAAAGCTATACGAGGATTTTGGGAAAACCGGTCCTTCGGAGCGGACCACGACCTTAGACTGTGGTCCTTGCTCAGGATTCCGCCCGAATGGTAAAAAAACAAGTACCACATGTATATCTGCAGGGCTCCATAAAAAAATAAGGCTCATCGGCGTAAAAGTTTCTAATTTTATACCCGCAGATACCCGTGATAGTATTTTTGTCGACTCCCGCGACGATAAAAAAGAAAAAATCTATAGCGCTATCGATAAAATTAAAGAAAAATTCGGTAATAAAATTATTCATCGCGCCTCAAGCATGTCTGATATAATATAACCCTCACAAGTGCCTTTTTTAATAATATGGAGCTTAGATGAGATCTAAAGTAAAAATTATCGCAACATTGGGGCCGGCAACCGATAGCGAAGGAATCTTGCGAAAAATGACATTTTCCGGGCTTGATGTTGTGCGGCTAAATTTTTCGCATGGAACGCTTTCAGCGCACAAAAAGCGCCTAGATTTGGTGAGAAAAATTAATAAAAAATACCGCCGGGCCTTGAAAGTTATACAGGATTTAGAAGGATACCGCATACGCATAGGAAGGTTAAAAAAAGAAATAATGTTACGTAAACACTCTATTTTACATCTTACCCAGGAGGATATTGTCGCAGATGCGAAAGTTATCCCATTTGATTATCTGGGCAGCTTATCGGGAATTGCAAAAGGAAATTCTGTCTATATTGATGACGGTAAGATTACGCTCAAAGTCCTGGCTAAAGAAAAAAAGAGGCTTAAAGTCCAGGTTATTATTGGCGGCATTTTGAAAGAGCATAAAGGCGTAAATATACCCGAAGCTTATTTGGATTTTGAAGCATTGACAGAAAAAGACAGGACGGATATAGGTTTTGCCTGTGAGGAAAAAATAGAGTTTCTTGCGCAGTCTTTCGTGCGCAGCGCAAAAGATATAGAATTATTGCGTTCCCTGCTCCAAAAACGGCACCCCTCATGTAAAATAATCGCTAAAATAGAAAGCAGGGAATCGGTGGTGAATATTGATGAAATTATCGCGCGCTGCGACGCAATTATGATTGCCAGGGGCGACATGGGTGTTTGTTTCCCTATATATAAGGTTCCCGTACTGCAAAAAGAGATTATAAAAAAATGCAAGCTTGCGAGGCGGCCTGTAATAGTTGCAACCCAAATGCTTGACAGTATGACCGAAGAAATTCTTCCTACAAGAGCTGAAGCCAGTGACGTTGCGAATGCCGTAATAGACGGCGCAGACTTTCTGATGCTTTCTTCGGAAACGGCCGTAGGAAAATATCCCGATAAAGCCGTGGAAATGATGGATAAGATAATTAAAAACACTGAAGCATATCAAAGAAATCTGGCGGGAATAATCGCTTAATATGAGTTTAATAGCCTTATTAACTGATTTTGGGCTACAAGACAATTATGCCGGGGTTTTAAAGGCTGTTATAGCCAATATTAACCCTGAAGCCGGCTTTGTAGATATCTCGCATGCGGTTAGGAAACATGACATAGTCCAAGCGGCATTTCTTCTCAAATATAGTTTTAATTATTTTCCCAAAAATACGATTTTTCTTTGCATTGTAGACCCGGGCGTTGGCTCAAACAGAAAGGGGATTGTCATTGAGACAAAGAATTATTTCTTTGTTTGTCCTAATAACGGTATCGCGAGCCTCGCAGCCAAAGATGACGGGATTAAAAAAATAACGCTATTAGAAAATAATGAATATTTTCTTAAAAACATTTCAAACACTTTTCATGCCAGGGATATCTTTGCGCCTGTAGCAGCTCACATTTCTCAAGGCGTGGTAACCCGCGATTTTGGCAAGAATATATCGCACATAGAAGAAATAAGTTTACCTCGCCCGTGCATTCACCCTAATTATATTGAAGGACAGATAATTTATAGCGATGCGTTTGGAAATCTCATCACCAATATAAGCCTGGAAGAATTTAAGCGTTTTTGCGGCACAAAGAAGTTTTCTGCATATCTAAAGCGGAAAAAAATTAATAAATTACACACTTCATATGCGCAGGCAAAAGATAACGAACCATTTTTAATAGAAGGAAGTTTTTCTTTGCTTGAGGTAGCGTTGAAAAATGCAAGCGCCAAAGATTTTTTTGGCGCGGGTGAATACGAACCACTAAGAATAAAAAAATAGAGGGGTGGTGGCATTCATAATGACAACAGCAATGAAAGAAAAAATAGAATTTAAAGGGCCGGTGCGCTACGTCTATAAAAAGATGGGTAGAGCCATCGCTGATTACTCCATGCTTTCGGCTGGAGATAAGGTCCTGGTTGGTGTTTCCGGAGCGCCGGATAGTTTAGCGCTTCTAGAGTTATTTAGGATGAGAAAACAGCGCATACCTATTCATTTCGATTTTATCGCTTGTTTTATTGAAACAGACTTCGTTAAAGCCGACAAAGAGGCTTTACGTACACATTTTGAGGACGCAGGGTTTTCTTACGTTTTTAAGACTCTGGCAGACGCAGGCGAAGGGGATAATTGTTTTTGGTGCACTATAGGCGCTAGAAAAATACTTTTTGAGGTAGCAAGAGAGCATGGTTGTAATAAGATTGCTCTTGCGCATAATCTGGACACAATCGCCGAAACTACCCTAAAGAACCTTTTCTTTAAGGGAGAAATAGGCACCATGAAGCCAAAAATAGAGCTTTTTGACGGCAGCTTAAGCATTATACGGCCTCTGTGCTATTTAAACAGGGAAGAAATCGCGCAGTTTATTTCCTATTTTATTTTTCCTGACACCAAATACTGCTGCCTTTGCGGTAAAGATTTGCAACGCGAGAAAGTAATGGAGATGATAAAGGATTTATCTCTTCAGTATCCTTTTTTAAAGAAAAATATTTTCGGAGCGCTGGGAAGGATACGCAAAGACTATCTTTTATGATATATCCATTGTTGAATAAATGATTACAACGATGAAGAAATACGATTACAGCGATAGGGATCCGCTCACCGCGCAAATAATTGCATGTTGCTATCAGGTCCATAATGAATTAGGACCAGGTTTTGTTGAACGTATATATTTAAATGCACTCAAAGTTGCTTTAAAGAAATCAGAGGTAAACTATCGAGAAGAGAAAGAGTTTTCTGTATTGTTTGATAAAGAGATAGTTGGTAAGTTTAGAGTCGATCTTATTATCGAAGATAAAGTAGTTGTAGAATTGAAAGCAATAGAAAGCAAGATGCCAAAGATTTTTGAATCGCAAGTTATTTCTTATTTAAAGGCTTCTGGAATAAAGGTGGGATTATTGGTTAATTTTGGTAATCGACGGTGTGAGATTCGCCGATTAATGCTATAATCGTTGTAATCATTCCCTAATCGCCGTAATCATTTATAAATGAAAATACTTATCACTGCTGGTTCTACTTGGGTTAAAATTGATGAGGTGAGGGTGTTAGCCACCATCTTTACCGGCCGAACAGGCGCCTATCTGGCCAATGAGTTTAAAAAGAAAGGCTCTGATGTAACTATTTTGATAAACCTTCATGGCTTGGGAGCGCAGAAAAAGGTTTTTGCTAAAGGCATAAAAGTTATCCCTTTTCGTTATTTAGAGGAGTTTTCTTCAGCGCTGATAAAAGAACTTAAAAAAACGCGCTATGATATGATTATACATAGCGCCGCCGTCAGCGATTATAAATTAAAAAAAACCTTTAAAGGCAAAATTCCTTCCGGAAAAAATGAGCTTAATCTTAACTTTAAATCTGCCCAAAAAATGATAGGCGCAATACGCACCTTGGCTAAAAACTCAATATTGGTTCAGTTTAAATTAGAAATCAAGCGCGCAGGCCTTCTCAATAGGGCTTATAAAAGCTTAGTTGCCAATAAAAGCGACTTTTGTGTTGCTAATGCGCTGGAAGATTTGCGTCTAGGCTATAAAGCTTTTTTACTTGATAAGGAAAAACAGGTGAAGGTTATTCATTCTAAAAAAGAGCTTCTTCGGTCTCTTTACCACCTGCTTTAAACGGTTATTTGCTAAAAAACCGCGCCTGATAGCGCATTTTCTGGTTAAAATAATAGGTTTACAATATTAGCCCATAGGCTTAAAATAACTCTTCATAGGAGGTTTGAACATGAAAAAGAATATTTTAGTCGGCGTCTGCGGCGGCATCGCTTCTTATAAAACCTGCGAATTAATACGCCTGCTGGTCAAGGATGCCTTTAATGTAAAGGTTGTTATGACGGAGTCGGCCACCAGATTTGTTTCGCCGCTGGTATTTCAGACACTTTGCGATAATCCGGTTTATCTGGATATGTTTGCGTTATTTAAAGAAGATAGGCCGCAGCATATTGATATCGCCCAGTGGGCCTCTTGTGCTGTAATCGCCCCTCTTTCTGCCAATACTCTTTCAAAAATTGCTTCAGGCATTTGCGATAATCTCTTAACTACGGTAATTTGCGCCTTGCCCGGCAATACAAAATTAATATTGGCTCCTGCGATGAATAATTGCATGTGGGAAAACCCGCTCATCCAGAAAAACATTCAAACTCTTAAAAACCTGAAAAAATATATTATTATGCCTGCGGAAAAAGGGGAACTTGCTTGCGGAACCTACGGCCAGGGCAGGATGCCCAGCCCTGAGGACATCTACTCAAAAATCAAAAGCGCGTTGCGTTAGGCTCGAATAAAGCGTATATATCATTATGTTAACCTACGTACTATTAGCCATTCTTTTTATCCTTTCGCTGGCCATTGTTATTCTTATTATTAAACTAACCAGAGGACAGAACGGCCTCTTGCTTAATCAGAAAATAGATTCCCTTAAAGATGATTTCACTAAAAACATATTACAGGCGCAAAGTAATTCACTCCAGGTTTCCAAAGACCTTTTAGCCGAACTTTCTAAACTATACGAAAAAATAGGCGGGCTCGATATAGAAACTGGAGAGATATTAAGCCTCACAAAATCATTTCATGATATTTTAAAACCCACAAAAGCACGAGGAGTTTTAGGTGAAAGCATTTTAGAGGTATTGCTTTATGATGCGCTCCCCGCGGATGTTATTTTTCGGCAATACGCCTTTAGAAACGGGAAAAAAGTTGATTTTGCCATAAAGCTTCCCCAGGGCCTTGTTCCCGTTGATGCAAAGTTTTCTCTGGAGACATTTAAAAGCTATGTTGATAGCCCACCTGCTGCTGCGGAGCATGAGCGCCATAAGAAAATATTTACGGACAGCGTTAAGAAAAGGATAGAAGAAACCGCCGGATATATATTTTCCGACGAAGGAACCACCGATTTTGCCCTCATGTATGTGCCGTCAGAAGCCGTTTATTATTCTATTATTACTGAAACTTCGCTTCTTGATTTTGCTCACCAAAAACGCGTTTTTTTAGTCGGGCCGCATACTCTTTATGTATATTTGCGGACTATACTGATAGGTTTTCATGCGCTTACCATTGAGAAGCGCGCAAAAGAAATTTATAACAAGTTGCAGCAGCTTAATGCAGACGTGAAATTGTTAACCGAGGATTACGCCGTGCTAGGCACTCATTTAAGAAACGCCTCTCTCAAATATGACGACACCAGAAAGAAACTGGAAGGCGTTGGCGATAAAATAGCCAACATGGGCAAAGATTAGTCAAACTGCGTAAAACCGTAAGAATGCAGGTAAAAGTAAAAGTAATTACTAACGCTAAAAAAGAAAAGATTGAAGAAACTCAAGACGGTTTAAAAGTTTATATTACTGTTCCTGCCATCGCCGGCCGCGCAAATAAAAAGCTTATAGAAGTACTAGCAGAGCATTTTAAGGCTAAAAAATACAATATTGAGATTGTAGCCGGAGAAAAAGCAAGGAAAAAAATTGTCGAGATACGTGAAGCTCACTGAGAGAAATAATTGTTATACAATAGATGATTTTTTCGGTCCTTCAGTTATCGCAGGGTTTACTAAGCCAAATCTTTCAGGTAACCCTCAAAAGGATATCCGCGCCGCCCTTGCCTTTTTAGAATCCGATTTAGCAATCAGTTATCTTAAGCAAGTGCATTCTTCGCTCGTTTGTAACGTGGAAAGAGGAGGCCTTTATACCGGCGATGGTTTGTTTACCTCACAAAAATCTCTTGCGTTGGTCGTAAAAACCGCAGATTGCCTGCCTATTTTTTTTGCTAAGCGCGATTCAAGTATGGTTGGCATGGTGCATATGGGTTGGAGAGGCGCCCGCGCCGACATATTAGGAAATATTCCAGTTGATTCTTATAAGGTAATCGCAGGTGTGGGCTTGCGCAAGTGTTGTTATCAGGTGGGAGAGGAATTCCTCGGCTATCCGCAATTTTCTCCCTTTGTCGAAAAGCGGCAGGTAAAATTATATTTTGACGTAATTGCTTTTACAAAAGAGAGGCTCGCATTAGGCGGAGTTGACGAAAATAATTTTATTGATCTTAAAATATGCAGCCGGTGTCATGACCAGAATTTTTTTTCAAATCGCAGAGATGCCACGGCCTCTCGTACACTTTCGTTCATTATTAAGAATTAAAAATAAGTAACAAAAATTAAAATCTACAATTTATACTATACAAATAATTGTTTTAATCTAATTACGGATGCAGACAGATGCTTACGGATGTCGCGGATTTATTGATATATTCATCCGCCACATCCGCAATAATCCGTGACATCTGTCCTTATGTATAAAAATGTGGAAATTCCTGACAAATTACCCTTACATTTATAAAATTATGTGGTAAAATTATGCCTTATTATTGCGTAAAATATTCTGTTTGGATTTTATTCAAGGTGCCCCTTAAGAGCGAGACTCTGCTAAAGACGCGAAATCTATACTTGTCATATGAACGTAAATCTTAAACTGCAAAACTGGGATTTTGATTATATTGGCTGTTCTCAAGATGTTCTTTTCGCAAAGCTTAACACTTCTCTAAAAGGTTTACACGAACAAGAAGCCGAGAATAGATTGGAAGAATACGGCTACAACGAGCCCGCCAAGAAGAAAAAAAGAACCATCCTTTTTCAAATCCTCTTAAAATTTTTTAACCCTCTGGTTATCGTCCTTTTGATTATCGCCGGTTTTTCTCTCTTCTTCGGTGAAAAGATAAGCGCAATTTTAGTTATTGCAATGGCGTTTATCAGCGTATTCTTGTCGTTTATTCAGGAACATCGTGCCGGAAAAGAAGCGGAGCGTTTGAGCGAAATGGTACGCACAACTACCACTGTCTATCGTAATGGCATCCACAAAGAGGTCGATATTCGAGAAATCGTTCCGGGAGACATTATTGATTTGTTTGCCGGAGATATGATACCCGCTGATTTAAGGATTATTTCCTGCAAAGATCTTTTTATAAATCAGGCATCTTTAACCGGAGAATCATTTCCCGTTGAAAAAACACCTGAGGCCGCTAACTCACAAAAGCGTTCTCCCGCAGATTTAACCAATATTGCTTTTATGGGCTCAAACGTAATAAGCGGAACTGGATTGGGCGTAGCAGTAAAAACCGGCTTGGTAACACAGTTTGGCGAACTTTCGCGAAAGTTAGCCACCATAACCGTTGAGAGTAGCTTTGATAAAGGCATGCATGAATTCACGTGGCTTATGATTCGTGCTATGTTTGTGCTGGTGGCGGTTATCTTTGCCATAAATGCTTTCTTGAAAGGAAATGCCATTCAGGCGTTTCTGTTTGCTCTATCAGTAGCAGTTGGGCTTACCCCCGAGATGCTTCCTATGTTGGTAGCAATTAACCTTTCCAAGGGTGCAATCGCCATGTCCAAGAAGGACGTTATTGTGAAGCGTTTGAATGCCATTCAAAACTTCGGAGCTATGGATGTGCTTTGCACGGACAAGACAGGGACTTTAACTTTGGACAAAATCGTCTTGGAAAAACACTGCGACGTAGTGCGTAAAGAAAATGATGAGGTGCTGTATTTTGCATATATAAATAGCTATTATCAGACCGGCTTAAAAAATATTTTGGATAGAGCGATCCTTAGGCATGAGAGGCTTATAGTAAAACAGTATAAGAAGGTTGACGAGATTCCTTTTGATTTTTCCAGAAAATTAATGTCGGTGGTGATTGAGAATGAGGGAAAGCACAGGCTTATCGCTAAGGGCGCTCCTGAAGAGATATATAAAAGATGCACAAAATTCGAACTTGAAGGCGATATAATTGATTTAGACGCCGGTAATTTAGTGCTTCGGGAGTTGAAAGAAGAATATGACAACTTGAGTGCTGAAGGTTTTAGGGTTTTAGCTATTGCGTATAAGGATTTTGACCAGCCAAAAGATAAATATATAAAAGACGATGAACAGGAGTTGATTCTTAAGGGGTATATCGCTTTTCTTGATCCTCCAAAACCTACCGCTAAGAAGACCATCGAAACACTGAAGAATCTTGGAATAGATTTTAAGGTTTTAACCGGCGACAATGAACTGGTTACTAAAAAAATATGCGGCGAAGTCGGATTAGACGCAAAAGGTCTCGCTACCGGTGAAGAGGTCGAAAAATCGAGCGATGAACAATTACGGGTGATGGCTAAGACAACAACGGTCTTCGCCCGGCTTTCGCCACTTCAAAAAGAGCGGGTAATCCGCGCGTTGCATGCAAATAAGCGTATCGTAGGGTATCTTGGAGACGGTATTAACGATGCACCTGCATTAAAAGCTGCTGATGTCGGTATTTCCGTCAATAACGCCGTAGACATAGCCAAAGAATCAGCCGATATTATCCTTTTAAAGAAAAGTCTTTTAGTTCTTGAAGATGGGGTTATGGAGGGGAGAAAGACATTCGGAAATATTCTCAAATACATCAAGATGGGCTCAAGCTCTAATTTCGGCAATATGTTAAGTATGACAGGGGCAAGTTTATTTTTGCCATTCCTGCCGATGCTGCCCATCCAGATACTTTTGAATAACCTGCTTTATGATATTTCGCAGATCGCCATACCATCCGATGATATTGATAAGGAATATTTGTTAAAGTCAAGGCCATGGAACGTGAATTACATTAAGAAATTCATGTTTACGCTTGGTCCCGTAAGCTCGCTGTTTGATTTTATAACTTTTGGTGTGCTGCTGTGGATATTTCGTGCCCCGCAGGAACTTTTTCATACCGGTTGGTTTCTGGAATCGCTTTGCACGCAGACTTTAGTAATACATATTATACGTACGGGTAAGATCCCTTTTGTTGAAAGTAAACCGAGTCAATTCCTGATATTTACTTCTATTTACATTGTTACGATTGGATTAATAATACCATTTATACCTTTGGGGAAGTATTTCGGTTTTGTCCCACCGCCTCCAACTTATTTTATTACTTTAATTATGATTGTTGCGCTATATCTATTTATGGTGCAAAGAGTGAAAAGATGGTTTATCAGGAAATACGGATACGAATAAAAAAGTTTATTTAATAAATTTGAGCTGGCCGAGATGCTCGGCAGGCAGGTAATAAAATATCAGTGGCGGGAAATTGGCATTCTTTCAAATTAACGGTAATTAACCTTTACAATGGAATTAAAAAAAACACCTCTTTATCAGAAACATATAGAGAGTAAGGCAAAAATAGTTGATTTCGGCGGCTGGGCCTTACCGATTGAATACGAAAGCATTCTAAAAGAAACAAGGGAAGCGCGTAAATCTTGCGGGCTTTTTGACGCTTCGCATATGGGCGAAATAAGAATAGAAGGTAAAGGCGCGTTAGCCTTCCTGCAGCAGTTAACCTGCAACGATATTTCAATAACAAAAAAAGGTCAGCTTCAATACAATCTTCTCCTTAACGATTCTGCCGGCGTAATCGACGATTTGATGATTTATAATGTAGGCGATAGTTTTCTCTGCGTTGTAAATGCTTCAAATATCGATAAAGATTATACCTGGCTTAAAGCACACCAAACAGCGGAAGTTAAGATTACTGATGAGAGCCCTCAAACAGCCCTTCTTTCTTTACAAGGCCCTACCGCGGTGAATGTTTTAGGAAAAATAGCAAAATCTGCTTTCGTGAGCGGGCTTAAATATATGCATTCTATTGAAGAGGAAATTGCCGGAAAAAAAATGCTTATTTCACGAAGCGGCTATACTGGAAGCGATGGTTTTGAAATCTATTGCGCCAATAGCGATGCTGTTGTATTATGGGACGAAATTACAAAGGCCGGAAAAGAATATGGTTTGGCGCTTTGTGGGCTGGGAGCGCGCGACATTTTACGCATAGAGGCAGGATACCCGCTCTATGGCCACGAATTAAGCGATTCGATTTCTCCGCTTGAAGCTTCTTTAAACTGGGTAGTTAAATTTGAAAAAGATTTTATCGGCAAAGATATTTTGCTTAAAGCTAAAGCAAAAGGTATAGCAAAAAAACGGGTTGGCTTTATCATGGAGGAAAGAGCCGTCGCGCGCCAGGGCTACGCAATCTATGCCGGAGATAAGAATATAGGAGAGGTGACTAGCGGAACATTTTCTCCGAATCTTGATAAATTTTTAGGAATGGCTTACGTTGATTGTGCTTCGAGCGCTCCGCAAACGCCGGTTACCATAAAAATACGCGATAAATTTTATAAAGCGAAAATAGCAAAGTTTGATTTTATAAAAAAATGATTACACAGATTTAGAAAAGATTGCACAGATGGAGGAACGAGATCCTTACACATTAATCTGCGTAATCATATTTTAATCGGTGTAATCTTTCTAAAAGGGAGGCAATAATGAGTGTTTTAAAATTCTCTAAAACTCATGAGTGGGCGCAGGTAGAAAACAATTTAGCAACAATCGGAATTACTGATTATGCGCAGAAATCTCTCGGAGATATCGTATTTATCGAGTTACCTGCGCTAGGTTCAAAGGTAAAACAGGGCTTGCAATTCGGGACTATCGAATCTACCAAAGCCGCCAGTGAATTGTTTAGCCCTTTAAGCGGAGTAGTTTCAGAGATCAACAAAGAGCTTATTAACAATCCGCAGTGGGTGAATGAAGAGCCTTTCGTAAGAGGCTGGATGATGAAAATCAAATTCGAAAACAACAATGAATTAAACAGCCTTATGGATGAAGCGGCGTATAAGGAGTTTGTGAAAAAAGAAGCCCATTAAAAGATAGAAGCGGAACAACGCGGAACAATACGCGGATAAACGCGGAGCTTTTGGCGTGTTTCCGCGTAAATATCCGCGTGTATCCGCATCTACAAAGTATATGCCTTATATATTAAACACCGAAAAAGATATTAAAGAGATGCTGGAGGCAATCGGAGCCGCCAATTTTGAGGATTTATTCAAGCATCTACCGCGGGAAATTTTATTGAAAGAGCCGCTGCGCATCTCGAGTGGCAAAGATGAGCAGGAGACAAGGAAGATAGTTGAGTCGCTTGCCCGTAAAAACTTACCCCTAGGCCGCTTTAATTCCTTTTTAGGCGCCGGCTGCTACGACCATTATATTCCGGCAGCGCTTTCCTACCTCATTGGCCGCGCTGAATTCCTAACCGCCTACACCCCTTATCAGGCAGAGAGTTCCCAGGGATCCCTGCAGACAATTTATGAGTACCAAAGTTATATGTGCCTTTTAACAGGTATGGATGTTTCAAACGCGTCTCTTTTTGACGGAGCTTCAGCATTAGCGGAAAGCGCGCTTATGTCTTTGCGTATTACAAAAAAGAAAAAAGTCATAGTCTCAAGTAGCATGCATCCAGAATATCTCCGGGTTTTGGAAACATATTTAAGCGGTTTAGATTTCATCATTAAAGAAATTCCTTTTGATGCGGCAGGTTTGATAGATATAGAGGCTTTTAAGCGTGCACTTAGTGATGATACGGCCTGCCTGGCTTTGCAAAGCCCTAATTTTTTTGGCTTGGTTGAAGATGTAAAGATGCTTTCTGCGCTTACCAAGCAAAAAAATGCGCTTGTAATTATGGTTACTAATCCTATGTCGTTGGCGATTCTTAAGGAGCCTTACAAATGCGGGGTTGATATTGTTTGCGGAGACGGCCAGGCCTTAGGGGGAAATGTGAATTTTGGCGGGCCATCGTTCGGCTTTTTGGCCACCAGAAATGAATTCATGCGCCAGATGCCGGGTAGAATCGTGGGAAAAACAGTAGATTGCCAGGGAAAACCCGCATATTGCTTAACGCTTTGCGCCCGCGAGCAGCATATCAGAAGGGAAAAAGCAACCAGTAATATTTGTTCCAATCAATCTTTAAATGCCATGGCTGCTGCGATATATCTTGCCCTGATGGGTAAAGAAGGCATAAAGGAAGCAGCTCTACATTCAATGAATCTGGCGCATTATCTCTACGAAAGCCTTTCTAAAATTAATGGAGTAAAAGTTATTTTTTCTAACACTTTTTTTAATGAGTTCATCTGGCAGGTCGAAGATGCAAAAAAAATAATAAGGAAACTTCGCAAGAAAAATATTATTGCCGGTTTTTATATGGGAGATGCTTATCGTGAATTCCGCGATTGTATTTTAAGCTGTTGCACAGAGAAAAAAAGCAAAGAAGATATCGATGATTTTATCGCGGCCTTGAAAGGTGTATTAAACGGATAATCATGGAAAATAAGGTTATATTCGAGAAAGGAAAAGAAGGCAGAAGGACCAGATATCTGACAAAGCCAGAAATACCGTTGAAGCGCGCAGATGAACTCTTGCCGAAACAATTCTTAAGAGAAAATTTGAATTTACCGTCGCTGGGCGAGCTGGACGTTGTGCGGCATTACACCAATTTATCCCGCCTTAATTTTTCGGTCGACACAAATTTTTATCCTCTGGGTTCCTGCACCATGAAATATAACCCTAAGGTTAATGAAGCCCTTGCCAGTATGGAAGAATTTACCCATGTTCATCCCTATCAGCCTTCAACCGACGTTCAGGGGGCTTTGGAGCTCATTTTTAATTTAGAACAAATTTTATGCGAAATTACCGGGATGAATCGTTTTACCTTCCAAGCTTCCAGCGGCGCTGCCGGAGAGCTCACAGGCATGCTTATGATACGCAAATACCATGCAATCAAGAAAAATAAGAAAACCAAAGTTATTGTCCCCGATTCTGCGCACGGCACCAATCCCGCAACCAGTTCGATGTGCGGATACCAGACGGTGATTATAGAAAGTAAAGAGAATGGGCTAATTGATCTTGATAAATTGGCTAAAAGTTGTGATAGCGAAGTTGCCGCAATTATGCTTACAAACCCCAACACTTTGGGACTGTTTGAAGAAAATATCCTTAAAATAAGTGAGATTGCGCATAAAATAGACGCGCTTCTTTATTATGACGGCGCTAATTTTAATCCACTCTTAGGTATCACTAAGCCTATAACTATGGGCTTTGACGCGATTCACCTTAATTTGCATAAAACATTTTCTACGCCTCATGGCTGCGGCGGGCCGGGTGCAGGAGCAGTAGGTGTATCGCTTGCAATGAGTGATTTTCTGCCCGCTCCCTTAGTGGATAAAAGAGGCGAAGACTTTTATTTGAATTATAAAATCAAGCATTCCATAGGCAGAGTGCGCAGTTTTTACGGAAATTTTAACGTACTTATAAGAGCCTACGCTTATTTAACCAGCTTAGGAGCTGACGGGTTGAAGCGGGTTGCGCAAAACGCTGTGCTTAACGCCGCCTATATAAGGGAAAAATTAAAACAATATTACGAGCCTTGTTCTATTCTACCCTCCATGCATGAAGTAGTATTTTCATGCTCCAGGCAAAAAGCCAGGGGCGCTTCTGCCTTAGAAATTGCCAAGCGCCTTCTTGATTACGGCATGCACCCGCCCACCATGTATTTTCCTTTAATTGTCAATGAAGCTCTTATGGTTGAACCTACGGAAACCGAAAGCAAAGAAACATTGGATAATTTTATTGAGGCAATGATAAATATCGACAAAGAAATCAGCGAGGAAATAGAAAAAGTTAAAAATGCACCCCATACCATGCCTGTAAAGCGAGTCGATGAAGTTTACGCGGCGAGGAACCTTAATTTACGATGGCAAAGTCCTGGCGCCTCATTCTAGATGAACATCACCAAGGCCCTTACAACATGGCAACCGATGAAGCAATTCTTGCCTGTTACAGCCTAAAAAAAATACCTACATTAAGAATTTACGGATGGCACCCGCCCTGCATTTCTTTAGGGTATAATCAACAAGCTAAAGATGTTCTATTTTGCGAGGAAGCTTTTCCTTTTGTTCGGCGCATTACCGGCGGAGCAGGTATCCTGCACGATAAAGAGCTGACTTACAGCATTACCTGCTCATTGGCTGACATAAAGTTGCCCAAAGGGGTAAAGGAATCTTTTCGGGTTCTTTGCTCATTTCTTATAGATTTCTATGCACAGCTTAATCTTAAGGCTCAATTTGCCAGAGAAGCAGTAGCTACCAGAACTGGCCATTACGGAAACTTCTGTTTTTCTTCCTGCGAAGAATTTGACTTGGTTATCGCAGGGAAAAAAATAGGCGGGAATGCGCAACGGAGAAAAAAAGATATTATTTTTCAACATGGCAGCATACCCTTAGAAATAGATTTTACCTTAATAAAAGGCTTGATACGTGGAAGCGAAGCTGCCTGTGACCGTGCCACAGCGCTTATTCCGCTTCTTCATCAGAAAAAGGATTTTTACTCATTGCGGAGTTTACTTGCTAAGAGTTTTACGAGAAGCTTTAATCTTGAATTAGCTTCAGGAGGGCTTTACCCCGAAGAAGAAACAATAAGAGATTCCCTAATCTCCGAAAAATATAAAATGCGCCGCTGGAACGTATCGCGTATATATCAAAAAGCGCATTCATGCGAACAAACCAGCAATATCGATGAAGAAACCTCTCTGGCTTAATAAGAAGATCAGCTTGGTTGCCTGTCGCAAGCTAAAAGGTTTGTTACGGGAATTAGACCTCCATACCGTATGCGAAGAATCGCTTTGCCCTAACATTTCCGAGTGTTTTCATGCAAAAGTTGCGACTTTTATGATATTGGGAGATATTTGCACAAGAAACTGCCGTTTTTGCAATCTGGCGACAGGGGCTCCCGCGAGCGTTGATTACAAAGAACCACAAAGGCTGCGGTTGGCAGTGGAAAAGCTGTCTTTACGCTATGTCGTGCTTACTTCTCCTACCAGGGATGATTTGGAGGACGGCGGAGCGGGTATTTTCTGTGCATGCGTTCAGGAGATTAAAAAACTCTCTTTTTCGCCAAGAGTAGAAATACTTATTCCCGATTTTATGGGTAAACGCAAAAGCATAGAAAAAGTGGCGCATTCAGGAGCTGAGGTAATTGCGCATAACCTGGAAACAGTACCTTCCCTATATATAAAGGTAAGGCAGCAAGCTTTATATAAGCGTTCTCTTGAGGTTTTGAAGCTCTTAAAAGCTGAAAACCCCAGTATTATCACCAAAAGCGGCCTTATGCTTGGCTTAGGAGAAGGTCAGGATGAGGTTTTTGAAGTATTCGCTGATTTACGCAAGGTATCCTGCGATTTCCTGACCCTTGGGCAATACCTTCCGCCCTCAAGCAGCCATTTTCCGCTGAAAGAATATATTTTGCCGGAGAAGTTCGCCTTTTTAGAAAAAAAAGCCTTGGAATACGGCTTTAAAGCCGTAAAAAGTTCACCCTACACACGCTCCTCTTATTTTGCTTCCGCATTATTTGAAAATTCAGCCGTTTAAGCTAAATCCTGATTCTATTAACAAGAAACAATTCTACGGTAATCCACCTATTTTATGAAAAATTATGCTTTTTATGCTTATTTTATACACAACATATAGTAGTATGATAAAAACGATACAATATATTGAAAGATTATGACAAATTATAGTAAATTATTCTTGACGCGGGATAATAATGATATTTAAATAGAGATACAATCATTTCTCAAAAGGCAAAAATGAAGCGTCAAAGAATACCAAGATTAATGAGCGTGGATGAGTTAGCTGAATATCTGGGGCTGCAGAAGCAGACCATTTACAATTGGCTTACCAAGAAAAAGATTTCAGGATTGAAAATCGGCAAAGTCTGGCGGTTTGACCGAAAATATATTGATGAATGGCTGAAAAAATGCACTAAGGTTAACAATGGCTAAAAGAAACGTCGGTTTATATCTTGGGGTAAATTCGGTAGCAGGCGTAGTTGTTGAGAATAGAAGAATCGTATCTTACGCCAAATTCGATTTATCTGCGGTGGAGGAAGAGGCCAAAATTGAACGCCTAAGCGAAGATATACGCCTAGAAGCGTTAATTAACAAAACATTACGTGATATCGGCGCGACTGAAAAGAACGTTTATGTATCTCTGGCAGATAAAGATTTTATTTTCAGGTTCCTTGATATGCCGCTCATGAAAAAGAAAGAGATAGAAGTTTCTTTGATGTATGAGGTGGTAAAGTATATACCTTTTAAGATGGAGGAACTGCGCTGGGGCTACGGCTATACTACTTTTGCCAGGGATAAAAAGATTAACCTTTCTTTCGTAGGCATAAAAGACAGCAATCTTACTAAAATTAAAGATATTTTAAGCCGTCTTGGATTGAATCCTGTGGCGATTGAGCCTTCTTCGTTATCTCTTATAAGAGTATTAAAATCATTGAAAAAGCATGCTGTCGTTAAGAATTTCGCCCTTCTGGACTACACAGATTCTGAAGCATACCTTACGTTATTCTATCATAATCTACCGATATTTAACCGTTACCTGGTTATACCCAAAAAAGACGGGACAATCGATTTTGATAAATTTATCGATTCCGTGAGGCTTTCTTTCCAATATTTTAAGCGCGAATTCGATTTTTATGATTTAGAGAAATTTATCATCATGGGCGCTTCCGGCGCAGAGAACCTCGTTTCATTTTTTAAAGAAGAATTGCAAACGACGGCCGATATTATTCTGCCTTCCGATGTAACCGGCAAGCCCGACGGCGAAGTAGAACACGTAAAAGCTCTGGGCGTATCGGGTATTGACTATTACCCTTATCAATTTAAGCCCATTCTAACCAAAAAGGAAGAATTGGGCGAAAGGCCGCAAGCGCCGGCAATAACCCCCTTAAATATCGGGTTATTACTTGTACTCGTAGGCATAGGGTTGTTAACTGCTTTTATTTTTGCCATTTTTACCGGCAACAGCACATCTACCGAAAAGGCGCTTCTGGATAGGGAGGAAGCAGCCGTTTCAATACCGAACCAGCTCAAAGGTTTAGCCTGGGATACAATAGAAACAACGGTTAAGGATAAAGAGGATAAGTCGGCAGCCCTTGCTAAGCTAGAAGCTTCGCTTTCAAGATGTCAACCCACCCTGGAACGCATAGCTGCCTTGCTTCCGCAGGGTTTTTGGTTGGAAAGCCTTGAGTTTAATCCGGCCGCAATAGGATATAATGTGGATATTAGAGGCTACGCTTTCCTTTCCGACGCCAATAAGGAAAGTTTAGCGCTTGATGGATTAATTGCCAGTTTAAAAAAAGAACCGGCAATAAAAAGTGCATATCGCAATATTGACTTGACTTCTTCCGAGAAAAGGGAAATCAGAAAATATCAGGTAACGTCTTTCAGCATAAGAATGGAGTGATATGGGGAGTTTAGGAAAATATAAAAATCTTATTATTACGATAGTGGTGATAGCCTTATTTGCCTGGGTTATGAAGGGCCTGTACGCTGATTATATTTCAAAGAAAGCGGTCTTAGAGGAAAAAAGAGCGCAAATAGCAAAAGAAAAAGAGTTAATAGTCCGTTGGGGAGCAGCTACTGATGCCTATAATAAAGCCGCACAAAAGTTTTTCCAGAAAGACCCCGCCATATTTAAACGATTTGTGGAAGATAGCGCGCAAAATAATAATATCGTTATCAGTTCTTTAAGCACCTCCAGAAGCGATGAGGGCATATTTGTTAATGTGAGATTGAATTTAAAAGCCAGGTCTTCTTATAGAGGGTTGCTTAAATTTGTTAAAGAGCTTGAAAGTAAAAACGTAAGCATAGAACGCATATCCATACATAAAGCTCAAGGTTCGAGCATAGATGAAGATATTGTAGTTAAGGCGTATGTGCTCAAGGAATAAAATGAAGTTATATACCCTTATATTTTGTTTATTATTCTCTCTAA
>JAQTOI010000011.1 GCA_028713415.1 Candidatus Omnitrophota bacterium
AAAAATCTACGCCGGCAGCCGCCTGTTTCTCCAAAACAGAAAAAATATCGTCACAATCAATCTTTTCAAAGCCACCTTTATTTTTTTCTGCTATTGTGGCAATCTCATAAAGCGGGACCGTTCCCAGGGGAACATGGCATTCGCGCAAAATTTCATTGCGTATTTTTTCAAGTTGCCCCCCTACGCTTAAATCCATAATCGTATCTGTTCCGGCTTCTATGGCTACCTTGATTTTTTTTATTTCATCGCTTATATCCGCCTCTTCAGTTGAAATGCCTATGTTTGTGTTAATTTTTATTTTCAGGCCTTCTCCTATGGCAACCGGGCGTGCGATTTCTCTCTTTTTATTTAAAGGGATAACAATCCGTCCTGTTTCCAATTGCCTGATGAGAAAATCAGGTTTCACTTTCTCATTTTGCGCCAGTTTTTTAAGAAAACTTTTTTTGAATAAATCCATATGAAATTTTCTTTAGCGGCGCTGGAGCGCCTTCTTGATGGGTGAAAGTTGAAGATAAATATCCTTCTCTACCGTATAAAGCTGATAGCGTATCTTCTTGATATGCGTGACGCGCTTTGGCAATAAGATTTTAAAAAATTCTTCTATAACTCTCAATGATTCTTTGGCGCGCTGCAAATTAATATAAAGAATATCAACTGAATTTTTACGCGTGAGCTCAAAATCATCCACTCTGCGGCCTAAATCAATTCCTGAATTGCGGCTTTTAATCGCACACTTGATTACTTTTTCCTGTGCGATTATATCTAAAGCATGTCGCAGGCGGCGTATTTTTTTACGCAATGAATCATTCTCAATGATGAAACGGAAAATATCTTCGCTGACCCTTAGGCCTTCCTTGCAACGGTTAAAATTGGCGTCAAGCGCCCGTAACATTCCGTTTTTTTCCATGTTTTATAGGCTATTATGCTGGACAATTTTCTTAATTATCAGCGAGGTTGAGTGTCCGGGATACAGTTTAACGCGGCAAACTTTTTTTACGTACTGGCGTCCGACGATTTTATCAAGCTGCCAATCTCCACCCTTAACTAAATAATCCGGCCTGATGAGTTTAATTAATTTCTCCGGAGTATCTTCGCCAAAAATAACCACATAATCTACAACTGCAAGGGCAGCAAGGACTTGCGCGCGTGAGATTGCATTGAGAATGGGGCGAGATTTTCCTTTGATACGCCTGACTGACTCGTCAGAATTGAGGCCCACAATGAGGACATCTCCCTTTTTCTTAGCAACGTTTAAAATTTTAATGTGCCCAGGATGGATAATATCAAAGCAGCCGTTCGTAAAGACGATACGTTTGCCTTTATTTTTAAGGCGCTTTGCTATTTTTTCGATAGATTTAGATGATTGTATTTTAGCCATAAAAGTTTAAATTTATGAGGCGGGTATTAGGCGAAATGTTCTTCTACTATCTCAGCTATAATATGCCCCGCTAAAATATGCATCTCCTGGATGCGCGGCGTATCTAGCGAAGGAATTAGAAGGGTCGTATCTACCAGACTCTTAAGTGAACCTCCGTCTTTGCCCAGAAAAGCTATTGTCTTTATATTTAATTTTTTTGCAGCCTTAACTGCCCTGATAATATTTTCGGAGTTGCCGGAGGTAGATAACCCCACCAGAAGATCAAGGTTTGTTGCTAGAGATTCAACTTGGCGCGAGAATATCTCGTTAAAGCCAAAATCATTCCCTATTGCGGTAAGATTTGAAACATTCGTAGAAAGGGATATAGCCGCAAGTGGTGCACGATTTTTTTTGAATCTTCCAATCAGCTCTGCCGCCAAGTGCCCAGCATCAGCTGCGCTTCCGCCATTACCCATGAAAATAATCTTGCCTTTATTCTCCAGGGTAGAGATAAAAACCGAAGCAATGTTCTCGATTTCTGCTTTAAGCGTTTCTAAGCACTTGAGCGCCTCTTTGTGGCTTTCTATTGAGGTTTCTATTATCTTATTCATTAAGTACACTGTTCGCGTGAATTAGTGCTCTTTAAAACTGATGGTAATTCGTCCCGCATGCATAATTTCTGCGGGATTCCGCCCATAAGGCGGCGACGCAGAGAACTTTACTCCGCATGCGGGGCGTTTAACCGAAAAATATCTTGGCTATTTCATAAAGCTTTAAATCAACTGTTTTTAAAGCCTTGGTGGCCTCTTCTAAAGACACATCTATTATTTCTGTCCCGCGCAAGCTTACCATTTTGCCGAACTTGCCTGCCTTTATCAATTCATACGCTTTAACGCCAAAACGGGTACCCAGTACCCTATCGAATGCCGTGGGAGAGCCTCCTCTCTGGATATGCCCAAGCACCGTCACTCGTGTTTCATAGCCTGTGCGCTCTTCAATAATTTTACCAAGCATTTCTCCGATACCCCCTAAACGCACATGCCCGAATTCATCAAGCTTCTTTTCCTGCACCGCTACATCGCTTTCTTTAAAAGCAGCCCCTTCAGAAACCACGATGATGCTGAAATTTTTTCCTCTTGAGTGGCGTTTTTTTATCGACTCGCAAATCTCGCCAATATCGATGGGCATCTCCGGAATAAGGATATAGTCTGCTCCGCCGGCAATTCCGGAATATGTGGCAATCCAGCCTGCGTGCCTGCCCATCACTTCTACAACCATAATGCGGTTATGCGACTCCGCGGTCGTGTGCAGCCTATCGATACATTCCATGACGATATTAACCGAAGTATCAAAACCAAAAGTAAAATCAGTCGCGCCCAGATCATTATCTATGGTTTTTGGCACGCCGACCACTTTCACTCCTTCTTTAAATAATTTTGTCGCAACCCCCAGAGTATCTTCTCCGCCTACAACAATAAGCGCGTCCAAACCCAGCGCTTTGAAATTCTCTTTTGCGGCTTTTGAGCCATTCTCTTTTTTGTAAGGATTGGTGCGTGATGTCCCCAGGATAGTTCCACCTTTAGGCAATATCCCTGAAACCGAACGCAAATCTAATGCAATACAGTCTTTTTCAAGCAGACCTTTCCAGCCATATCTTATACCCAGGACTTCATCGCCAGCGTTAATGGCTGTGCGTACTACGCCTCGAATGACCGGGTTTAAACCCGGGCAGTCTCCGCCGCCAGTAAGAATACCTATCTTCATTTAATCCTCCTCAATGAGACTTGCGCTTTTTGAAGACACCAGTCAAAAAAAGCGCTTAGTCGAATTCCTGCCCGCCGGCAGGCGGGGATCCCGCCAGTTACGAAAAAAATTTAGAATAAATTTTCGAGTGTTTAACTGCCAGGATAAAAAGTAAATTCTAATAATTTCTAAATGGTACTTCCGGCTCTTCCTCAACAAGTTTTTTATTTTCTTTGAATACCATTTTCCTTATTTCTATTCTCACCTTAATTTCTTTATCTTCCCCTAGAAGGCTCTGTAGTTTTTCGCGTAGCTCCTCCTGAATGGAACTGGTAAATTCAAGCAGGTTAACCTCAGAGGTTAAATTTGCCCTGACAAGCACTTCGATTATCTTCTTTCCCGGAATAACCCTTGGCCTTACATGAAGAAGCTCGCGCTTTCCTTCAAGAATACGCTTAAGCATGTCTTCGACTGCAAAGAGAGTAATGCTTACTTTGCCCTGGGGAGATTCAAGCAGTATGGCTCTCTCTCTTTTAGAACGGAAAAAAACCGATTCAAGATAACGTACGCAGATAAGAATTATTAAAAGGCCAATGAAAGCAAATTCCAGACGTAATGGAAGATAGTTAATATTATTTTTAAGATAAATAATTTGTTTTGAGAAGAACACTAAAAACACAACAGGATTCCACGCAAGCCCTACCAAGAGCGAACCAAGTAAAATAGACATGACTACATAAATAAAACTTATTAAGAATACCATCCTACCCCCTTTCTACCTTCTTTATTTTTACATCAACTACCAGCGATTCGATATTTAAATTATTAAGCATATGATATATTACTTTCTTCTGCACTTCACAGGCAACATCAACAACGTTTTCTCCCCAAGCAACCGTGATCGGAACGATAATTTTCATTTCTTTTTCAAGGCGCACGCGCGTTCCCGCCATAGCGAAAAACCTTAAAAATCCGCCCCTGAACCACCCGTAACATTGCCACCCCACGCAGCGCACGCCTTTAACGCTTGCGGCGGCTGCTTCTGCGACCTGGCGTATAACCTTGCGGTGTATTTTTATCTGGCCGAATTCGGAACTTATGTTTCTGTCCATTCCTCCTCCTTGGCTAAAAATTTATTTAAAAATCCGGTATTATAAGTGCCGCTTCTGAATTCTGCGTCGGCAATAACTCTTTTGCAAAATGATGCAGTTGTTTTTATGGGTTCTATCCGTACCTCATCGAGAGCCCTTTCCATTTTAGTTAAAGCCTCCTGGCGGCTGTTTCCTTTTGCAATTATTTTTGCGATTAAAGAGTCATAATAGGGCGGAATGTGGTAACCTGAATAAATGTGCGTATCTACCCGGATGTCTTTACCTCCAGGTAAATAGCAGAATTCGATATTACCGGGGCAGGGCAGAAAGTTATTTTCTGGGTCTTCGGCATTAACGCGGCACTCTATAGCTGCTCCTTTAGATTGAATATTATCCTGCTTTAGATTAAGTTTTTCTCCCGCGGCAATAAGAATTTGAAGCTTCACAAGATCAACTCCGGTAACCTCTTCGGTTATGGGGTGCTCTACCTGTATACGCGTATTCATTTCCATGAAATAGAACACGTTCCTTTCGCTTAAAAGAAATTCTACGGTGCCTACGCCACGGTAATTTATTGATTTTACCCCCTTGGCAGTCAATTCGCCCAATTTTTTACGCAGGCGGGCGTCAACGGCTGGTGAAGGGGTTTCTTCGATAATCTTCTGATGCCTTCTCTGAATACTACAGTCACGTTCTCCGAAATATACCACGTTGCCGAAATTATCGGCTGCAACCTGAATTTCTATATGCCTGGGTTTGTCGATAAATTTTTCCATATATACTTCTGAATCACCAAAGGCGGCTTCTGCTTCAGCCTGCGCGGTAAGAAGGGCACTTACCAAGCGCACATCGCTATGGCAAATGCGCATGCCTTTGCCTCCCCCTCCGGCTTTTGCTTTTAAAATTACCGGATAGCCTATTTTTTTAGCACTTGTTAAAACATCCTCTTTTGACTTAATTCCTCCCTTACTGCCGGGAATTAAAGGAATTCCTGCTTTTTGCATCGTCTCTTTAGCCCGGATTTTATCGCCCATCAGGCGGATATTTTCAGCTGTCGGGCCTATAAATTTAATCCCGCAAGATTCACAGACTTCAGCAAAATATGGATTTTCGGCCAAGAAGCCATAACCGGGGTGTATGGCGTCACTGTCGGTTATTTCGGCGGCACTGATAATGCTGGAAATGTTGAGGTAGCTTTCTGAGGAAGGGGCTTTGCCAATGCAAATAGCTTCATCAGAAAATTCAAGATGCAAAGAGTTTTTATCCGCTTCCGAATATACCGCTACGGTTTTAATACCTAGTTCCCTGCAGGCGCGGATGACACGTATGGCTATTTCTCCTCGATTGGCAATAAGAATTTTTGAAAACATGAATTTGGGTTTTTTGAGGGTTTCTCTCCAGAAATTAAAGCGGTTCTATCAGAAATAATGTCCGGCTAAATTCTACGGGTTCACCGTTTTCAACGAGCACCTGCGCTATTTTACCTTCGACTTCAGATTTTATTTCATTCATCAACTTCATTGCTTCAATTATGCATACTACATCCCCTGGCTTTACAATATCTCCTGTTTCTACATATGGTTTTGCGCCAGGAGAAGGCGCGCGATAAAATGTCCCTACCATGGGCGACTTTATTTCTAGGGAGCCTTCCTTCTTTTCTTCTTTGACGGCAGGACTGGCACCGCCTTGCGAGTGCGAGATAACCACGGGTTGTTCTGCGGAGAATTTTTTGAGCCTGATGCGTTTGCCTTCCTCTTCTATTTCCAATTCACAAAGGCTATTCTGATTCATAAATTCAATAAACTCTTTTAGTTTTTCTAATTCCATATTCCCTCCCTCAAAATTCAGTCCTTAGACCCTTTGATTATGCTCGGGGACGAATCCTGAGCTTTTGTCCAAGGGTTCGATTTTACTCAGGACTGACCCTGAGCCTGTCGAATAGCCTGCCCTGAGCCTGTCGAAAGGGTCAGGCGCTTAAAACTTTGCAGCCTTGGGACTCTACTAATACCATATCTTCTATTCTTATGCCGAACTTGCCTTCGAGATATATAGCCGGCTCTACTGTAATTACCATGCCTTCCCGCAACGATTCCTCATTCACCGCATTAATAAAGGGGAGTTCATGGACCGCTATGCCTACGCCATGACCCAGGCCATGGCCGAAATATTTTCCGTAGCCTTTCTTATTTATGAACCCTCGAGCGGCCGCGTCTACCTCGCTGGCTTTGGCGCCATCTTTTATTTTGGCAATACTTAATTCCTGCGCCTTCCTTACAATATCGTAAATTTTTCGGACAGAAGTAGATATTTTACCCTCAAAAAATACCCTTGTCAAGTCAGCGCAATATTTATAATACTTTGAGCCCAAATCAATTAGGAAAATATTTTTATTTATCGGGCTTGTGCCGGCTACATGATGCGGATAAGCGCTATTTTTCCCTGAAGCAACAATGGTAGGGAATGCTACCTCGTTATCTCCTTTAAGCTTCAAAAAACGCTCAATTTCAATGCTTAACTCCTTTTCGGTTGATGCCTTTAGATCCGCTTGGCTGACGAAATCCAGGGCCTCTTTAGTAATAAGGGTAGATTTTTGTATATAGGATATTTCTTCTTTGGTCTTAATGGCACGTATCTTCTCTATGAGGTCTATTGCAGGATAAAAGTCAACGCCGGCCGCATCTAAGCTTTCCTTAATTTTCTTATATTCTAAAAAGGGGATATGCTTGGGTTCAAATGCCGCTTTTTTGGCACCGAGCTTTTCTATCTGGCCAGCTACATGCTTAAAAATATTGCCTTTTTGCGCGATTACCTTCCAGCATTTTACCTGTCGCGCTACTGCCTCGTATAAAAAATTTGTGAAATAAAATAATTGAGCATCACTGCTGACTAGAAGATAACCGTCAGCGCCTTGCGAAAAATCAGTCAAATAGGCAATATTTAGGGGGTCGGAAATAAGAAAGGCATCTAGGTGAAGCTCGCGTATTTTTGCAAGACAGGAACTAAGAGCCTGCTTCACGTCTTTTTAGAGGGTTTTTTAAGGATTTCACTGGCGGCTTCTAAGGCAAGTATGTAGCCTACGCTACCTAAGCCGGTGATAACCCCTATGGCCACATCTGAAATAAGAGATTTAGCGCGAAATTGCTCACGCTTATAGATATTAGATAGATGAACTTCTATGGCAGGGATATTCACCCCGCAAATCGCATCTCTTATGGCAACCGAGGTATGCGTGTAAGCCGCCGGATTTATGATCAAAAAATCGTAAGTACTACGCGTTATTCTGTCTACTATATCGCCTTCTGAATTAGATTGCACAATTTCAAGGGACAAGCCTAAATTTGCTGCTTTTTCTTTAAGCTCGGAATTTATGCGCTCTAAAGTAAATGTCCCGTAAATATGTTTCTCGCGTTTGCCCAGCAGATGAAGGTTTGGACCATGAATAACTAAAACTCTATTTTTCTTTTTTTTCATCTAATTCTGCCTCCTCGATAAGCATGATAGGTATACCGTCTTTTATAGGATATCGCCTACCGCACTTAACGCATACGATTTTTTCATCCTTCAGAACAACATCAGTTTTGCATAAGGGACAGGCAAGTATTTTTAAAAGCTCTTGATCAATCATTTTCCTTTCTCCTCCACATAAATCATTCTTAGACTATACAGCGACTCGTCCATTAACTTTCCTTCTTCTGGTGTAAGGTTATTTTTGGTTTTTTCTTTAATAATCCCTAAGGTATCAATGAGGAAACGCGCTTGTTCCAGATTCTTCTCGGTAGTTTTAGTTATAGGGTTTTCAAGCTTTCCCATAGCGATCATAGCTTGCATGCTGATTGAAGAAATGAATATACTAAAGGTTGGTTCATGGTAGGGCTCTTCCTGGATATGCGCCTGCGTTTTCTCTTTATCTACCTGCTCCTTCCAAGCGTCGTCAACCTTCTTTTTAATTTCATCACTCATACGCACCTTCCGGTTATTTTAAATTAATTTATGATTATCCCTGCATAACCCACCACAGAAGAAGAATCCCCGCTTGCATCAGCACTTGTCTGGTATAAGGCAACATGCGCCTTTCTCGCTCCCAAAAGTTTAACACAGGAAAGCAAAATTGCAACAGGGGCAACACCACACATGGTAATGTTACCGCTATGTGTTTTTTTAAGCAACTCTTCCTCATCAAGATTCACTATCGCTTCAATGGCAAGTGAGTCTTTAGCACGTGCAGTTGCGTCCGGCTCATAATGGGTCATATCGCTTGAAGCTATCAAAAGTATATCTTCTTTTATCATTTTTATTGCCTCATATATTTGAGAAGCAATTTTTCTGTAAGCCAGGAGGCCTGCCTCCTGGCAAGCGATTGCGACAAAGCGAAAATCACCAAAATAATAATACAACACAGGAAGCTCAACTTCTATGGAGTGCTCGTATTCATGAGCCACATAGTCTTCTTTGATGCCGTCGGCCTCCTTTAAAATCATCTTGGCTAGTTCCTCATCTATTGCAACGCGCCCGAAAGGCATTTCCCAGGAACCGTTTGCTGGGTAAAGTGCAAAACCTTCTCCTAACCCTGTGTGGTTATTACCAAGGATAATAATTCTCTTCTTGGGTATAACCTTGCTTACCGTCGTAGCAGCTACTTTACCGGAATAAACATAACCGGCGTGAGGCAGAATGATTGCCCGCGCAGAGCATTTAGACGATTCTGGCACCTTAAAACCATCGAGGAGTTTTTTTAAATCCTTGCTATTTTGCGGATAAAATTTACCGCTGACTACCGGCTTTCTAACCATGGTCAATTAATTTTATTCTGTGTATAGATCAACAATCCTTAAAAGAAAAATCAACCACTTCAACCTATCTGCTTCATTAACATCTAGGCGGCATTTATTATCTCCGTAATAAATGACCGAGTTTAACACAGATGATTATGTCAATTATTTTTGAAGTTTATAGGGACTCGGAAGGGTAAATTGGAACGGTTAGCCAATTCTTTAGGAAAAGGAGCAAAGGGAGCCGCTTCGTAGATGCTTTTAATGGCAATCTCGCGCAAAACAGGGTTATTCTCCGATTGCTCTTCCAGATAAACCCCTTGGAGTCGTCCGTCAGGTAATACTACAAAACTCAGGAAAACAAT
Source organism: Candidatus Omnitrophota bacterium (assembly GCA_028713415.1). Taxonomy (GTDB): domain Bacteria; phylum Omnitrophota; class Gorgyraeia; order Duberdicusellales; family 4484-171; genus JAQTOI01. Next base: position 9,326 of record JAQTOI010000011.1, read on the forward strand.
TCCTTTGTCTTGTCCGTCATAAAGCCGGTAAGCAGTTTTATTGATTTTCTCCCGGACGGAATTGTAATAAGGCATATATTCCGGTATTTTTTCTAAATCTTTGCTTGAAATATCGGCGATTGCCACCTCACTGATGCGCTCCTGGGCAATCGGCGGCTTATCCAAAGATATTTTTTTTTCGTTGTTAATCAAAAATTTTTCTGAAAGATTATTTATATACGGCGGAGGTATGTCATCAGTCAAACTGAAACGCTTATCTTGCTCTGCTTTTCGCGCTTCTTCCTTGTGAGGAATTATTTTTATTTCGCTGATATCTTTGAAGGCCTGTTCTTTCTTCGTCTGATGCACGAAGATATTTGCTTTAACAAAAGAAGGCATGCCGGCAATAAAAAGCGCATGAACAAATATGGATATCCCAAAAGAAGCTCTTCCGTAATTCTTCATATAAAATATTATAGCAAAAGGTTGGAATAAAGTAAATGCCGCTTTCTATTTTTAGCGGCATTTAACACCCAGGAGGCTCAAGCCTCCTCCAGGAGGAGCGGAATAATTTCTGAAAGCGTAGGATGGATAAAGGTACAGCGCGCTATATCTTTAACTTTAAGCCGGTTTTTTATGCAAATAGAAAATACATTAATGAGCTCGCTGGCAAGAGATGAGATAATACCTGCGCCCAGAATCATTCCTTGGGCATCAATGCAGACCTGAATATAGCCTTGCGTATCATCATAAGCATAGATGGAAGAAAACTTTAAAAAATTAGATTTTATGCTTTTACAATCAATATTCTTGCTCTTTGCTTCCTCTTCCAATATGCCCACCTGCGCTATTTGCGGCAAAGAAAACACACATTCAGGGATACCGGAATAATCTTCCATGCATGCTTTCCCTAATATATTATCCACACAGAGTTTGCCCTGATATTGCGCGATATAAGCAAGAGGTTTTTTCCCCGTAACATCACCGCAGGAATAAATATTATCTACGCTGGTTTTCATGTATTTATCCGTAATAATACAGCCTCTAGCGTCACACTCTACGCCGGCTTTATCTAAGTTTAAACCCTGCGTGTTAGGGGCTCTGCCTGCTGCTAAAATTATTTCATCAAACTCATCGAGATTATAATTTGCAATATCCCTGCCGGTTTCTATAGTTATGCCCTTTTTCTCTAAAACTTGCCTAAGGCGGCTGGATAAAGACTGATTAAATGCCGGTAAAATATGTTCTTCTTTTTCGGCAATAAGGACATTTTTACCTAAATTACGCAAAAGAGAAGCCATCTCAAGGCCTATGCTCCCCGCCCCTACCACAAGAAACTTATTGGCTAATTGCGGCATATCAAAAATATCCTCAGCAAAAATCGCATTTTTATGTTTGATGATTTCCCTGGGAGAAGAGCCGCTTGCGATAATGATATGCTTTGCCGAAAATTTTTCTCCGCTGCAATTAAGGGTATGTTTGTCTTCAAGGGAAACACTGCCAAAAACTACTTTTACCTTTTGACTTTGCAGGTGGGAAAGCAGGGGTGCTTTGATTTTCTCGATAATTTGAGATTTTTGCGTGGAAATTACTTGCCAGTCTTTATTGATTTTTGAAGAGTTAATACAAAATTTGGTGGGGATACAACCCTTATTGAGGCAGACTCCCCCAAAAAAGGCCCTGTTTATATCAAACAGGACAATCTTCAGGCCTGCTTTTAAAGCCTGGGCCGCGCAAGATAAGCCCCCTGCGCCTGCACCTATTATCGCCAGATCATACATTTAGCTAAAGTTTGTTTATAGCAACTTATCTATTTCGGCAAAGGTGTCTTTTACTTTTTTTATTTTTTCTTTTTCTTCCGTGGTAAGCTTTATTTCAATAATACGGTCCACCCCGCTTGCATTAATCAAACAGGGCACGCCCATACATACGCCGTTGAGCCCGTACTCTCCGCTAAGTAAAACAGAAACAGGGATTATTTCATTTTTATCGTAGGCAATTGCTTCTATGAGGCGAAAACAGGAAAGCGACGGAGCGAAAGAAGCGCTTCTATTTTTAAGCAGCCCGACGATTTCTCCTCCGCGCATAGCTGTACGCTGGCGTAATTTTTCTATTTTTTCCGGAGTTAAAACATTTTCTAATGGTTCGCCCTTGACTTTAAGCCTTTGGGCTGAAACTATCATCTCGTTATTGTGCAGCCCGAAAACAAAACCTTCAAGAGAAGCCGCCGAAACTCCTGCGCTTAGAGAGAAAATATTAAGCAGGCGTGCGCTGTCAAGGGAAGATCCCATGCCGCATATCTTGCTGCGCGCAAATCCAGTTTCACGCGTAATTATATAAGTAATGATGTCCAGAGGATTTGTCACCGCGATGACTATTGCACCTTTCGCATATTTCTTTATTTCGGCTGATACTTCTTTTGCGACGTTCGCGTTTATCTTTAAAAGATCGAGCCGGCTCATGCCTTCTTTACGTGCAACGCCTGCGGTAATTACAACAATATCTGAATCCTTTATTAAAGAAAAATCTCCTCCAGCTTTTATGTCGGTAGGAAAATTAAAAAATGCCCGCGTATCTTCCAAATCAAGAGCAACCCCCCTGGCAAGATCGCTGGCTGTATCCACCAATGTTAACTCTTTTAAATTAAGGCGCAGCAGGTGAAATGCGAGGGTCGAACCGACCGCTCCGCTGCCAATAACAGAAACTTTTTTTATCATGTTTTAAAGGCTAGCTTTTATTTTACTGACAATTGCCTTGGTCATCTCTTTTGTCCCGACTGCCGTGGGATCTGTCCTAGTAGGTTTCAAGTCGTATGTTGTATATTTTTTTTCCTTTATTACCGCCAATACCGCTTCTTCTAAAATCTTGGCTTTTTTATCTTCTCCCAGATATTTGAGCATCAATTGCGCAGAAAGTATGGTTGCAACAGGATTAACTTTGTTTTTCCCGGCATATTTTGGCGCTGCACCATGCACCGGCTCAAATAGTGCGGTTTCCTCGCCTATATTAGCGCCCGGCGCCACCCCTAAACCGCCCATAAGCCCGGCGCAAAGGTCAGAAACTATATCTCCGTAAAGATTAGGCAAAACAAGCACATCAAATTCATGCGGACGCATAACCAGTTGCATACAAAGATTATCTACAATTGTATCGTTTGCTTCTATGCTGGCGTAGTCGGCGGCTATCTCTCTAAAAATTTTTAAGAAAAGGCCGTCAGTATATTTCATGATATTGGCTTTATGAATACAGCTGACCTTGCGCCTATTTTCTTTTTTAGCCATTTCAAATGCAAAACGAATAATCCGCTCGCAGGCAAATCTGGAAAAAGGCTTTATGGAAATCGCGCTACCAGGCCTTACTTTTTTTTCGCTTATGCCATTAATATATTCAATTAATCCATCGCATTTAGGTGTGTGTTCCTGAAATTCAACTCCCGCGTATAAGTCTTCGCTATTTTCACGAACAATTATAAGGTCTAAGCCGGGATATTTAGAATTGCCGCCCTCAATATACCAACTCGGCCGCACGCAAGCGTATAAATCGAGCTCCTGGCGCAGGGCAACGTTAATAGAGCGAAAACCGCTGCCTATAGGGGTTGTAATAGGGCCCTTGAGGGCGACTTTATTTTTTCTTATGGAATCAAGGGTCTCTTGCGGCAGAAGTTTTCCGCATTTTTCTACTGCCGGCTCTCCGGCATAAACTACTTCCCACTCAATATCCACTCCAAGCGCATCAATGCAGGCAATGGCCGCGTCAGTTACCTCCGGGCCAATACCATCACCCGGTATTAAACTTATTTTTTTCATATTCAATCTAATTTAAAATCTTTATATTTCTGAAGGTAGGGTATAATTCCTCCACTCAAGACCAGTTCTTTGCGAAAATTATTCCAAGGCACAAACCTTAGTGTAGCTTTGTCTTTTATTTTTTCGATAATACCACTGTCAACTTCAATCCTTAGCTCATCACCTTCAAGGATGGTTGTGGTATCGGCCTCAATTAAAGGCAAGCCTATATTAAAAGCATTGCGATAAAATATACGGGCAAAACTTTTTGCGACAATGCAGACAATCCCCGCTTCTTTTATCACCCAGGGGGCTTGCTCTCTGGAAGAACCCATGCCAAAGTTTTCGCCGGCTACCAGAATGGATTTTTGGGGTATTAACTCTTTATGGAAATTAGGCCGTATATCTTCGAAAAGATACTGCGAAAGCTTCTTCATGTCCGTAATGGCAAACTTATAACGTCCGGAAATAATCCAATCCGTATTAATATTATCGCCGAATTTAAATGCTTTGCCTTCTAAAACCATTTTATTAATTATATTTTTTATAATAGATTCCAGAGATTAAAGAAAGATTCCAAAGATTATACAATCTCTGTAATCTCCTTTCTAATCTCTGTAATCATTTACAAATTCTCAAACTCCACTATATTTCTTACCTTGCTCAAAGCTACGTCTTTGCTGATAATGCCCTTGCGATATAAATCCTTTAAACACTTATCCATGGTGTACATTCCGTATTGTGCGCCCATTTGAATCAAAGAAGGGATTTGCGCGATTTCCCCTTCCCGGATAAGGTTACGTATGCCGCTAGTAGCCACCAGCACCTCCGTTGCCAGGATTCTGCCTTCTTTGTCAATGCGCGGAAGCAACAGCTGGCTAAGTACACCCTGAAGGGAGTCTGCTAATTGTACGCGCACCTGTTTCTGTTGATGCGGAGGAAAAACATCAATGATACGTTGTACGGTTTGTGGCGCATCCGGCGTATGCAGAGTAGCAAAAACTAAGTGCCCGGTTTCCGCAGCAGTAAGTGTTGTCCCAATCGTCTCTAAATCCCTCATTTCTCCGACAACTATAACATTTGGGTCCTGGCGCAGTACCCGCTTTAGCGCTTCAGGAAAAGAATGAGTATCAGCGTATACCTCTCGCTGCTTTATAATACTTTTTTTATTAGTATGTACGAATTCTATAGGGTCTTCTATGGAAATTATCATCTCTTGCCGCTCGTTATTTATAATATCAACCATCGCGGCGAGGCTGGTGCTTTTACCCATGCCGGTTGGGCCGGTCACCAGGATAAGGCCATTTGGCTTGTTGATAAAATCGTAGGCAACCTTGGGTATCCCCAGCTCTTCAAGCGTCGGTATTCTTTCGGGAACCCTGCGGAATGCCGCCTCAATATTTCCGCGTTGATAATGCAGGTTTACCCTGAATCTGTCCATTCCTGAAACCGCACAGGAAAAATCCAGCTCTTTGTCCCGTTCGAATGCAGCCTTCTGATCATCATTTAATACACTATAAATAAGAAATTTCGTATCCTCACTGTCTAATGCCGGGAAATCAGTAATGTAGAGCTTACCATCAATACGCAAAATAGGCGGAGTATCTACAGTGAGGTGAAGGTCGCTGGCGCCCTTTTCCATAGTCAATTTAAGAAGAGTATTGATGTTCAGCATCACACACCTCCTTGAAAAATTTTATACATATCAATTAAGCCCAGGGTTAATTATTCTTCGATACGATTTCAAAAGCAGCATTTAATCCTTCATAAATTTTCTTGGATCGGTAATATTGCCGGTAATCGCCGAAGCGGCAACGGTAGCCGGAGATGCAAGGTAAATAAAGCTGTTGGGATTACCCATTCTTCCTTTAAAATTCCGGTTTGCGGTAGAAATGACCACTTCGTTATCAGCCGGGACTCCCTGGTGCGTCCCGACGCAAGGGCCGCATCCAGCCGGAAGGATAATCCCTCCTGCTTCCATAATAATGCGTAATAATCCTTTTTGCAAGGCTTTGCGCCAAATACTATTTGAAGCAGGCGCCACTAGCAATTTTACTTCCGGGCTGACCTTTCTGTTACGCAAAATCTTAGCGGCAATTTCTAAATCTTCCATGCGGCCGTTGGTGCAAGTTCCAAGAAAGGCTTCCTGGATACGTATATCCTTCAATTCTTGGGCTGGTGCGCCATTATCAACAGCATGGGGCTTGGCAACATAAGGAGTAAGTTTAGATACATCAAACTCAATTGTTTTTTCAAATTTAGCGCTGTTATCGGAATAAACCGGCTTATACTTTTTAACGCCTATACTCGAAAGGTAGGAAAAAACTTTTTTGTCAGCCGGGATGATGCCGCATTTCGCCCCAAACTCAATAGTCATATTGGTAATCGTAAGCCTTGCGTCCAGTGATAACTGATCAATTACCTCGCCGTAAAATTCTACTGATTTATAGGTTGCGCCGTTAGCAGAAAGCTTATGGATAATATACAAGGCAATATCTTTACTGAAAACACCTTTGGGAATTTTACCTTTTATAATAATCTTATAGGTTTGCGGAACCTTGAACCAATTCTTTCCGGTAGCAAGAGTAATGGCTAAATCTGTCGAACCGACACCAAAAGCTGCGGCAGACAGTGCGCCTACGGTAGAAGTATGCGAATCTGCTCCAAGAATAAGCCTACCCGGATAAGCAATGCCTTCCTCTATAACCAACTGATGCGATATACCGCAACCTACGTCAAAAAGTTTGCTTCTATTTGTTTTGGAGGCGAATCGCATCCTTGAATGCACTCCCGAGACGCCCATACTTGGAGACGGGCTGGAATGGTCAATAAACATGGCGTATTTTCGAGGATCCTTTATACTATTTGCCAATTTTGCAAGTCCATCAAGCACAAGAGAGCTTGTGCCGTCCTGCGAAAAACAGAAGTCAACAAAACAAATACCCACATCTCCGGCTGCAAGAGGTTTTGCCGAATGACTAGAGAGTATTTTTTCAATTATGGTTTTGCCCATGATTATTTTTATTTATTCGTCAACGGTTGAAGGGTTGCGCCCATTCGACTACGCTCAGGGCTAAGTCCTGAGTGAAATCGAAGGACGTAGCTCGAATCGTAAATTCGGTTGCCGTCTTTGGTGAAGATACGGTCAACGTTTGACGCATGACGTTTCCAGTTACGCAACCGGTTACCGCATTACGGTTGACAGTATATCAAACGGCGTCAAAGCTCACTTAAAAACTTCTTAATTCTCTGTATGCCTTTTTTAATTTCTTCTACAGAAGCTGCAAAACTTAAGCGCACATACCCTTCTGCGCCGAATGAATCCGCAGGGATAACACATACCTGGTATTTTTCTAAAAGTTGCGATGCGAACTGGGTAGAAGTCAAACCTGTTTTTGTAATATCACAAAACATATAGAAGGTGCCGGAGCTTTGCTGCGCGGAGATTTTAGGGCATTCGCGTAAACCTTCCCAGAGAAGATTTCGCTTTTCTTCAAAATCTGCGCGCATCTGGGCTTGCCAGCCGCTATTTTTAAAAGCCGCACAAGCCGCGGCCTGCGATATCGAAGAAACGCAGGAAGTTGTATGGTCAATCAGCTTCGAAGCCTGAATAATGATTTCTTGCGCAGCCACTAGATATCCTATGCGCCAGCCAGTCATAGAAAAAGATTTAGAAAAGCCGTTAACTGTCAAGGTAAAACTATCCGCTTCCTTAAAAGCGGCGAAACTATGATGAGCCCTGCCGTCATAAATTAATTTCTCATAAATCTCATCGCTTAAGACAAAAATTTTTTTCTTTTTGGCTATCTCATAAATTGATTGAAGCTCATTAAAGTCATAAGTAATACCGGTGGGATTGGCGGGGTAATTTAGGATGAGCAATTTAGTTTTTGCGGTAATTGCTCTCTCTAAATCGCTAGCTTTAATTTTAAAATTATTCTTAGCAAGAGTGCGTAGATATTTAATCTTGCCGCCGGAAAGCTTGACCATTTCCGGATAACTAACCCAGTATGGGCAGGGAATAATTACTTCATCATTTTTGCCAATCAGGGTAAAGATAGCGGCAAAAATGGCATATTTTGCTCCGGTGGTTACGATAATGTTATTGCTTGTGCAGGGGATTTTGTTTTCGAGCTCGAGCTTTCGCGCGATTGCCTCGCGTAAAACTAATGTACCTGAGGAGGGAGTATATTTAGTAAAGCCGTCATCAATAGCTTTTTTCGCGGCATCTTTGATAAATTGAGGAGTATCAAAATCCGGCTCTCCAGCGGCCAGATTCACCACATCCCGGCCTTCACTTTTAAGTTTCTTGGCTAAAGCAGTTATTTTTAAAGTACTGGAGCCCAAAAGCGAAGAAACTCGCGGATTAATAATCATCGAGTATTTTTATTGAACAAACAAGCCCGCAGCAGCCGATTATTATATTATAAAGAATCTCGCTCGCGTTTAAAAATCTTACGCACCCCTGAAAGAAGCCCTTTTTTGGGCTGCTCTTCTTTTTGGTGCGGAATTTTCTCTTCTTTCTTTTCTTCTATTGTGTCTTTAGCTTTCTCTTTTTTAGCTTTATGGTGGTGTTCCTTCTTCTCTATTTTGGTAAGCTCCAGGATTGCCATTTTGCTGGCATCACCGTGCCTAAACCCTATATCCATGATACGCGTAAAACCGCCCGGTATGCCCTTAAACCTGGGGCCGATTACCTCAAAGAGCCGTTTGACTAGGTTATGGTCTTCAAGTAACCGAAAACTTAAACGCCTGTGATGCAGAGTATCTTCTTTTGCCCAAGTGATGAGCCTGTCTACCCAAGGACGAATTTTTTTAGCTTTGGCTTCCTGGGTAACTATACTTTCATAAATGATTAAGCTACGCAATAATGATTTAACAAGAGCTTTACGTTGCGCCCGATTACGCGAGAATCTTTCACTTTTTACTCTATGTTTCATAATAACTCCACTTTAAGTGTCGAATTTTATTATATCGAAAAGTTCTTTAAAAATTTTAAACCATTTCCAGTTTTTTACGGTCTATTTTTGTTCCTAAGGAAATGCCCATAGTTTTCAGGAGATTAGTAACTTCAGTCAATGATTTCTTGCCGAAATTACGGTAAGCAAGCATTTCCGCTTCAGTCTTCTCCACCAAATCAGCTAGCGCCTTAATGTTTGCTTCCCGTAAACAGTTAGCGCTTCTAACTGATAATTCCAGCTCTGAAATGGGAATTTTAAGCTTTTCATACAAGGATACTTCCTCAGGCGTAAGCTCCTCAGCCTGTTCTTCAGGTATCTCGCCTAGTGTAAAGAAAAGTTCTAAGTGCCGGCTCATAACTTTGGCAGCGTAAATCAATGCTTCTTTGGGTTCAATGCTGGCGTTAGTAGAAATTTCTAAAATCAGCTTGTCGTAATCAGTCCTTTTACCAACGCGCGTGCTTTCCACCTTAAATGCAACTTTTTTAACGGGAGTGAAAATAGAATCAATTGCCACGACCTCCAGGGGCATGTCTTCGCGTTTATTGCCGTCAGCCGCGACAAACCCTCTACCGCGGCCCACTTCCATTTCCACGTTAAATTTGGACTTTTTTGAAGTCAATGTCGCGATGTGCAAATCCGGATTTATCACCTCTACTGTTTCATCGGTGATAATATCTTTTGCGCTAACCTCTTTCTCACCGTCAATTTTAATGTGGATTTTTTTAGGAGCTTTAGAATAGGAACGCAAAACGACATTCTTTATGTTTAAAATTATCTCAGGTACATCCTCCATAACTCCTTCAATAGTAGAAAATTCATGCGAAACTCCATCAATCCGTACGGAGGTAACCGCTGCTCCTTCTATCGAAGAAAGAAGAACGCGCCGCAAGGCATTACCCAACGTCACGCCATAACCTCTCTCCAGGGGTTCAGCGATAAATTTTCCATAATTGGGGGAATAGGTTTCCTGCTCCACCGTAATTCTTTTTGGAAATTGAAAATCCCGCCAAGTTATTCCCATTTTTTACCTCCTCTTATGCACTTTTATATTTATTATCGTTTTAAGTTTAACTTCTTTCCGTAGAAATTATTTAGAATAAAGCTCGACGATAAGCTGCTCATTGATGGAGATTGTCAAATCTTCTTTTTCAGGAAGACGTACCACTTTTATTTTTAAATTTTCAGTGTCGACATCTAGCCACGAAGGCACGCTTCTTTCTTTGGAGATTGCTTCTATCGAACTTTTAATATTCTTTTTAACATTATCGTTTGCTTTAATCGCAAAAACTTCTCCTTCTTTAACCAAGTACGACGGTATATCCACCCTTCCCTTTACCGAAAATAGGAATCCGTGACGCACCATCTGCCGCGCTTGGTCCCTGGAAAATGCAAAAAGAGCGCGGTAGACGACATTATCAATTCTGCGCTCAAGCAGTTGTAGCAAGGTTCTGCCGGTAACACCCTTGGCCTTGCTTGCTACGTGAAAAAAACGTTTGAATTGCGCTTCCAGTAATCCATATGTCCTCTTTGCTTTCTGTTTTTCACGCAGCTGCTGCGCGTAATATGACTGTTTTGACGATTGGCGCGTGTGCATACCCGGAGGCGTAGGCCTTTTTGCAAAGGCGCATTTTTCACTTGAACAGCGCGTGCCTTTCAAAAATAACTTCATCCCTTCCCGTCTGCAAAACCTGCAATTTGTACCTAAATATCTCGCCATATTTACTCCTTATTCAAATATAATAAATGTAGCTGCGGATTGCCGCGGAAGCTTGCGCGGATCTACGCTGAAAATTTTTCCGCGTCTTTTCGCGTATAGTTGCGCGGGTATCCGCTTCTATTCTTTTCTAAACTCTCCTCTTCTTGCGTGGCCGACATCCGTTATGCGGGCTGGGTGTTACATCTTTCACTTTTTTAACGTTTAATCCTGCCGCTTGAAGCGAGCGTATTGCTGCCTCCCTTCCCGGCCCCGGGCCTTTTACCAAAACTTCTATGTCTGCAAGGCCAGCCTCTTTTGCTTTTTTTGCAACTGCCATAGAAGCTATTTGAGCGGCGTAAGGGGTTGATTTCTTTGTCCCCTTAAAACCCACTGTTCCAGAAGAACCCCATGCTATAGTATTTCCCTGTAAATCGGTAATCGCAATAATAGTGTTGTTAAAAGACGCTTTAATATGCGCAATGCCCATGTTCGAGGTAAGATGAATTTTTTTCTTTTTCTCGGTCTTTTTTTTCTGAACAACCATTTTTTCTCCTTAAATTTCCCGACGTTTCTTCGGGAAATTTAATCCCGACGGTTACTAGAAAATTTATTATATAAATTTTCGAAGTGTTTAACTGTCGGGGTAAGTAACTCCGACGACAGCCTTAAATTTTAACTTATTTACCTGCCGGTTTCTTTAATCCGCCAACGCGCGGCTTAGGCCCTTTACGTGTCCTGGCGTTGCACCGCGTGCGCTGTCCTCTTACCGGTAGCCCCTTTTTATGGCGCGAGCCCCTGTAAGTCCCTACTTCAATCAACCTGCGTATATTCTGGGTAATCTCCCGTTTTAATTCACCTTCCACCTTATAATTTGACTGCACATGCGCCGTTATTTTGGATATCTCTTCATCGGTAAGTTGAGAGGCGCGTTTTTCAGGATCCGTACCCGTTGCACCTAGAATATCAAGCGCATTCTTTGGCCCGATACCGTAAATATAGCGCAAGGCTATCTTCACTTTTTTTTCTTTAGGAATATCTACGCCTAAAATTCTGGGCATATTGTCTCCTTATTTAAGAATAGCGTGAGTTATTAACCCTGGCGTTGCTTATGCTTAGGGTTCTTACAAATAACCCGCACTACTCCCTTTCTTTTTATAATTTTGCACTTATCGCAGATTCTTCTTACTGACGCTCGTACTTTCATCTTTTACGTATTTTTTGATTGTCTGTTTTTATTATAAACCCTGTAAACTATTTATACCTGTAAGTAATCCTTCCTCTGGATAAATCATACGGCGATAGCTCTATTTTCACTTTATCACCAGGCAAAATCCTGATAAAATGCATGCGCATTTTTCCGGAAACATGCGCCAGAACTATATGGCCGTTGTCTAATTTTACACGAAACATAGCATTTGGCAGAGTTTCAACTATCTCGCCTTCAACTTCAATTAATTCTTCTTTACTCATAGATTATGCCGTAAGTACCCAGGGGCCTTTTTTCGTTATCGCCACAGTATGTTCAAAATGAGCCGATAATGAATTATCTTTTGTTTTCGCGGTCCAGCCGTCGCTAAGTATATCGAGGTCATAACCGCCAGCTGAAACCATCGGCTCGATAGCAATTGCCGTATTCTCAACCAGGCTTGCACCGCTACCTGTGTGGCCGAAATTAGGCACTTCAGGTGCACAATGCAACATCTTTCCTATGCCGTGGCCCACAAACTTTCGTATTACAGAAAAACCATTTGTTTCCACGCACTCTTGAATGCAGGAGCCGATATCTCCTACGGTTGCGCCAATCCTGGCCCGTTTGATGCCAAAAAGCAACGATTTTAGCGAAACTGCTACCAGCTTTCGAGCTTGCGGTGGAACCTTGCCGACCATATAGGTGTAGGCAGTGTCCACATAAAGGCCTTTATATTTGATGCCTAAATCTACACTCACCAAATCGCCGTTAGCAACTAGCCGCTCGGCAGCCGGGATTCCGTGAATAATTTCCTCGTTTATCGAAACGCAAAGGGCAGCCGGATAACCCTTATAGCCTTTAAATGCCGCAGACATGCCGGGATACCGGGCTAAAAAATTTTCAAAGAAGTTTTCTATGTCTTTAGTGGTGATGCCGGGCTTAATAACCTTCCGCAATTTTTTTAAAGCAGTTGCGGCAGCCTTGCCGGCCTCTCTCATTACAAGCAGTTCATCCCCAGTTAAAGCTTCTATCACTTTAGAGTTTTCTTTATTTGCGCAAGCACCTGGTCCTTATCACCCGATGCGTTAACCTTAATCAGCTTTCCGTGCTTTTGGTAAAAATCCAAAATTGAGCGGCTTTCTTTAAGGAAAACCTCCAGGCGTTTTTTTATTACCTCAGGGGTATCGTCTTTACGCTGGATAAGCTCTCCCTGGCAACTATCGCAAACACCGTCTTTCTTGGGGGGCATATTAACAAGGTGGTAATTTGCCCCACAGCCCTTGCAAACCAGGCGCTTTGAAAGCCGGTCGATAATTGTTTTCTCATCCACATCAAGATAAATGAATGCATCATAATCAACTTCTTTATTTTTCATTATTTGGTCAAGCGCTATGGCCTGTGAAACATTGCGAGGATAACCATCGAGTATAAAACTTCCATTATTAATATTTTGTTCAATTACGCGTGAAACCAGCTCATCCGGGACAAGCAAGCCTTTTTCCATGTAACTTTTTACCTGGGTTCCCAATAAACTATTCTTTTTAACTTCTTCGCGCAAAATATCGCCTAAAGATATCTTCTTGGCTTTGTAATGTTCGCTTAAAACAACTGCCTGAGTACCCTTTCCTGAACCGGGAGCACCAAAAAGGATAATCCTCATTTTCTCCCCCGCAAAGAACCACCCTTGATAAAACCTTCGTAATGGCGAATGAAGAGCTGGCCTTCGAGTTGTTTCATGGTATCAAGTACAACGCCCACAAGGATAAGAAGGGTAGTCCCGCCAAAAAATGATGCAATATCATAAGAAGGCACTCTAAAGAAATGCATAATTACGCTGGGTAAAATTGCTATGGCGCAAATATATACAGCGCCCACAAATACTATACGCGTTGCCACAAAATCAAGATAGCCTGATGTAGGGGTGCCTGGCCTGATTCCCGGGATAAAACCTCCGCTTTTTTTAAGGTGGTTAGATATCTCTACTGGGTTAAAAGTCATCGCTGTATAAAAATACATAAAAAACATAATTAAGGCTACGTAAACCAGATTGTAAGCAATACCTCGCTCTTGCATCATGCTTTGCAGGAATCTTACAAAACCTATTTTAGCCGGCAAAAACGTGGCAAGCGTTGCCGGAGCGACTATTACGCTTTGCGCAAAGATTATCGCGATAACCCCTGCCATGTCCACGCGTATAGGCAAGTACGTGGTTTGCCCCATGGACACACGGTTGCCAACTATACGTTTACCGTGTTGAATGGGTATTCTGCGCTGGCCTTGAGCAAAAAGTATCACTCCCATAATAACTATAAACCAGAGCGCTAAAAGGATGACTATCGTAAAGGTTGATATTTGCCGTTTACTCGCGTCAAAAGGAGAATAAAGAAGCCAGAGTTGTTGTATCGAAATAGGAATACGAGAAATAATACCTGTGGTAATAATGAGGGACATCCCGTTTCCTATGCCTCGCTCCTGAATCTGCTCGCCCAACCACATAATAAAAACCGTTCCCGCGGTAAGCGTTAGAATTGTCGTGAAGATAAAAAGAAAACCTTTGTCAGGGACAATCCGGATACCCCGGAAACTTGCATCGTTTGAAAGCCAAAGCGCCAAAAACAAACCCTGCACCACGCATAAAAAAAGTGTTAGGTACCTGGTATATTGATTTATTTTTTCATAACCAGCTTTGCCTTCCTTAGCAATTTTTTCAAGAGCCGGCACTACCGCGGTCAATAGCTGCATAATGATAGAGCTGGATATGTAAGGCATTATGCCTAAAGCAAAAATGCTTAAGCGCGTAAGCGCGCCGCCGGTAAAAAGATTCATAATGCCCAGGAGGGTCTGTCCTCCCTCTTTTTCCAAGCGGGAAAAATACTGAGAAAGAGCCAAGGTGTCAATTCCTGGCGTAGGAATATAACAACCTACCCTGTAAACAATTAAAAGCGAAAGAGTTATGAAAATTTTTTTCCGCAACTCTTCTATTTTAAATATGTTTACAAGTGCTTGAATCATCATGCGTAATTAGCGCTTTAGATATTCTATTGCGCCGCCGGCACCTTCTATGGCCTTTTTAGCGCTTTGAGAGAATTTATCTGCCATGAAACGTGCTTTTAGGGAAAAAGTGCCTTTTAGCGTCGCGAGCACTTTTAAGGGCTTATCCTCGCTTCGAATGAGTTTCGCTTCTTTTAAAGCCTTTGGCCCTATTTCGGAAATTCCTGTGAGGTGTTCTTGAATGTCTTGAAGATTTACTATTTGGTATTCAGTAGGTTTATAGACGTTAAAGCCGCGCTTGGGTAGTTTGCGTATCAGGGGGATATTGCCGCCGTTAAATCCAATATAGGGTAGTTTTTTACCGGACCTTGAACCTGCGCCTTTATTGCCGCGTCCGGCGGTCTTTCCCCACCCGCTACCGGTGCCTCTTCCCATGCGTTTTGGTGTCTTTGTGAGTTTTGAGGTTAGTTTAGAAAGATCCATATATTTTATCCTTTTAAACTTTTGAGGCCTTCCATGGTTGCCTTTACCACATTAATAGGGTTTGTCGATTTTTTTAGTATTTTCGTTAAAATATCGTGAATACCCACGCATTCACAAATAGCGCGCACCGGCGAAGAAGCAATTACTCCTGTTCCTTTTGCCGCTGGCTTAAGCAAAACCTTTACAGCCCCGAATCTGCCGTACACTTCGTGGCCTATGGTGGTTTCTGTTCTTTTGATAGCTACCAGGTTTTTCTTTGCTCGCTTTATGCCTTTCTTAATAGCTTCAGCTACTTCGTTAGCCTTACCCAAAGCAAAACCTACTTTTTCCTGCCCGTCGCCTACAACTACCAGGGCCGAAAAAGCCATGTTTTTTCCACCTTTGGTGACTTTGGTTACTCTATTGATAAAAATAACCTTTTCAATAAAAACACCTTCTTTGTTTCCCTGGGCTGGTTTCTGTTCCATTAAAATTTCAATCCTCCTTCTCGCAAGCCTTCAGCAACAGCCTGCACTCTGCCATGGTAATTATATCCCGCACGGTCAAAACAAACCTCTTTTAATCCTAGTTTTAGCGCAACTACCGCCATCATTTTTCCTACTTCTTTTGCCGCTTCTTTATTGGTAGCTTTTATTTTTTTCGCTTTAAAGTCTTCGCTTATAGTAGAACAGTTACCTATTACCTTATTGACAGAGTCATCTATCAACTGGGTGTATATATTTTTATTGCTGCGAAAGACCACTACCCGTGGCCTGTCAGCGGTGCCTTTTAAACTTTTCCTGATACGCTCGTGCCTCTCTTTTCTGCTACAGGTGCCCATCTTTCAAAAATCTCCTTCTTTTTTAATTCGTGGTAATTAGCGTTCTTTATTTTGCCAGCGCTTTGCCTAATTTTTTCTTCACTTCTTCGCCGACAAAACGTATACCCTTACCCTGATAAGGTTCAGGGGGATAAATCTTCCTCACCTTGCAGACAAATTCACTTACCTGTTGCTTATCAATACCTTCAGCTACGATACGGTTAGGATTGGGAACGGTAACTTTTAAACCGGCAGGAACTTTTATTTCAACGGGATGCGAAAACCCTAAACTGATAAGCAGGCTTGCGCCCTTCATCTGGGCTTTATAACCCACTCCGATAACATCAAGTTCACGCTTGTAACCCTCGGTAACACCTTTAACCATATTATTAATTAAAGCCCTAATGGTCCCGTGTAAACTTTTAGTAGCCTTAAGGTCGTTTTCCCTCTTTACCAGAGCCTTATCAGCTTCAACACCAACTTGTATTGCCGGAGGCACATTTAAGGAAAGTTTTCCTTTGGGCCCTTCGACAAGCGCAACTTGCCCATTCATGCTTACTTTAACACCCTTAGGGAGCATAACCGGTTGTTTTCCTACTCTTGACATATCACCACACCTTACCCAATAATTCGCCGCCAAGATTTTTCTCGCGTGCTTCCTTGTCGGTAAAAATACCCTTTGATGTAGAAACAATCGCAATACCAAAGCCGCGCAGCACCTGCGGCACTTTATCTTTCTTTACGAACACGCGCCGGCCAGGCCGGGAGACCCTGACGATTTGCCTAAGCGTGCAGCGTTTTCTGTCATATTTTAAATAAACTTTTATTTTCTTAAAACCTTCCAAATCCACTTCTTTAAAGTTCTCTATATAACCGTTATCTTTTAAAATTTCGCAGATTCTTGCGAATACTTTCGAATACGGAATAAGAGTATCTTCTTTTTGCGCGCGCGCGGCATTTCGAATAACCGTAAATGTATCACTTATTAAATCAGCCATAACAGATAAACCTCCACTTGCCTACCAGCTAGCTTTCTTAACCCCAGGTATCATCCCCTGCCAGGCCAGCTGCCTAAAACATATACGGCAAAGCTCAAAATCTCTCATGTAGCCTCTAGGGCGGCCACAAAGCCTACAGCGGTTTCTATAGCGTGTAGAAAATTTAACTTTTACTTTCTCTCTTTTCCACTTTTCAATTTTTGCAGTTGTCGCCATTATGTATATCCTCCACATAATAGAGGCGGATTACCGCGGATATCGACGCGGATTAACGCCAAAATTTTGTGCGTATATCCGCGTATAGTTCCGCGTTGTTCCGCTTCTAAAGTATCACTTCCTAAACGGAAAACCAAATAACGCAAGAAGCTCTCGAGCTTCTTTGTCGTTTTCTGAACTTGTATGTATAGTAACTGTCATGCCCAAAGTGCGGCCTATTTTATCGGGCTCAAGCTCTGGGAAAATACTCTGTTCCAATAATCCAAAATTATAGCTGCCCCTGCCGTCAAATGAGTGAGCAGAGAGGCCGCGAAAATCCCTGATTCGGGGAATCGCAATGGTAATGAGGCGTTCTAAGAACTCATACATGCGGTACCGCCGCATGGTAACACAACAACCTATGGGGACTCCTTTTTTAAGTTTGAAATTTGAAATTGGTTTACGCGCGCGGCAAATTTTTGCTTTTTGCCCGGTAATAACCGCTAGCTCTTCTGCCGCCTTTTCGGTAATTTTTGCATCAGTCGTTGCTTCCTTAATACCCATATTAACAACAATTTTAAGCAGTTTAGGCACTGCGAGGTCATTCTTATACCCAAATTTCTCTCTCATTGCCGGGATAATCTGGCTGCGATATAGGGCAAGAAACGTGGGCGTATATTTTTGTTTTGGACTATCTGTTAAATTGTCTGCTGGCATTTTCTGCAAATCCTCACTTTACTTTTGTCTTCCATTACTTTTACGCTAAACCGCACGCCCTTGTTACAGCTTGAACAAAACAAAGCTACATTTTCTTTACGTATGGGTGAGGGAATTTCCTTAATGCCTCCCTGCTCTGTTTCTGAACGGCGGCGCATATGCTTCTTCGCCAAGTTTATCCCTTCTATAATCACTCTACCTGATTCAGGAAACCCTTGTAATACTTTTCCGCTCTTTCCTTTATCTTTCCCTTTAATGACCTGAACTTTATCGCCTTTTCGTATTTCTAAACTCATTGTTATTCCTAAATTAACGCAATATATTGTTAATTATTTAAATTACTTCCGGCGCAAGGGATAAGATCTTGCTAAAAGTATCCCTTAATTCTCTGGCCACAGGACCGAAGACCCTGGTAGCCCTTGGATTGTTCTGCTTATCAATAATAACACACGCATTGGAGTCAAATTTAATAGTGAGGCCATCTTGCCTCTTTATGGGCAGATGAGTGCGCACAATAACGGCCCTGACGACTTCGCCTTTTTTGATGGGTCCGTTTGGTATCGCTTCCTTAACGTTAGCGGTAATAACATCGCCTATAGTGCCGAAAGATTTATTTTTTTTGCCGATTGTCCCTATGTACTTTACTATCTTTGCACCGGAATTGTCGGCAACATCGAGCTTGGTGCGTATAAAAATCATTTTACGACCTCTAAAATTTTAAAATGTTTATCTTTTGAATACGGGCGGCACTCCATTATTTTTACCCTGTCGCCGTCCTTGGTTTTATTTTCCTCATCATGAACTTTATAGCGCTTCTTTTCTATCACCAGACGCCCATACCTAGAATCCGCAATCTTTGTGGTTACCATTACAACCCTTGTTTTGTTCATTTTAGCGGATACGACTTTTCCTTCCAGAACTTTTCCTTTAGCCATATTAAGCCTCTTTTGTTTTCTCTTTAAGCAACGTTAATACTCGCGCGATATCTTTCCGTATCTGTTTAAAAAGATGCGGCTTCTCTACCCCGCTATTACGCTTGAAATTCAAGTCCATAAGCTGTTTTTGCAACTCTTCAACTTTATTTTTTAATTCATCCTTAGACAAAGCTCTTAAATCCTGTGGCTTCATTTTCTCCTCATCATAAACATCGTCTTAAAGGGAATCTTATAAGCGACAAGCCGAAAAGAAGACCTGGCGTAATCCTCGGGGATTCCTCCTACCTCAAATAAAACCATACCCCGCTTGACCACTACTACCCAGCTTTCAACTTCACCTTTTCCTTTACCCATCCTTGCTTCCGCAGGATGTTTGGTAATCGGTTTATCCGGAAAAACCCGTAGCCATAGCTTGCCTCCGCGACGCAGGCGCCTCGTCATAATTACGCGCGCCGTTTCAAGCTGCGCTGCCGTGAGCCAGCCACACTCAAGAGCCTTTAAGCCGTATTCTCCAAAACAGACGGTAGAACCTTTAACTGCTATACCTCTGCGTTTGCCTTTCTGGGTTTTACGGTATTTAACGCGTGCCGGGAAAAGCATGGATTATCCCCTCTCCTGATTTCTGGAATGCCCTTGAGAGCCACCAGGCGCATCTTCTCTAAACATATAGCTGCCGAGCTTCTTTTCCCCTTTATATATCCAAACCTTAACTCCTATGGTGCCATAGGTTGTCGAAGCCAGGCCAAATCCATAATCGATATCAGCGCTGAAAGTCTGCAGGGGGACTTTTCCATACTTATATATTTCCATGCGTGCTATTTCTGCGCCGTCAAGCCTCCCGGAGCAGCGCGTTTTCATGCCTTCACAACCCAGGCTTTGCGCTTGCTGCAGGGCTTTTTTCATGGCTCTCCTGAAATTTACTCTTTTGGTAAGTTGAAAAGCGATTTGTTCTGCAACAAGCTGCGCGTCAAGCCCCGGCTCCGGGACATCCAAGGTGTCTATATCTATTTCTTTTTTTGTTAATTCTCTAAGCTCCCCTTTAACGCGCTGGATATCCTGGCCGCGCCTGCCGATAATAACTCCGGGCCTGGATGTTTTTATGCGCACTTTTACAAAAGTGGGCGATACCCGTTCGATGATAATGTCCGAAATAGACCCTTTCTGGTAGCTTTTCTTAACCAGCTCACGTATGTGTATATCTTCTTCCAAGAAGTCAGCATATTCTCTTTTTTTGGCGGTAAACCAACGCGAGCGCCAATCCTTACCGAAACCAATTCTTAAAACATACGGATGAACTTTTTGTCCCATAATATTACCTAACCTTTATTCTCTTTTTTTAAAGTATTTATTTTTGGTGAACTTTGATCATTTTCTTTTTTTGCGTCCGCCTTCGGCGATCCTTCGGCGAGATTTCTGCGAAGCTTTAGCGAAGGAGGGCTTTTGCGCCTCGCTGCCGGCAAGACAGGAAGTTTTGCGGCTTTGCGGTGTGAACTCGATTTTACATCTATAATTTTTTCGGTTGTATCAAGCTCAAGCGTAACATGAGAAGTCCGCTTTTTTATGGTATTAGCTCTGCCGAATGTAGCAGAACGGTAGCGTTTTAAAACCGGGCCGCCGTCGGCAGTAAGCTTGGAAATAAATAAGGCGTCAATTCCATGGCCTTTATTTTTTGCGTTGGCAATGGCTGAATTTAATATTTTCGCGAGCAAGTATGCACCTTTTTTATTAAGGTTTGCTAAAATATCGATTGCATATTTTGCCGGCTTGCCCCTCACCAAGTCGAGAACTTCACGCATTTTAAAGGGGGAAATCCTAAGATATTTTGCTTTTGCGTTCGCAATCATGTATTGCCTTTTCTGGAGCCCCACGAGTATAAACCGTGGACTCTTTTTTATTCACCATTATGGGGCGACGCCCCCATCTGCAATTCGGCCACGGGCGCAAGCCCCTGGGACCCTTGACGCGGGGATTATGTTTTCTCTAAGGCCTTCTTTGCTTTAATTCCGCCGTGAGCCCTAAACGTCCTTGTCGGCGCAAACTCACCCAGGCGATGGCCTACCATATTTTCAGTAATAAACACCGGCACGTGCTTTCTCCCGTCATGAACCGCAAAGGTTAAACCGACAAAATCCGGGGTAATCACCGAAGCGCGCGACCAGGTTTTTATCGGTTTGCGGTCCGAAGATAGTTTCGCTTTATTGATTTTTATAAGCAGTTTTTCCTGTAAAAATGGGCCTTTTTTTAATGAACGGCTCATCGCACTACTTTCTCCTTTTTATTATGTACTTATTGCTCAAATTTTTTGGACGGCGGGTTTTTCCACCTTTTGCAGGCAAGCCCCAAGGAGATACCGGGTGGGGGTTACCCTGCCCAGCTTTACCTTCGCCGCCGCCATGAGAATGATCTACCGGATTCATCGCCGAACCCCGCACTGTAGGCCTGATACCCAGCCAGCGCGTCCTGCCGGCCTTGCCTGATATAAATGAAGAATGTTCGATCAGGCCGACCTGGCCGACTGTAGCGCGGCAATCCAGCTTTACGATACGAATCTCGCCTGACGGCATTTTAAGCTGCGCAAAATCTTTTTCTTTTGCCATAACCTGCGCCGAGGTACCTGCGCTGCGCACCATTACGGCGCCCCTGCCTGGTTCAAGTTCAATATTATGCACAACCGTTCCCAGTGGCATATGGTTTAAACGCATGCTATTGCCTGGTTTTATATCAACCTGGCTATTTGAGGAACTTATGACCTTGTCTCCTACGCTTAACTTATCCGGCCAGAGGATGTATCTTTTTTCCTTATCGGGATATTCTATCAAGGCGATGCGCCCGCTGCGATTCGGGTCGTATTCTATCGAAAGGACTGTTCCTTCCACGTCAAATTTATCGCGCTTGAAATCGACAAAACGGTAGCGCTGCTTGTGCCCTCCGCCTCGATGACGAAGCGTAATCCGGCCGCGGTTATTGCGCCCTCCGGATTTTAGCGCGCTATGCGTCAAAGACTTCTCCGGATGACTTTTGGTTATCTCAGAAAAATCAGCGTTTGCCTTGAATCTTTGAACCGGCGTGTTTGGCTTAAAAGTTTTTATACCCATTGTATTAAATTAAAAAATTTTTATTAAATTGATTCCAAAGATTAGAGATAGATTCCAGAGATTATAAATCCCATAATTTTTGAAATCTCTGTAATCGTTTTTATAATCTCCGTAATCATATTTATCCTTTTTGTTAAGTTATTTTTATCTCAAAACCTTCCTTAAGCGTAACAATAGCTTTTTTCCAGGAAGAAGTTTTTCCCGGTTTATTCCAGCGTACGCGTTTGGTTTTGCCTTTTACGGTCATAGAATTCACGTTGTCAATTTTGACGTTATACACCTTCTCGACCGCTTTTTTTATATCAATCTTATTGGCGCGTTTGTCAACCCAGAAAACATACTTGCGTAAATTAGCAAGAGAAGTACCTTTCTCGCTAACCAGCGGGGAACGTATGACAGAAAAGCTACTATTTATGCCAGCCATTTTGTAACCCTCGCCTCTACTTCTTTTAAAGAATCTTTTGT
>JAQTOI010000012.1 GCA_028713415.1 Candidatus Omnitrophota bacterium
GATTTGCAAGGCATTGAAGTATGCAAAATTTTACGAAAGGACTCATTATCCATGCATCTGCCCATACTTATGCTTACCGGAAAGGGTGAAACCGATGATAAAGTCAGGGGGCTTGAGGCGGGCGCCCATGACTACATGGTCAAGCCCTTTTCCCCGCAGGAACTTATTGCGCGTGTCCGGATGCTTATCAGGCGTTCCAATATCAACCTAGATGCAAACCCGCTGACTAGGCTTCCCGGTAACGTTACTATCTACAAAGAGTTGGAGGAGAAAATAAAAAGCAAAGAAAAAATCGCTGTGTTTTATATCGATATTGATAACTTCAAAGCGGTGAATGACTACTACGGCTTTGAGCGCGGCGATCAAGTAATAAAGGAAACAGCGCACATTTTGATCAATGCGATTCAGGAAAAAGGCACGCCGAACGATTTTCTAGGCCACATCGGAGGCGACGACTTTGTAATTATCGCTTCAATAGAACACGCCGAAGAAATTGCTAAAAGGATCATTGCCGAATTCGACAGGAGTGCCCCCAAATTTTTTGATGAAAAAGACAGGATTAAAGGATATATAGAAGCTAGCGGCCGTGATAAAGAAATACATAAATTTGGTTTTTTAACCATTTCCGTAGGTATCATCACTAATTTGTACCGCGAATTTAGCCATGTTGCGCAAATAAGCTCAATGGGGGCAGAAATAAAAGGATTTGCCAAAAAATTCCCTGAAAGCAAATATATTTTTGATAAGAGGACTGCTTAACCACAAGTTATTTAGCTCATGAGTTCTTGAGTAAGAACCAAGTAAATAATCCATGCGCGGCGCATAAATCTTATTGTTAATAGGATTTTTATGTGGTATAACTATTGAAATTTGACCGGGTCAACTTTTGGATCTTTTGACTAATTTTTTAAATTACTTATGAGCTTATCAGCTGATTTTGCGAGAGTGGCGGAATTGGCAGACGCATTAGCTTGAGGGGCTAACGGTAGTAATACTGTAGGGGTTCAAATCCCCTCTCTCGCACCATGTCTTCATTCTAAAGTTCTCCTAGAAAATAAGTACTGTATAACTTACGACTGTTTCGCTTCTAATAATTTCAAATGGTAAGTTAGTGAGGTTAACTGGCAGGATAAATCCACGTCTTTTACAATAACATCTTTAGGTATATCCAGCTTTACCGGAGCTAGATTAAATATTGCTTTTATTCCGCATTCAGCTAGCCGCGTTGCCGCAGCTTCCGCGGCTTCTTTAGGAACAGCGATAATCCCTATCTGAATCTTTTCTTTTCTTATCACTTTCTCCATTTTTTCCAAGGGATATACCTTGAGATTGGCGTAATCTTTGTTTACTTTATTCTCACTGATATCAAAAGCCGCTTTTATGGCGATACCTTCGTCTTTAAACCCTTTGTAAAAAGAAAGCGCGCGGCCTAAATTTCCAAAGCCCACTACGCATGCTCCCCACTCTCTATTTAAACCTAAAATTTCCCGTATACTTTCGATAAGCCTGACACAGGAATAACCCACCCCCTTTCGTCCAAACTGGCCGAAATAGGAAAGGTCTTTGCGTAGCTGATGATGGCTTATTTTCAAAAAATCAGCCAGGCGTTTCGATGAAATAATAGTTATATCTTTTTCTTTAAAAAACAAAAGCGCGCGGAGGTAATAGGAAAGCCGCGTAATGGTTTCTTCCGGTATTTTTTTAAGCATCAATCTCGAGCTCCCCCCATATAAAAATTTTACCCTTTATTGCAATCAGCAGGCCGGAAATTTTGGGATTATTTTTTGCGCAAGATATGGCCGCATCGACATCGGATTGGCTTTTTATGCGGTTGGATATTGCGGTAGCAAAACCATCAGCCAGGCTTGAGGTCTCCGCGAGTACCGTTACCAAATCAGCCATGCCGAAATTCAGGCTGTGGCCGATATAGGCAGAAGAAGAAGCTATGCCAAAGGGGTATTCCCGCTTTTTAATTTTGAGCGCTAAATTAGAAGCCTGCCGGCTATCGGAAAAATGTTCTCCCAGGTATACTCCTATGCGTTTATCGGAGTTAATTTTTAAAAAAATATCGCCGCCGTTTTCGACAATAATTTCTCCGGTTTGCGATAAGAAGGCTTTACCAACATAAGAAGCAATTGCTCCTGCCACAGATGCAAACGGGCCTACTGACGCAACTTGGGAGCAGGCCTGCATTTCCCGTACTATTTCCGGTGCATTTTTATCCGTTAGCATAGACGATAGCGTCGTAAGGAAAACGGGATTAAGACGTGCGTACTCTTCTACCTGGTGGTAATAATTTTTTAAGCACTCAAAAGCCTGTGTTTTATCAATGTACCTATCGGAATAAATCAGGAGGTCGCTCTCTTTATAGCAAACTTCAATACAAAAATCGCCGTGTGTTGCCTTGCGGTAAAATCTTTCTTCGTACATGATAACGTTGCGTTTCTATAATTTCTCTAAAAGGCTTTGCGATAATCCGATGTCAACTACAATTATTTTGCCGCAGCAATGAGGGCCGTGATTTAAGAAAAAACCGCGTTTTGGTGCGAGGAAAGTAATAGTATAATCTGCTTTAATCGCTGCGCCGCAAACCAAGCCTGCCTCGGGAGAAAGCCCTGAAGGGATATCGCAGGCAATTATTATTTTTTTACTTGCGTTGATAAGGCCGATAACTTGCTTTAAAAAAGTAGGCACTCTCCCCTTTATGCCTATCCCTAAAATACCGTCAAGAACACAATCATTTGTTTTTAAAAACTTCTTTAATACCTTTGTATTGCCGGGGGTGATTATGCGCAAAGGGCATCCTGTTCGCACCAATAGCGACTTCTGGAATAAAACCTCAGCGTTTAATTCTTTCTCCTTTATGATGACAACTTTAACTCTAAACCCGCGGGAAATAAGCTTTCTGGCGGCCGCTAAACTATCTGCGCCGTTATTCCCTTTGCCGGCTACCACCAAAATTTTTTCACCCAAACCCAACGAGCAGATAGCTTCGGTCAAATTGCTTGAGGCGTTCTCGATTAATAGCCGTTCGCTAAACCCAAGCATTTTCGCTTTTTCTTCAAGTTTCAAAATTTTGCTAAGAGGTAAGCTTTTTGCAGCCATGGCCATTTTAAAGACACAAAAAATGCGGGTACTTATTGTTTATAAAATCTATGGGTTTAAAATGCATACAAATGCGGCTAAACTCGCAGGGGCGGAAGATTTATTTTTTCTTAATGAGGCTCTTCTTTTTTGCTCTTCTTCTTAAATAAATCCAGGAATTTATCTTCGTATTCCTTGTAAACATTCCAGTGATCGAGCATTTCTTTCAATTTACTTGCCTGCGTAATATCTTTTTGGGCGTCGCGGAAAAGCTGTTCGATTTTTTCCCGCGCAGACTGGGGCAATTTTGTGTAGGCAGCTAAATCCTTTTTTATTTTTTCGATATCCTCCTCGCTTAAAGGCGTGGGCCCGCTTGCGGGAGGAGTTTCAGCTTCGCCTTTTAAATAACTTATCAACTTGTCTATTTCGTTTTCGATGAATTTTGCGCGTTCGCTCAAAGGCGCAAGATTTAGGCTCAATTTCAAATAATCATTAAGCACCTTTAAAATATTATTACATGCCCTGGGATTTTCGATTTGTACCGTATAAAAGGGGATTTCCCCTAACAGGCAAGCCCCTTTAAGGCCTTTTCTTTTGGCTATGCCTAAAATAATGCCGTTTAAACCGGAGATCTGGCCTTCCTCTAAAACCTTTAAATGGAACTTCTCAAACTCTTTGAGCACCTCATTACCCGTCGCCGCAATCCAAACAAAAGCTTCGCTCTTATGGTCTATGGCTTCCGGCTTGGCGGCGAAAGTAAAAATAAACTTTGCTTTATATTTTTTGGCAAAATTAATTATTGCCACAGAGAGCTCTTCCGCGTGCTCAAGCGGCGGCTGGGCCTCGCCTAAAAAAAGAATGATATCGGGCGCCCCTTTGCGCAGGCAATAGTAAAATATTCCGGCGGGCTGCGAAGGCAGGCCAATGATTCCTTTTTCCGCCACAATTGCCGAAGGCCTGAAAAACTCTTCTGCCTCAAGCTTGGCAAACATTTTAAATTCCATGACCTCTTTTAGAAAAAGGACACTTCGATAGGCGACTTCGCCCATGCCGGGCCAGGCAGCAATGAATATGGGAGCCTTAATTTTCGGGGTTGAAATTTCTTTAATCATATTCGATTAATTTATCATAAACCGCTTAAAAAACAAGGGGAAAACAGCTTTCAGTCGTCAGCTGTCAGCTTTTTTAAATCTTAGCCGATAGCTGAAAGCTGATGGCTGATAGCTATTCCTTATGCAAGTTCTCCAAAAAATCCTTAATCTTCTTCTCCTCGCCGATTTCTTTGGGAAAATAATACTTATGGATAGCGCCGTAATCCTGCTTAACAAAACCTCCGAAACTATGCGGATACTTATAATCCTTAGAGTGGGTTTTTAGATGCCCGGGTACCTCTTTAGTTTCTTCGTTTTCAATATCCTGCTTTGCTTTTTCTATGGCCAGACAAGCTGAATTTGATTTTTGCGAGGCGGCCAAATAAATGGTGGCCTGTGCAAGGGTAAGGTCTGCCTCCGGCCTGCCTATGAATTCAACTGCCTTAAAAGTGTTTGTGGCGAGAACTAAAGCAAATGGGTTAGCGTTGCCGATATCTTCTGAAGCTAAAATCACAAGGCGCCTGGCAATAAAACGAGGGTCTTCTCCGCTTTTAAGCATCTTAGCCAGCCAGTAAAGCGCGCTGTCCACATCGCTGCCGCGCACTGATTTTATAAAAGCGGAAATGCTATCATAGTGATAAGAATCCTTCTTGTCATAGAACATGTTTTTCTGGATGCTTTCTTTAGCCGCCGCTATATCAAAAATTATTTTCCCGGCATTTTGCGCCCCTGTACTCAAAACCCCTATTTCCAAAGAAGTAAGGGCTTTGCGCGCATCTCCTGCGCTTAAAGTGGCGATATAGTCAAGAGCCTGCGGCTGAGCATCGATATCCAAGTACCCCAACCCGCGTTCTTTATTTTTAAGGGCGTTGTTGAGAATAATTAGAATATCTTCTTTGGTTAAAGGGTTAAAATGGGCAGTGATGGAACGGGAGATAAGCGAAGGGATAAGATAATACTGTGGAATGTAAATAGTAGCGCCCACAAAAATTATAGAGCCGCTTTCTGTGTCAGGAATAAGCGCTTCCTGCTGTAATTTATTAAAGCGGTGAATCTCATCGATGAAAATGCAGGTTTTTTTACCGTCTTTCTCGAGCCTCCCCTTTGCTTTATCTATAATTTTTTTTAACTCCGCAACGGGAGTAAAGGCCGCGTTCAAATATTCAAATTCTGCCAGTAGCTCACGGGCGACAATAAAACCTAAAGTCGTTTTACCGCAACCGGCAGGGCCCCAGAGAATCAAGGAGGAGATTCTTTTAGAAATAATTGCCCTGTAGAGCAATTTTCCCTCTCCTAAAACATGAGTTTGTCCGATAAATTCCTGTAAGGTCACAGGCCTTAAGCGCAGGGCAAGTGGCGTATCGCTATTGGGCATTATTTAATCGGTTAGGTATTACGGCTACAAATTTATTGAGGTAAGCGGCGGGCAGGGCTTATAAATAAAAACCCCCGCCGTAAGTCCGTCGCAGGTGGCTGCTACAAGTTCTTTCCTCATACAAGTGGGCGCCGCATCCTGTTCGCCAAAGCGAGAGGAAATTTGGCTCCCCTGTTTTTGGTGTTAGCTGTAGCACATTGACCTGTCGACGTGACAGGCAGGGTTTCTAATTGTATTATAACATGCTGCCGTTAGCCTTTCAAGCCTACCTGTCAGTATAATTGTAAACGATTTCAGCTATTTAAGAACTTTCTCTATTTTTGTTAAGTCCGCCTGGGCTAGCGTAAGATTACACCCTCTGCTTCTAGAAGTTTGTTGCGTATTTGTGTGTTAAGGTTATCCACTTCTTCGGAAGTAAGTGTTTTATCGCTAGATTGATAAAAAAGGCGTATGGTGAAAGCCTGATAACCTTTAGGCAAGTCCTTGCCCTCGTAGGTATTTACGATACGCAGATCAACAATATACGCCTGACTGCCTCTAATAATCTTCTCAATCTCTTTAAACTTGATATCGTACCTGAAAGCAATGCTTATATCGCGGTTTATGACAGGGTATGGGCTGAAAGCCTTATAGAGCTTGCGGCGGCGCGCGCTTAATAAGCACGAAATATCTAACTGAGCGAAAAATAAATCTTCTTTCAGCTCAAATTCTTTTTTAACCGACTCATCCAACTTTCCCAAAGAACCCACAGGCTGATTACCGGCAACTATACTTAATGCGCTGGTAAAATTTGGCGCGCTTTTTTCCTGAAGAGTCCAAGAAGAAATATTTAAATATTTAAGCAGCTCCTCGACTACTCCCTTTAGGTATGAAAAGCTGTCACGAGATAAACTTACGCCCAGGCTAAGCGTTGCGTCTTCGCAAAAACTTCCATCTTTGTGTTGATAAACATTGGCAAGTTCAAAAAACCGTATATTCTCTTGAGCGCGGTTAATATTGTAGCGGACGCACGCCATCATCCCTAAAAGCAGGCTTGGGCGCAGTGCGTTTTCCTGAAGGCGCAAAGGATTGGTGAGTTTCACTGGTTTGGAGAAACCGGCTTTTTCTAATTCTTTGTCTGCGCAAATACTGTAAGTGATAATTTCTTTTAATCCCAGTGTGGTAAGAAAATATTTTAATTCATTTTTAAAATGGTAATTGCTTATCTTTGGTTTTTGTTCCAGAAGGAAGGGTAACTTTGCGGTTATATTATCATAACCATAAATACGGATAAATTCCTCATAGATATCGACTTCTCTTTCGATATCTAAGCGAAAAGCGGGAACTGTAACTTTTAAAATATCGACGCCAATGGTTTTAACTTTAAAATCAAGGCTGGTAAGTATCCGGGTTACTTTGTTTTTGGGAAAGGTGTCTCCTAAATAATTTTGGAGCGACGAAAGGCTTATGGTTAATTTCTTCTGCGTATGCGCTGTCTTTTTCCCGGCTTCCCTGTAGCCGGCAAGTGTGCCTTGAGCAATTTTTTCTATTAAGTTACTTGCGGCCATAGAGGCACATTCTAAATAATCGCCAAAAACCTTCCGTTCGAAACGATAGGAAGAATCGGTATCGAGGCAGGCGAGGCGCCGTGATCTGCGGATAGTTACCGGAGAAAAAATGGCTGCCTCAAGGAAAATGTTTTTGGTTTGTCTGCTTACCTCGGTATTTTTTGCCCCCATCACTCCGGCTAAAGCAATAACCTTTTTTTCGTCCGCGATAACCAGGTTGCCGCAAGATAATACCCTTTCTTTATCGTCAATGCCGATAAATCTCTCGCCATTCTTTGCGCGGCGCACATAAATATTTCCCTCGAGCTTATCCTCATCAAAAGCATGGAGCGGATTACCCCAGGTGAGCATGCAATAATTAGTAATATCCACAATATTATTAATTGTGTTGACGCCGCAATTAACTATTCTTTCGCGTATAATATCCGGGGGCTCTTTGACGTTCACATTACGAATAGAACGGGCGATATAAAGAGGGCAGTCTTTTGAGTTTTCAATAAATATTGCACGCTCCTTGATAAGCGGTTTTTTTATTATTTGAGGGTATTTAATAATAAAGCGCTTATGCATGCAGGCGGCTATCTCCCGCGCTATGCCTATCATGGAAAGCCAATCATACCGGTTAGAAGTAACCTCTATGTCAAATACCCAGTCGCTGCCTATTTTCTCAAAGTGCTCAACCTCCATGCCGGCCATGGTTAAGCTTGAGGCCAGCTTCTCCGCAGGCATCTCCACTTTAATGAATTCGTTGATAAAATTTAGACTAAATCTCATACTCGCTTTGCTCGCACACAGATTAGCGCAGATTTGGAAATGGATGATCGCAGATATTTTTTATCTGCGGGAATCTGCGTTGATTCCTTAATTTTTCTATTCAGGTTTTCCTTATCAGCGATCATCTGCGTTTCAAAATTGTTCCAAAAACCTAATATCATTCTCAAAAAATAACCTGATATCGTTTATGCCGTATTTAAGCATTGCCGGCCTCTCAACGCCCATGCCGAAGGCAAAACCTTTATATTTTTTGGCAGAAATCCCGCAAGCAGTTAACACATTAGGATGAATCATGCCGCAGCCTAAAATTTCAAGCCAGCCTTTGCCTTTGCAAACGCTGCATTTCTGTGATTCTTGTTTTGGTCTTTGGTCTGTGGTCTGTGGTCTTTTGCCTGAACAGGCAAAACACGATATATCCACTTCTGCGCTTGGCTCCGTAAAAGGAAAAAAATGCGGCCTAAAGCGCAAGTTTACGTCGCTTGAAAAAAATTCGCGGGCGAAATGCAGAAGCACTCCTTTTAGGTGCGCGAAAGTAATCCCGGTATCTACGGCAAAACCCTCTATCTGGTGGAACATAAAAGAGTGAGAAGCATCGACCTGATCGGGGCGATACACTCTTCCCGGGGAAATAACCGCCAGCGGCGGTTTACTGTCGTGCATAATTCTTATTTGTGATGGTGATGTATGGCTGCGCAGAAGGAATTTGCCGCAGTTTTCGGATCCTTCCGGAATATCAAGATAGAAGGTATCAAATGCGTCACGGGAAGGGTGTTCCAGTGGAATATTCAGGGCGGTAAAATTATGCCACTCATCCTCTATCTCTGTGCCTTCGGTAACGCAAAATCCGAGCTTTTCAAAAATAGTGCAAAGCTCTAAGCTTACCTGGGTTAAAACGTGCAATGAACCTCGTTGAATATCTGAGGAAGGAAATGTCAAATCAACAGGCGCTTCGCTGCCACGCGCTCCTTTTGTTTTTTCCTCCAGAGCGGCGGTAATCTGGTTTTTGAGGACATTCAGGCGCCTGCCAAAGGTGATTTTTTCTTCTTTGCTTAAGGTGGGTAGCCTCGTAAATAAAGAAGCTAATGCCGATTTTCTGCCCAGATATTTTATCCGCAACGCCTCTAAATCCTGCTGGGTGATGGCGGAATGGCTATCTTGCTTAAATTCCTCTTCTAAGGCTATAATCTCTTTTTCCATAATGAAACTTATACCGCTAAACCGCAAAATATGCGCAAAGGCGCAAAAGTAGAATCCGTTGAATGTTGAAGGGTTGCGCCCATTCGGCTACGCTCAGGGCTAAGTCCTGAGTGAAATCGAAGGACGTAGCTCGAATCGTAGAGCGGTTACCGTCTTTCGTAAAAACGATAAACTTTCAACGTTTACCGTTTCTAGTTACGCGACCATTTACCGTATTATAAAAAATTTGTGTTTTGCGGTGTAAATAATGCTATATTTTCAAAAATCTAAGACGATATAAAAATCTAAATCTTTCCTAAAAGAAACTGTAATAATACCTGTTTATTCTCGATAAGAGTGAGGGCAATGATATCGTCGCTGGCTTGCAGGACTGTGTCTCCTTTAGGGACGATAATTTCGTCTCCCCGCACAATAGACACAAGCACAGAATCGGAAGGCAATGTTATGTCCTTGAGCACCTTATTTATAATCGGGGATTGTTCCGGAAGGTCGACACGCACAATGGCTAATTTACCTCGGTTAAAACTTAAAAGGTTCACAAAATCGGAAAACGAGACTTCTTCTTCGATTATTTTGGCGATAATCGCCGTGGCGTCAATAGGCACATCCACGCCCAGTTCAGAAAATATATGTTCGTTTTTCGGGTCATTGACCCGTGCCACGGTTCTGGCCACATGAAACTTTTCTTTAGCTAATTGGCAGATAACCAAATTATCTTCATCGTCCCCTGTAACCGCAGCCACTACCTCTGCCCGGGAAATGCCGGCTTCTTCGAGGTAATGCGGGTCGCAGCCGTCTCCGTTAACTACGGTAATATCTAATTCTTTGGCAATTTCCTCGCAGGTATTTTTATTTTTTTCAATGAGGATAACCGTATGCTTATCTTTGATAAGATGCTCTGCCAAGAAATGACCAACCTTACTTCCTCCGACAATCACGATATACATGATATACCTTTTTTCAGAAGTCAGATGTCAGAAGTCAGATAAAGAATCTTCTGTCGTCTGTCGTCTGTTTTCTGTCATCTGTGTTTCTATAACTTAAATACTTTTTTAATTTTGGTAAGGCTTGCAGTTTTTACTACAGCCATTAGAATATCGCCCAGCTCGGCTTTTACGGTTGGCTCCGGAATAATGACCTCTTTTTTCCTGCGCACCGTTACCACAATAAGCTCACCCGGCATATTAATCTGGCTTATGGATTTTCCTTGTAAATCTTTCTCTACCTCTATCTCAAGAACGCCCAGCTCTCCGCTTTCAATCAAATAACTGGAAAGTTTAGACTCCACGATTTTATCTCTTATCATGGAAGCGACAAGGATAGTGCCGCTGATTATATCAAGGCCCAGCGCCCGGTAAATATTAGCGCGGCTGGGGTCATAGACTCTGGCGATAACCTTGGAAACATTAAATATGCGTTTGGCCACCTGGGCGGAGACCAAATTAGTGTTATCGCCGTTAGTTACCGCACATAGCCCGTCAGCTTTTTCAATGCCGGCATTTTTCAGGAGCTCCCAGTCAAAACCGTTGCCCACCATGGTAATGCCGTTGAAGGTCCTGCCTAAGCGTTCGAAACTGCGTGCATCCTTGTCGATTACGACAACATTATGCCCTTCGCTTGACAGAATCTTGGCAAGTTCAGAACCTACACGTCCGCAACCTACGATAATTACGTGCATAATATTCAAGTTTGAGCTGCAGGCTGCAAGCTTCAGGCTTCAGGATAAAAAAGCTTTAATCTTGTAGCATGTGTCTTGTAGCCTGCGGCATTTATTAGTTCTTGTTCTTTACCACTTCCACAATCTTATCAAAAGCTTCCGGGTATTCCGCGGCAATCTTAGCCAGGATATCCCTGGAAAGATTTATATTCTTAACTTTTAAACCGTGGATAAGCTCTCTGTAAGACAGGCCCCGTTCTCTTGCTGCGGCGTTAAGGCGAGTAATCCAGAGGGAACGGAACTCCCGGCGTCTCGCGCGCCTGTCGCGGTAACCGTAAACCAAGGCCCTACGCACTGTTTCTATGGCGCGGCGATAAATCTTAGAACGCTTACCCCAATAACCTTTTGCTCTTTTTAAAACTTTCTTGTGCCTTCTCTTTGAAGCAACCCCATGTGTAACTCTCATTGCTCTCCTCCTTTAAAACGCTAATTTACGCAAATAAATTTATAATGGCAATGCTATAAATACCAACATAAATAATGATAAAGCAATTACCGCCATTTGCAAATATTAATTTATAGAAGCGGTTATCCGGCACCGCTTATTTTAGCGAATATATTCGCGGAAATTCGTTCCAAATCCGCGGTAATTCGCGTATCTTCAAAAAGCGTAGGGCATGGCTGCTCTCACCTGCCGGCTATCTGCCCGTGAAATGAGAGTTTTCCTGCCTAGTTTGCGTTTGCGGCTTGAAGTTTTCAAACTCAAAAGGTGCCTCCTGCCCTCTTTTGAACGCAATATCTTTCTTTTTTTAGTGACCCTTAAGCGTTTGGCGAAAGCTTTTTTTGTCTTTAGTTTTGGCATTTTTAACTCCTTGTAAAATTGATTACAGAGATTTGAAAAAGATTCCAGAGATTAAATAACCATATCTTTTATGTGCTGTTTCTTGTAATCTCCGTAATCGTTCTCCTAATCTGTGTAATCTGTGTCCAATTACTTCGGGCCGAGCACCAATATCAGGGCTTTCCCCAACATATGAGCTTCTCTATCAACCCTTCCTATTTTATCCACATCTTGTATAAGTTTTCCGATCAAACGGTTACCTATATCACGGTGGGCCATTTCTCTTCCGGCAAAATACATCCTGACCCTGACTTTATGCCCTTTTTCCAGAAATTCTTTTATATGTTTCAGTTTTACCTCGTAATCATGCATGCCTATACGAGGGCTTATCCTGATTTCTTTAAGCTGTGCTTGTTTTTGATGCTTCCTGGCTTCACGCTCTCTTTTTTCCTGTTCATAGCGGTATTTTGAAAAATCAGTTATGCGGCACACCGGGGGCTGAGCCTGGGGAGCAACTTCAACTAAATCCAGTTCATATTCCTGCGCTTTTTTAAGCGCCAAGTCTCTGGGGAAAACCCCCAGCTGTTCGCCTTCCGGGCCAATGAGACGAAGGGTTTTTGCAAAAATTCTTTCATTCACTCTTACATATTTCACGCGTCAATACCTCCTTTTTTTGAACACAGATTACAGTGATTCCCGCCACTTTAATATTTTATTTCAGCGGGTCCGCCTTCGGCGGAATAAAAAGATTACACAGATTAAAAAGCTTAGACTACTTTCCTAATCTCTGTAATCATCCTTCGGCGTTGCTCAGGATGACCCTGAGCGAGTGGAACAAGTCGAAGGGTCATCCTCCTAATCTCCGGAATCACAATACTAACTCTTTATCCAGAATATCCACAAATTTTTTAATATCCATCGCCCCTAAATTTTCCATGCCGCGGCGCCTGACCGATACAGTTTGCGTTTCAATTTCTTTTTTGCCTAAGATAAGCATATAGGGTATTTTAAGCTTTTCTTTTTCGCGTATCTTCTTTTGCATGGTTTCATCCCTTAAATCTATTTCTACGCGAAAATCTTCTCTATCCAACTCAGCTTTAATTTTGCGGGCGTAATCGCTTGCCTCAGGCCCTATTGTAATAATAGCGACCTGAACCGGCGCAAGCCATAAAGGGAATTTTCCTGCGTAATGTTCTATTAATGTGGCCACGAAGCGCTCAAGGCTGCCTAAGATTACGCGGTGAATCATAATCACGCGCAAATCTTCTCCGCTTGAGGCCCGATAGGTCAAGTCAAATCGTTTAGGAAGTGCGTAATCAAGCTGTACGGTGGCGCACTGCCATTCCCTAAGCAGCGCATCTTTTAATTTAATATCGATTTTGGGCCCGTAGAAAGCGCCGTCGCCGGCGTTAATACGATACGGCAATTCTTTCTTCTTTAATACCCCCTCCAGAATATTTTCCGCCGCGTCCCAATCAACTCTTTCTCCGATAAGTTTTTCCGGGCGCGTGCTAAGTTCTGCGGTAAAATCATTAAAGCCAAACTTATGCATCGCGGCTTTCACAAAATCAAGCACCCCTTCTATCTCGCTTTCTAAAGCTTCTTGGCTACAGAAAATATGAGCATCGTCCTGGGTAAATCCTCTAACGCGCAAAAGGCCGTGCAAAACTCCGCTTTTCTCAAAGCGGTATACCGTGCCCAGTTCAAAAAGACGCAGAGGTAAATCGCGATAGCTACGCAGGCTAGACTTATATATAAGGATGTGCCCCGGGCAATTCATGGGTTTTAAAACAAATTCCTGGTTATCTTTGGTTACCGGGTACATGTTCTCCTGATAATAATCCAAGTGTCCAGAGGTCTGCCACAGCTTCTTATCCATGATATGCGGCGTAATCACCTGTTTGTAGCCGCGCCGAGTATGTTCCCGCACTTCCCAGTCTTCAATGACTTTTCGCAAAACCGCGCCGTTAGGTAGATAAAAGACAAGACCCGCTCCTGCCTCATTGTAGTAAATATCAAACAACCCAAGTTCTCTGCCTAAATTTCTGTGATCGCGTATTTTTGCCTCTTCTAAATTTTTAAGATAGGCTTCTAATTCCTCTTTGGTAAAGAACACGGTTCCATAAATTCTCACCAGCTGCGGGTTGCCTTCTGTACCCTTCCAGTATGCGCCGGAAGTCGAAAGAAGCTTAAAGTGTTTGGCGGCTGCTGTTGAGGCAATATGCGGCCCGCGGCAAAGATCAGTAAAACCGTTATGTTTATAAATCGATACTTTCTCCTGCGCCAGATCTCTGATTAGCTCAACCTTATATATTTCTCCGGCAGCCTTAAAAAACTCTATTGCTTTATTTGACTCCCACTCCTCATGTTCAAAACGAAAATCCTTATTTATTTCTTCACGCATAAGCTGCTCAATGCGGCCTAAATCATGCTCGGTAATACCCTGGGGGATTTCAAAATCATAGTAAAAGCCGTTCTCTATCGCCGGGCCAATGCCAAGTTTTACCTCAGGAAACAGCTTCTTTACAGCGCTAGCCATAATATGCGAAGTAGAATGTCTAAGGGTTTGTAAGTCCATAATTTTACGAGCTTTCAGCTTTCAGTCGTCAGCTGTCAGCTTTTTAAATCTTTATGCTGATAGCTGAAAACTGATGGCTGATAGCTTCTAATATGGGCGGTGTAGCCTGCCTGCCGGCAGGCAGGGATTTTCAGCCGAAGGCTGATCCGCCTAAATAAAGGTGGCGGAGAACCCACGCCCATGCGTATTACATGGGCGGTACAGGATTTGAACCTGTGACCCCTTGAATGTAAATCAAGTGCGCTTCCGCTGCGCCAACCGCCCGGCTCATCGTTTCGTTATACCAAACACGTCTCTGTATAGCTTGTGTGAAATGCGCTTCTCCCGCCACGCCATATATGATATATGCCAAAATTTCTTTTAGATAATTTTGGCAATGTGGCGGGATTAATTCAACTAAATGATTTTTCAGCCGCTGCGCTTTGAAAAATCATAGTTTCATTATCGCTGCGCCAACCGCCCTAAAAATACGTCTTGCGTATATCGGTTACGTAGCTCGTTTCGTCAGTCGGTTACGGTAAAACGTCTTTTATTTTCTACACGTAACCTTTACCGCTAGCCGATACGGGCTTCCTTACCCTAACCCCTTACCGATTACTCAAAAAGCTCTATATACTATAAATCACTAAAAGGCAGCCGTCAACCTTACTTTATTCGCGGTAATTCGTCTCTTCCGCCGAAGGCGGACCCGCCTAAATAATATATCAGTGTGGCGGGAATTCGTGGACATTCGTGTTTTAGCCGGCAAGGCGGCCCAAAAACACAATCGTAAAAACCATCACTAAAAGCGCAACGGTTTCGGTCATACCTAAAACAACCAGATAATTACCAAAGCCCTTGCCGGTCTCACCCATGGCATCACAGGCAGCTGCGGCGCATTTGCCCTGCCAATACGCAGAAAGCCCGATGGCAGAACCGGAAAGCAAGCCCACTCCCCAGAGATATTGCCCGGCTATGGTTAAAGAAAGCATCTTGTTCATCACAATAAAGCCGTAGATAGTCTGAGTTAGGGGCGCGGCAGTAAGCGCAACCAGAAGAAAAGAAGCCGGCTTATTCTGGCTAAAATTCTTCTTCCAGACTCCTATGGCGCTCATTCCGGCAATTCCGGTGCCGCTGCCTGAACCTAAAGCGGCAAGGCCTAATACCATAACTGCACCTAAATCCTTGAATTGAGCAAGAAGGTTATGTTCCATATCATCTCCTTTAACGCGAATTCAGTTTTTACATTCGCGTTTTTTCGCAAAAAATTTGCGTTATTTCGCGTTTAACAACTAAGTCTTAAGCGGTTTATAAGCCGTCCCGCTCCAGGATAAACCTGCATGGCCTGAAAATTCTAAAACATTTAATCTTATGCCATGCACCAGGACCGACATGGGCCCAAGGATTATATTAATAGTGTGACCGATAAAAACAATAAGCACTTTGCCAAGGATCTGCTCGCTGCTTAAACCGGCGGCGAGTGTATTAACCGTATCGGCAATAGCCACTCCTGCCAAGCCTATGGCAAAAAGACGAATATAAGAAACGACATCGGTAAAGTTATTCATAAGGCTTAAGGCCACTGTTCCAAGGCCGGCCGCAAAAGCTTTAAATATATTCTTTTGAGGATTGGAAAAAAATATAACCAGAGTAAGCCCTCCTATGATAAGCCATTTGCCGTAATTAGGAAAAGGGTCGTCAAGGATGAGCGTTTTCGCCATGAAAAAGGAAGCCCAAAGAACGCAAACCCATCCTAAGTCAGAAAGGGCTACAAGCGAAGGGCTCTTGCGTGCTGCTTGCCAGAGATGCCCCAGGCTCAGATGAAAAGCGCCTAAAAAGAAACAAAAAGCCTGCAAAAACTTTGTATCATTTAAAACCGGCAAAAAAGCTTTACCGCCAACTTTAAGATACCATTCCTGGCCGAAAACTGTTCCGGTCAAAAAGCCCCAGAGAATCGCACAAGAGCTAAAAAGATACAGGAGATAAAAAATACGCATATCAGAGAGGCGCGCTTTTAATTTGCGGTGAAGAAAGAAAGTTAAAGCAAAATATGCTGCTCCGTAACCGGCATCCCCGATTATCATGCCAAAAAAAAGGCTTAAAAAAATCAAAAAAAGCGGGCTTATATCCAGCTCCCGGTAGCCCGGGATAATCTCAAGCAACTTTAATACAGGATTAATCAGTGTCATCCAGGACGGATTGCGTATAAGCGTGGGGACATTCTCGTCTTCTCTCGGGTCTCTTGAAAAAAATCCCCAGCTAAGTGCGCGGGCTGTCTTTTCAAGTGAGGCAAGCTTATCAGCCGGCACATAGCCTTGAATGTAGGAAAGCTGGCCTTCTTTGCCCATGCCTTTTAATGCCTGGCTGAATTCTAGTTCTTCAAGCAGTGATTTTCTGACTTTAATAAAGCTATCTATGTAAGACGAATATTTGCGAAGCTCTTCATTTATCAAGCCGATTACCCTGGAGTCCTCTTTGAGGCGCTTGTGCATTTGCGTAAGGCTCATCTTAGGAAGAATCTCTTCCTTAAAACTGATATTAACCGGCGTAAACGAGACTACCGCGCAGCGCGCCATGCCTGCCTTTTCTGAAATTATTTTGATAAATAAATCACTGGGTAAATTTTTTAGTTCTTTGGAGGGGATTTGGTACAGCTTAATAAAAACATCTTTACTTGAAAGATTATGTATGGTTTTAGGGTCAAAATCGCCCCAGGCGCCCCAGGCGCTAATGCCGCTTAGGATGGTCTGTGAATATTCTTTTAACTGCTCAATCCTCTTATAAGAATCAATAACGTGCTTTGCTGCAAATTTTAAGTCAGCAGGAGGTGCATTCTTTATGGGGGGTGTAATTTTTTTTAACTGGGGTAAGGATAAAATATTAATGGCTTCAGCCAGCAGAGAAATTTGTTCGTTGATAGCGTTAATCTCTTTTCCTTGAGGGATATTTTGATGTTCCACGTGCAAAATCCCCAAAGAACGCAGCTTCTCTACTGCTCCTTGAGAGTCGCTATCCAAGACAATAACCGCTATTTTTTTCATTGGCACAATCATCCGGCTGGTTCCTCATCGCTATAGGCTTCTATTTTTCTTTTGGCAATCTTGCATCTTCCGACCGCATTTGCCATCTGGTCTCCGATGTAAATCTTAATTAAGTGTATCGAACTTTGCGCAAGGGGTATTTTAACCTTCTCAAAAAGGTTGACACGCTGGCCGGTAATGCGCAATTCTTCTTTTAATAGCGCCTGCGCCTGTTCAATCACTGCAATTTCTTCCTCTAACAAGATGAGTGCCTTTAGTGCTTCAAGGCCGGAATCTACCCACAATGGGGTGCTGAATAAATCGTAAAAGGCTTCGATAAATTCTACGGCTTCAAAAACCGGTATATCCACACCGGCAACATTTTTTAAGCCTGTTAGAACCTTGCGGCCCGATAGCCAGGGTTTTAGGCTAATGCCTTCATCGGCAAGCAGGGCACACCATACTTCTATGGCGTTACGCTTTTGGCTGGCAGAATTTTTTTTCTCCTGCGCCAGAGCCGCTAAATGAAGAATTTCAACCTGCAGCTGCTGCTTCTTTAATTGCAAGGTCGGCAAATAGCGCTGGTATTGGCGCAAGGAATCACGCTGCTTTTTTAGTTCGCCTTTGGTGAGTTTGACTTTAGTCATTGTTTTAGTTCAGAAGTCAGAGGTCAGACGCCAGAAGTCAGAATTGAAATTTTTTCTGTCCTCTGTCTTCTTCCGTCCGTTATCTGTCGTCTGTTTTCTGTTCTCCGTCATCTGTCTTCTGCGCTTTTATTCCAGTATTTTTCAATCATTGATTTCTTAATGCCGGTTTCCTCTGGACTGAAGCAGCTTGCCATAAGCGACCATCCCAAATCCAGTGCTTTTTCAAGAGGGATGTTTACCTTTAGCGACATCATCTCCTCTTCAAAGAGGCGGCCGTAATTAAGGAGTTTTTTATCCCAGGAGCTCATGTGAAAACCCATGGATTGTTTTTCAAGCGTCTCGCGGTAATTGGCAAAGAGGCCAATCATGGTATCCATTATGGTGCGGTGGTCATCGCGGGTTTTTCCGTTAACCTGCTGCTTTAAGCGGCTTAATGACCCGAAGGGCTCAATAACGCCGCCTTTTAGATAGAATTGGCCCTCAGTAATATAACCGGTATTATCCGGAACCGGGTGAGTTACATCATCTCCGGGCATAGTGGTTACGGCTAATATTGTTATGGAGCCTGCAGTATCAAAATCAACCGCCTTCTCATAGCGGGAGGCAAGCTGGCTATAGAGGTCGCCGGGATAACCCCTGTTTGAAGGAACCCGCTCCATGGTTATGGAAACTTCTTTAAGCGCGTCGGCAAAATTTGTCATATCGCTAAGCAATACCAAAACGCGCTTTCCCGAAAGAGCAAATTGCTCGGCAACCGCCAGGCTTAAATCCGGAACCAATAAACATTCCACGGTCGGGTCAGCCGCAGTGTGAATAAAAAATATTGAGCGCGATAACGAACCGTGGTTTTTTAGAATATCTCTGAAGAAAAGGTAATCATCATACTTTAGGCCCATACCTCCTAAAACTATAATATCTACTTCGGCTTGGGTCGCAATGCGCGCAAGCAGCTCATTATACGGCTCACCTGCGATAGAAAAAATCGGCAGCTTTTGCGATTCAACCAGCGAATTAAAAACGTCAATCATCGGTATGCCGGTACGTATCATTTTATTGGGGATTATGCGTTTGACCGGATTAACCGAAGGGCCTCCGATCTCAATCATGTTTTCGGATAAGACCGGGCCCTTATCCAGTGGCTCTCCGCTTCCATTAAAAATACGCCCCAGGAGGTCATCTCCGCTGGCCACGCGCATGGCGTGCCCTAAGAAACGCACCTTATCTCCGGTTGAAATGCCGCGGCTGCCGGCGAAAACCTGAAGGTAAACTTTTTCTCCATCAATACGGATGACCTGCGCAAGAGAGGCGCCGCGAGATGCGGTAATTTGCGCGATATCCATATAGCCCACATCAGGCGCGCTTACGGTGATAACGTCGCCGGAGATTTGACTGATGTTGGTGTAAATTTTATGCATCCATGCCTCCGTAAAAAATCCTAAATCCGAATGTCGAAATCCGAAACAAATCCGAATATCAAATTTTCTAATGTCCAAAACGTATTTTCTGTTTCAGTTATTCGGATTTTGAACATTTCAATATTGTTTCGACCCATTCGACAAGCTCAGGGTCGTCCTGAGTAAAGTCGAAGGACGAATTTCGGGTTTCGTGCTTCGGATTTTATTATATACATCATTCAGATATTATTTTCTCTCTGATCGCGCTTTGTATTTCCTTCTCTATCCTCTTAAATTCCTCACCCTCAAACTCAGCAGAATTCCAGCCGCGAAACAGCTGCCTAAGCGACTGAAAGAAATGCAGGGCTTCTTCTTTGGTTGCGAAAGAAAACTTATCCTTAAGCAGGCGGTAGATAAAATCAAAAACATACTTCTGGCGTTCTTTTGAGGTTGCTTCATCAACTGCGTCAAAAGCGTTTTGCTGCAGGTATACGGAATCAAAAAATTCTCCCTTAAGGTAATCCACATAATCTGTTAAGGAAGTCCCCTCTTCTCCGATTACTTTCATCATTTGCGCGACTTCATTGCTTTTTCGCAAAATTTCATGGCCGCGAGCCACGATATCCGCGTTAATAAAACTCGGATATTTGCTCCAGCTGATTAAAGGGTCTATCGCCGGATACCTGCGGGCATCGGAACGTTCGCGCGATAGCCCGTGGAAAGCCCCTACGACTTTTAAGGTCGCTTGCGTTACCGGTTCCTCAAAGTTTCCTCCGGCAGGGCTAATCGTGCCTCCGATAGTAATCGAGCCGACAGAGCCATCGTAAAGCCTGACTACGCCTGCGCGTTCATAAAATGAAGCGATACGCGACTCAAGGTACGCCGGGAACGCCTCTTCTCCGGGTATTTCCTCAAGCCGGCCGGACATTTCTCTCATTGCCTGCGCCCAGCGGGAAGTCGAATCAGCCAAGAGCAAAACGTTAAGGCCCATTTGGCGGTAATACTCTGCCATAGTCACTGCGGTATATACGCTGGATTCTCTCGCGGCAACAGGCATGGAGCTTGTGTTGCAAATAATTATGGTGCGCTCAATTAGAGGCCTGTTTGCGCGGGCGTCTTTAATTTCAGGAAAAGTTTTAAGCGTTTCTACTACTTCGCCTGCGCGCTCTCCGCAGGCGGCTATAATAACGACATCAACTTCTGCGTGCCTGCTGGTTAACTGCTGTAATACTGTTTTTCCGGCGCCAAAGGGTCCTGGAATACAGTATGTGCCTCCGCGGGCGACAGGAAAGAGCGAGTCAATAACGCGCATTTTGGTAATCAGAGGTTCTTGAGGTTTAATTTTTTCGGCATAGGCCTTAATGGGTATTTTAACCGGCCAGCTTTGTTTAAGAAAACATTCGTATGTCTTACCGTCTGCATCCACAAGTTGCGCGATTACCTGGCGCAAATCATACTTGCCGGCTTTTACGATATTTTTTACCTTAAGGTGGGAAGGAAAACCAAAAGGCACCATGATATAATGCTTAAATATCTTTTCCTGGACAAAACCGATTTTCTCACCCGGCCTGACATTGTCTTCCTGCTTTGCCAGAGGCGTAAATTCCCATAAAGAATCTTGCGCTAACGCCTCTAAGTACGCGCCGCGCTTTAAGAAAAAACCGTATTCCTTGGCTAAATTGGGTAATGGATTTTCCAAGCCGTCAAATATCTGGCCAAGCAAGCCCGGGCCAAGCTCTACAGAGAGCAGCGAATCGCTAAACTCAACTTCCTGGCCTACCCGCAGGCCTGTGGTACTTTCAAAAACCTGCATCTGGGCTGATTTTGCACGCACGCGTATGACTTCGCTCTTTAGGCGCTCTGAGCCTGAAATTACGTATGCAACTTCGTTCTGGATGACAAAGCTTTCAAATTCTGCCGTAACCATGTTGCCGTTAATTTTAGTAATTTTTCCGGTGCGCTTCATTAAATATTAGTTTTACGCTAATTACCGCGAATTTGGAAACGAATTTCCGCGAATATATCTCGAACTGATTATAAATATTTGTTCAATATCTTCTTTAACTATCTTTTTAAGCCCGTTTGTATTATATTCGTGGTAATTCGTTCCCCAATTTGTGAGAATTCGTGTCTTAAGTTTTCTGTAATACTTCTTCCAGTAGCCTTGATTTATCCGCTGCGCG
This sequence comes from Candidatus Omnitrophota bacterium, assembly GCA_028713415.1. Classification (GTDB taxonomy): domain Bacteria; phylum Omnitrophota; class Gorgyraeia; order Duberdicusellales; family 4484-171; genus JAQTOI01. The sequence goes on from JAQTOI010000012.1 coordinate 21,368, forward strand.
AATACGCTCCCAACGCTCCAGTATCAAAAGTTTCTGGGCGTAAGTTACGAGATATTCCATATCAAAGTAATGCCCGAAGGCTAAATCCTCTAACTTTTGCCAGCGCTCCTTATCCAGAAATTCCTCGGCAGCCATCAAAGATGGTATTTTGCGGCTGGCTAAAGCAATATGGCTAATAGAGATATCGTCTAAGCCGCCAGCTTTAAGATAAGGTACCGGATCAATATGCTTATAGTGAGCCCGAAGCTTCACCAGCTCATTGCGCAACTGCTTTTCGAATGATTGCCAGAGGCTAAAGGTTCTTACGCCGCAGCTTCGGCAGTATAGGGGCTCAAGGCTACGCGAGTTCTCTAAAAGCACCATGTCCTCACTTGAAATCAAACCCTGGCATACTTCTAGGAATGTAGAGAAGCTAAACGGAGGTTTTGCCCCGAAATGAAGCATCGGGAGGCTTGCAATCAAATATACGTAAGCACTCGCCACTCTTTCCCTGCCTCCTATTTTCCCTGGCTCTTTAAGCTATTTTTTAGTATTTGATCCAATTTTGGATCGAGGTATGCGCTGATATATTCAGCCAGCGCCTCATCGGTAAAATTGAAAGCCGATTTGCCAGCGTCATAGCTGATAATAAATCCTGCTTTTACCTCGTCCGAAGCTTTTAATATTATTTTGGATTTAAGGTCGCCTTTGAGTTGTGCCAATAAGCTCTGCTGGAGGCCCTCAAGGTTTTCTTTATTTAATGAAATAATTATTTGTGCATTTGTACCTTTTTCGCGGTACTCTGATAACAGTTTAACGATAATTTTCAGAAGCTCATCATTAGAGAGGCTCCTGCGTACCTCAAGAGTAATCAAATTATGCAGCATAGAGGTGATTTGCTGGCGTAAAGCTATCAGGGTATTTCTGGCGGCCTGCTTTAAGGAAACCTCGCTACCTGCTTGCGCCAGGCTTATCTGCTCTTTGGCCTGCTCAAGCATCTTATCGGCTTCTATTCTGGCATCTTCGATTAGTTTTTTAGCATACTTGCGGGCTTCCTCTTCTATCTCTTGAGCGCGCGCTTGTGCAGCGTTAATACCTTCCTGCTGTATTTTTTCGATTAATCCCTTTAAATCTTCAGACATATTCGCACCTCGCGTTACTCAATTATAGTGTTTTTATCAAGCAAATCAAGCATTTTTGTAAGGTTTTACTAACCGTACCCATAAAAAAAATAACTGGACCAGCATAAAAGCCGCGATAAGTCCGTAAAACAATAATGCGTTCTTTTTGGCTGCCAGATAAAGAATAAGGCCTAGCGAAAAATACCTTATTATATAGCTTAAAAACAGAAGGTAAAGCTTTTTATCTTTGATAAATATAGCGAATTGTTTGTTAAGTAGAAGGCTGTTAGCCAAGCCTGCGGCCAGGCCGATAAGGAAACCAACGGCAAATATTCTTTGAATAAAAAATAAAATAGCTGTCAAAAGAGCTACGCATATGCAAAAGACTCTATATTTACGGGCTATTTGCGATAATTTGAGCATCAAATATACAAGTTTTTTAAGAAGAAGTTATTGTGAAACACTCGGCAAGTATAAAGCGTTAAGCGCTTAAAACTTCCTGCGCTGCCTTAAGATAATCTCGCTTTGCGACAATCGGCCTGCCCACTACAATATAATCGGCGCCCTGGTTAAACGCGGTGTTTGCGGTAGTAACTCTTCTTTGATCCCCTTTCTCGTCTTGAGGGCTGCGAATGCCGGGGGTGATTACTAAAAGGCGGGGGAATTTAGCTTTTATCGCGGCTGCTTCCTGGCTTGAGGCAATCACTCCGTCTAAGCGACAGCCTTGCGCACAAGCAGCCAACTCTAAAACCTGCATTTCATTGCTTGCCTTTGAGGTTAACTCGGTAACTCCCAGAATTAAAGGCTTGCCGCGTGTATGAGGCTGCCTGTTGACTTCTTCTCGCACTGCCGAAAGGGCCTCGCTTCCGGCTTTGATATGCACGGTAAAAGCCCAACAGCCCATTTCTGCTATAAGGCCGGCAGTCTGGCTCATGGTGTTGGGTATGTCGTAAAGTTTTAAATCCAAAAAAACATCTATCTTGCGCTCGATTATCCTTTTTACCAACTGCGGGCCGAATTTAGTAAAAGCAATGGAACCGATTTTGAACTTAACTCCCTTTGGGGCAAGTGCTTTAATAACTTTATCGATTTCTGATCTTTTCTTTAAATCAAGCGCCACAATCAACTTATTCCACCGCATTAGACTCCTGCCTCCTGAATATTTTCTGTTTTACATTGCCGTAGAGCAAATATCAGATAAATTACGTATACACAGTTATACAGCCAGCCAAAATACGGTATTGGCTTCAGCAGCAAGGCTGCTACAAGACCCAGGAGCATACTTGCGCTGGCCGCATATACGCTTATGTTAAAAACCTGTTTATAGGTAAGCTTTGTCCTCATTATTGCTGCAATTACAAGGGCTATTAGACTAAAAAGTAATATCTGCAGGAGCCTAGCGAAGCAGAAATAAAGATACATACCTATAAGAATTATCGGAATAGCTGCTATAATTATTATCTTTTTTGCTTTTTCTAAAAATTGTTTATCTATGGTTAAACTTTTAATTTCTCTAAGGCTATACACGCGGCTTTCCGCAGCATTTTTTTTGAAGATGAGTTCGTGCTTGGTCAGTAATGTCCCTTTATCATAGCCATCCAGAGAGGTAATTGCTCCGGTAGTATCGATTATGACAACTCCGTCTTCTACTTCAATTTGATAAGGCTGTTTTACGTCCGCGCTCACCACGCCGTCGTCAACATGTATAACCGGGAGATTTTTTTCTGACCAGCTGCGCGCCAAGCCAAGCCCGTAGTTTACCATATAACTATAGCGCGCAGTTAATGCAACGGTTATTACCAGAAGAAATAAAAAAAGATATTTAAAGGCTCTGCCTAAGCCGAAATCCTTCACTTGGGCGTAGAACTTAAAATCGCATACTGAAGAGGCAATTTCTTTGAAAAACATCTTTACACCTCCTGGCATTTACTGTTTCTCTACATTTGAGGCAGCGTGTCATGCAATTCGTTAATATCGTTTATCTTTTTGCGTCTTAGATATCCTTTTATTCCTTTGAGAATCTCTCGCGCCGCATCAGGATATACCAGGTTTATCGTCCCCAGGCTCACCGCTCGCGCTCCCGCCAAAAAGAATTCAATTGCGCCTGATGCGTCCTCTATGCCGCCTCCGGCAATAACAGGGATTTTAACGCATCGCGCCACGCACCACACCCGGTACAACGCAAGAGGCTTAATGGCTCTGCCGGAATATCCGCCGTAAATGTTTCCTAAATGGGGCTTGCCGGTTTCAATGTTTATGCTCATTGAAAAGAAAGTGTTAACCAGAGATATGGCATCCGCTCCTGCGTCTTGCGCCGCTTTAGCGATTTCGGTTATGTCGGTAACTTCCGGAGTAATTTTAATAAACAAAGGTTTTTGCGTAAGCTTGCGCAGTGCGCCTACCACCTGACGGGTTGCGGTTGCATCTTGAGAAACCATTTTCTTAAGCCGCAGGTTAGGGCAGGAAAGATTTATCTCAAAAGCATCTATGCTGCTATGGGCTTGGAGTTTTTTCAGGCAGCTTTCATATTCCTCAATGGAAAAACCTCCGATACTGACAATTCTGCGGCAACTTAGCTTATCCATCAAGGGAAGCTTATCTTTAATAAAACTCTCTAAACCCGGGTTTTCAAGCCCCACAGAGTTAAGCACTCCGCATTCAGTTTCAAATATACGCGGCTCTGGATTGCCTGCTCTAGGCTCTAAAGTCACGGTTTTAGCGATTATTGCTCCGATGCTTTTAAAATCCGCGAGGCCTTTAAGCTCATAGCCATAGCCAAAAGTGCCGGAAGCGCAGACAATCGGGGTTTTAAGCTCTAATGTGCCTAGTTTTATCGCAATGTTCATTGAGTCTATTTTATTAGATAATCTAGATAATTCAACCCGATTTTACAATAGTTTTTAATGGGGCTGCGCCTTTTTAAGGAAGAGCTAAGGGTAGACAAACGAGGCAGTAAGGAGTAAAATTAAATTTATAATCTGTCTCTTTAAAAAGAAGGTAACATCGCGCAGCAAAAAGAAGAAAAGAATACTTATCATGTGTAAAAATAAGGTTATTTTGTTATTTTGCGGAAAAATAGGTACCGGAGCAGCCTAAAGGAAACTCAGCAGGAAACTGCAATCTTACTAAGACGGAAGCGTACGATTTTATAATAAAAACAACATCCTGCCGGGGAAAAGCGGCACAAGAGAAAGGAAACCAGAAACAATATATCAAGCATTACTATCCATTCATAGCTATCTCTCTGACGTAAAAAGGATGTTGCAGAAGTGAGTGCGGCAAAGAAAATAAGAACAAGCATGAAGAGCGCTAAAAAACGCAATGCATCTATAAATTGTTGGCCAAAAGAAGATAGGCCGAGAGAGAAACTATTCAGGAAAGGTGAACACAACCTAAGCAATTCTGAGTTATTGGCAATACTCTTACGTACCGGAGTGCAGGGCAGTAGCGCAGTTGATTTGGCAAGAAAGATTTTGGATAAGTTTAAAACCTTTCGCACTATGTCCTGCGCAGACATATCTCATTGGAAAGAATTCAAAGGATTGGGGACTGCTAAAATCGCCCAGATAAAAGCATCAATTGAAATAGGAAGAAGGTTTGGAGAAGAAACAAAAGAGACCAAGGCAAAGATAAAATCCTCCAAAGACGCAGCAATGTTTTTAATGCCCCGGATGAGAGATTTGTCGAGGGAAGTATTTAAAATTTTGCTTCTTGACTCCCAAAACAGAATTATTGATATTGCAGAGATAACCGAGGGAACCGTTAATGAGGTATTGCCTATCGTACGTGAGATTTTTCAGAAAGCCTTGCAGAATTTTGCCGCCTCAATCATTTGCATCCACAACCACCCTTCGGGAAACCCGCAGCCAAGTGTCGAAGATAAGAATTTTACGCGGAAATTAACGCAAGCCGGTGAAGCCTTGCAGGTAACGGTATTGGATCACATCGTCATTGGTAATAATGTTTACTTCAGCTTCGCAGATAAGGGCTTAATGTAACAGTGCCTTCCTGAAAAAATTAAAAAATCAAAAATCCAGGAGTTTTGAAAGAGGAATGCCGAACGCTTTGGCAATTTTCTCTAAAGTTGAAATTTTAACATCGCAGGGTTTTTTGCTTTCCAATCGTTGTATGTGCTTGTATTCAACATTGGCTAAGTCGGCAAGTTTTTGCTGCGTATAACCGTATTTTTGACGCAATTGCCGGAGCCGTTTTGAATAATTTATTTTAATATCATTACCCATTGCAATAAAAACTTAGCATAAAAACTTTAATATTGACACCTTATATATAAGGTGATACGATACTGTTTGTCCGTATGAAATAACGCCATGTTTAAAAAGGTAGAAATTGCTTTAGAAGAAACGTTGCTTCAGGAATTGGATGCTATCGTGCATAAAGTCCAGGAATTATCGAATAAGGGCTATTCTGCCTGGTCTGTTTCCCGGGAAGATTTAATACGATTTGCCATAGCCAGCACTTTCGGACTGGCATATCCATATATTTCCATCGGTAAAAAAGCTACTTCAAAAGCAAATAAAGTACCTAAAAAAGGAATTGATACGTACATTAAGTGAAAATAATGCCTCTCTGCGCCTACATTTGAAACAGGATATGGCCTTTTACCTCTCCTTGTATCTTTTCTTTAAGCGGCATTGGGCAGGTTTCCCTCATTATGCTGCGGTCGAGGAACTTAAAGGATTTTAGCCGGGCTTCGTGTGAGGCATTAAAAGCAGTCGCAAACGAAACAACTAAGAAAACGGTAATTATTGCAGATCTAATTGATGCTGCGGGAGCGGTGTCTTTACCTTACTTAGCGAAAATCATTTTTAGCGAAGCAAGAAACAGGATAACTCCAAAAATTCTTTTTAGCAAAATATCGGGTATTTTTTCAACAACTGTCGCGCCAAGAAATCCTCCTACGAAAAATCCTAAGCAGATAAAAAGAGCCATACCCAGCTTGACATTTCCGGCCTGATAATACTTAAGCGCGGCCAAAAGCCCTATCGGTGGAATCATAAGCGCAAGCGTTGTGCCCTGGGCCTGGTGCTGGGTCAGGCCAAAAATATAAACCAGCGCGGGAATTAAAATTAATCCGCCGCCAATGCCTAATAACCCGCTGGCAATTCCTGCGAGTAAGCCCAATACGATATATTGGATCCACATATGCACCTCGTGAAGTTATCAGCTTACAGCTGTCAGCTTTCAGCTGAAACACAGATTTTATTTTTGTATTTCCAGAGCTGAAGGCTGATGACTGAAAGCTGGTTAAAAACTCGGTTCTATACAAAACGTCCCATTCTTCAGTGAGCCCTGCAAGCCGCCCAAGATAAAATACAGATTAGTCAAATATTTCATCTTGGCAAAGCTAAGCCACTGATTATAAGGTGAAATATTAAAAGTTGTCCTGAAAAATCTGAATTTAAAAAATCCCGTCAGCGCAAGGAATATCCAGGTTAATATCTTAAAAATCATGGAAGCGGGAAACGCCCAGTGCAAAATAAACATCGTCAGAAAAGCGGCGCCGAAGAGATGCATCAGGTGAAAATTTCCGATATAAATAAACCCCTTAATAAACGAGGGTATGCGCAAAATGGCGTGATTGGGGTATCGGCCGGTAAACTGGAAAATAATTTCCATGTATTTTTTCGCATGGTGTTTGATTAATACCGGGTGTGCCGCGCCGTAAGATTTCCAGACTTTAAGCAAGGCCGGCAAATCCGCCCTGTGCATATGCTCGACGGTGGCTTGCGGCACAAAATAAAATTTCCAGCCGCCTTTACGTGCGCGTATACCAAAATCAATATCTTCACCGGTTGGCAAATCCCAGAATTTTCTCTGATTATCTTCTATGGTGCGTTTGCGGTAGGCGACATTTGCGGTGACAAAAAAATATGCTCTATGGCCGCATACTTGAGTCGGCGCCATATCGGAAAGATCCGGGTAATACCCCTCGCCAAGAGAGCCGTAGCGCCAGGAAACACGGTTAAATCCGAAAGCTTCGCAAAAAATCTCAACCAAGTTGTTGGGGTCAACGCGAAGCGTGAGAATTTCTCCGCCCACCGCCCCAACTCTCTGGTCTTTCTTAAACGGCTCTAACATCTTATATACCCAGTCTTTGCAAGGGGCGCAATCGCCGTCGGTAAAAAATACGAACTCTCCCTTAGCCGCTTCAAGGGCCCGCGTACGCGCAAAACCCGGAGAAGGGCATTTGTTGATCTCCACGAGCTTTATAAAAGTGTGCTCTTTTTGATAATCTTTGATAATTGTAATGGTCTTATCTTTACTTCCTCCGTCAGCGAAAATAATTTCTAGATTCTCGCGCGGGTAATCGATGTTCATAAGGTATTCAAAGGTTTTGCCTATAGTACGCTCCATGTTGCGAACCGGTACAATGATAGATATAAAAGGCTCCATATTTAAACCCTCCTATTATTAGAATTTGTTCCGCTTCTATGACTTTGTTATTTTATTTCCTGTAGATCAAATACCGGGCCATCCTTGCAAACTTTTTTATAGCCGCCAGTCGTTTCTATGGCACAACCGCAGCAGACGCCCAGCCCGCAACCCATAAATTGTTCAAAAGAAACCTGGCAACTAACTTGCGGATATGGCTCTATAATCTTCTTTATTTCCGAAAACATCTCTTTTGGCCCACAGGCGTAAATGGAAGCTGACGGCTGACGGCTGATAGCTGATAGCTGTTTCTTCAATAACTCCGTGACTGTCCCTTTAAAACCACGGGAGCCGTCATCTGTAGCAACAAGCGTTTTAAATCCTAATTTCTTAAATTCGCTTTCTGCCAATACTTCTTTTTTACTCTTTGCCCCCAACAGCACAATGTGTTTTTCTTTTCTGTCCTCTGTCCTCTGTCTTCTGTCTTCTGTATGTCTTATCTTTTGCGCCAGAAAAAGCAGAGGCGCCACACCAAGACCTCCTGCCACCAGAATACGTGGGACGCAAGACGTGGGATGCCCGCCGCGAAGCGGCGAGGTCTCGCCAAAGGCGGATGGGGCGGTGAAACCTTTGCCCAATGGGCCGATAATATCCAGAGCATCGCCCGCCCTATATCGTGAAAGCAGTAGTGTGCCTCTGCCGCGCGTGCGAAAAAGTATATAAACGCTTGAGCCGTTTATCTTATGAATACTTAAAGGCCGGCGCAAAATGGTTGCTCTTTTGTCAACTTTCAGTTGAAGGAATTGCCCCGCTTTTGCGCTTTTCGCGATATACCCGGATTTAAACATCAGCAGAAAAACATCGGATTTTATTTTATCCACAAACTCTACTTTTGCTTCTAATCGTTTCATTGACTTTGATTTTACTTTTAATTTACGAATCGGCAAGGAAAATCTGCGCAGGCAGAAGCCCCCTTACGGAATTACCCACATATAACTTTTGCGCTTTCGCCAGATCTTCTAGATGCAGCACTCTTTCCTCTGCGGCGCGACGGCTTAATAGCCTGCTTCTCAAAACACCGCTCAAGAGCCCGCATTTTAATGCAGGTGTATACAATTTTCCGTCCCTTTGCACAAATATATTGGTAAAAGAGCCTTCAGTCAGCTCCCCTTTAGCATTTAAAAAGACAACCTCAAAAAAACCTTCTTTTAATGCAGCGGAGTGCTCCTGATCGTATAAAGTGCGGCGCGTGGTTTTATGATAGAGAAAAATATCGCCCGGGTCCACGCGAGCGGCACTTACCTTGAGTTTTACCGGAAATTGAGTCATTTTGAGCAATTCTTTTTCTATGTGTATCGCGCCTTCTAGGCTAAGTGAAGCTCTCACCTTGCACCTGGCGGCAGTTAATTCTTTCCGGAATAAATCTAGTTTATCCGAAAGGGCTCTTACCTTAAAAGGGATGCAGAAATAATCGGCTGAATTTTTAAGCCTCCTTAAGTGCTCTTTTAGGAAAAAATATTTTTTATCCCAGAGAATACTCTCTATGAGTTTAAAAGCAGGTAATTTTACCGTGAGAAACTTGGATTTAAGAAGCGCTTCGTCATACTCCTGTTCTGTGCTTGAGTAATATACGATTCCTCCGCCGGTGCCAAGCTGCGCGCGGGATTTTTTTAAATGAATTGTCCTTATGGCCACATTAAAACAGGCTTTTTTGTGCGGAGCAATATAGCCTATGGCTCCGGTGTAAATACCACG
>JAQTOI010000013.1:0-20120 GCA_028713415.1 Candidatus Omnitrophota bacterium
CTCCTAAAAAGACGACTTGCGTTCTTCCTGACAAAATGCTTTCTGGCGGGATGACGGACATTATTGTCGCAAGCGCCGCGGCGTCAGTGTGTAAATCTCCGATAACAAACAAGCGCTGCGTGTTTAATTTAAGTAATTGATTTGGAGAGCTTATGCTCTGGTTACTATCTGCCAGCGAAGACGCAAGGCTTCCCGCAAGCGGCGATGAAGCGCCATATAACTTATGCTCTTTGCAATATTTAAAAGCGGTATAGGGTAAAATATCGACATCTTCCATTGGGCGGCGCTTTGTGAAGCAATCACGCACAATAGTAGCGGATACTTCAAAAGGCATTCCGTGGACAAAATGGATATCTAATGAACTCGTAATAGTTTCCCCTAACTGTTCTCTTTCAAGAAAAACAACTGATACTTTATGCATATTTCTATCGAAATCGTAGATACCGTTAGCGAGATTATCCTCTAACTTCTGGATTGTATCCGGCTTAGGATAGACTTGCGGGTCTAAACCGCTGTGCTGGGCCAACCATTCCATCATCTGCGGCGTGCCCCTTAGAATTGTATTGTCGGGAGCAATGATCTTCGTTTTCTTTTGCTGCTCGCCTTCGCCGGTTACGATTTCTCCCTGTCTGGGTGCCCAGCGATTATAATGATCACCGCCGACGATATAGTAAACTATCGCCCGCTGATTCGGGTTTAATTGAAGGATACGGAAGATGTTTGTTTCGCCATCAAAGTTAGTCCCCACAGCTATTGATGAATAATGGAAGAATGGTTCATAAATCTTTATTAATTCTATGGTCATCGGGTGACGAATCTGCCAGGGCGGTAAGTCCAGTTTACGCGGGTCATCTCCTTGTACGATATAAATTATACAATCAAGCGCCAGTTCAGCCATGGCTGCGGCTCCGCCGATCATGTGCATCCAATGAGGTGGACTACCAGCGATAGGATAAATTCCTATTCTCAACACCCTATCAACGGGCTTTCTTATCGGATCATCGGCAGAGGTGCGGATTTTAGAATTAAAAGGATCAGGCACTCCAAGGCTAAGCAAATTAGCTATCTCGGATAAATATCTCTCATTGCTTGCAAGGATCTGAGGTAAATGCCCTTTGTCTATACCCATGCCTAACTCTTTCGCCATCATCGCTAATTCCCAATCAACTCTTTGGCGGATTTTCTTTGTTGTGGGGTGGACACCGCTTGTATAATAAATTCCGCGCGGCGCTTCGCGTGAAGGATTTACAAAGCGTGTCCTTCCCGCCAATAGCGACTCAAGCCTTCCCTGGCTTTCCATAATTTCAACAACTCTGTTAGTCGCCGCGGTTACTCCTGTCCGGTCACCCGCGTCAAGGCATCTTTGACGAAGTCTTTTTATGTTTGCGATATTCTCTTTAAAATCTTCAAAACGGCTCAACGCTCCCGCTTCTCTTCCCGGCACTTTTACAAAAAACGTGGACGGAAGAAGCGTGGTAATCTGGCCAAGTATTCTTACTAACCGGCCGATACCGTCTTTCATATCGATGAGAAGCGGGATTCTGCTGGTAATCTTGTTTGCCATTTTCCTGGTAAGTTCCTCTACGGCTTGACGAGCCTGTAGGGTATCGTTTGATGCGACTGGCTGTTCACGCTCTATTTTTTCCAAATCCGCGAGTGCCGTATCCAAGGCTGCTAATTCCTGCATGGATACACCAAACATGTTCGCAAGTCCGGGAAGCCAGAATAGCCAATTGTTGGTATTTCCGAGCCCTAAATATTTCCTGTATTTCTCTGTTTTACTAACCGCTAAATTCGATACTCCCTGGCTCATCTCAAAAGGGTCTACCAATTGAAGCCGGGGTTGGCCAAGGCCTTGCCGGCCTTCCTTAAAATTCACAAGAAGGCCCATCCTGCCGGCATCCTGCTGGGCAACCTGACATACTTCACAGAGCGCGGCCCTGCCTGATAAATAAAACATGCTCATCAATACGGGCTCGGGCAACGCGGCGAGATTACCGACATTAGAACCCGCGTAGATAAATTTTTGATCCTTTATCAACCGATACAACCAACCGCTTAAGAAAAGCCAAAGGATAAAACCAAAATGCCCATCCGGGCTTAAATCTAATTTTTCTCTGCCGGTATTTAAGAACGCATAATCCAGCTCGCTGAACCGGCGGTGCCTGCCATTTTGGCTATAAAAAATAGGCGCGGGGTCTAAACCATAATTATTTTTATCTTTCCCGGAAAAATCCTCCCTGACTTCCTGTTCCGTGAACGGGCTTGTCATTATATAAAATGGGCATGCGACTCCATATTTCGATCTTAGATGCTGGATAGCAGTTGCGGTGATTTCATTAATAGAGCGGCCGCCAAAAAGAGGGATTATCCCCGTACCTTTGGAAATTTCCTCTGTACCTATGGTTGCCCAGCGGTTGCTCAACCAGCTATTTGGCTTTCCGTACGCAAACATCGGTAGTAACGCGATACCTAACGCCTGTAATTGAGTGTATTCTACGGTAACGAGGTTATTGGCTGATTTCGCTTGTTGTTGCAATTCTTGTACAATTTGCAGCAACCCGTCAACGTGCATATCTAATCCGGCCCTTGTAAATATCGCTTCAATTTCACCCCGTCTATGTTCTATATAGTTTCTAATCCCGCGAACCCTCTCATTTGAAACAACAAAAGAAACTGTCTGTCCGGGTTCTACCGGCATTGCGGGGATCTCAGGTAATGGCTCAACATCGTCTAAGGTTCTTAATTTTTCCTGCTTCTTAGAACTTACCTTGCCCAATCTCACCATTGCCTGATAGACGAGCTGCTCCTCTCCATTATCTGTATATTGTGTATCGGGGCAGCGTTGCAGGAGGCGCCGCGCTTCGGATTTTGTCAGGTCATCTCCTTGAGCGAATACGTAACCTAATGACGCGCGCGCGGACCTATCGTATGCTCGGATAACCAGGGGGTGGCTTAATGTGGTATCTCTGATATCAAGAATTTTTCGTACCATCTCCAGGTGTGTTTGCACAGAAAAAGCCTGGACATGCGTAGGGAATTCTTGCAAATTCGCGTCAAAGGATGCCCGGTGAATATACGCGTTGATCTCTTGCAGTACGTTTGGCGCGTCAGACAATGATACTTCAGCCTTTCTTAAGTAATCAACCATACGATGTAATTTCTCTCCTACTCCTAACAAATTACCTCGCTTCACTAAACGTTCTTCTTCAAAAACTCCAACGTTATTTTCGTTACTTACGACAATATGTTCGAACTGATGGCGTATGCACTCTTTAGTAATATCTAAAAGAACTTTTCTGCTTTCATCGGGTAACAAGCGGTAAAGTTCAGCCAATACCATCAAGTCGCCTAAATCAAGATAACCCTGTTGGCGCTGACGGCTTGTAAGATGTAAGTAAATATCTCCGGCGAAACGTATCGGCCGTAATTGAGGGCATACGACAACATCAAAATCTTGTTCCGGGGCGGCTCTTTTCCAGAAACCGGAAAGAGTAAGCTTCTCGCTCAAATTGACTAATTCAGCATAGAAATTACGCTTAGCGGCATCCGGCTCTCTGTTTATGAATTCTTCAAACGCAGGCATTGCCCTGTCTCCCTGCTGGACAAGCAATCGACGCCTGCCAAAAAGAGAGAAAAGTGTGTCATCATCTGCCGCTTCTCGCATGCGTTCACGTATGTGGTTACGCAACAAAATATAATCTGCTGTGGTAATGGGAAGTAATGAAGTCAGTTTCGGTCCCATGCCTCTCTCTAGTGCGTCTTCGTGGGTTTTACTGACACTAATACCGAAATTTTTACCCAAATGCACGGAAGCGTATGCGGTATCAAGCGTGGCGCGAAGTAGCTCCGGCGTCGAGCGGATATATTCTACAACGACTTGATGTTGAAGATTGATATCGGGTTCATTAAACGCGGCGGATCCCAGCATTCGGCGGAAAAACATAAGGTGTTGGAATTCATCAAAAATATTTATCTGCAGGATTTCACGGTCAACTGGCGGGCCGCGCCTTGTGATGCTCCAGCTCAATAATAATCTTCCCTGCTCGTGGCGCGCTAAGGTGGAAAGATTATCCCTGAACTCAACCGCAATGTCGGTATCCGTAATATGGCTATCAAAATAATCCGGGTATCTTACCCTCAAATCTCTTATCCCTTGTCTGATATTGCCTCTTGGTTCTTCAGAGAACGGAAAATCATCAGGGAAGACGACGTTCACGTCTGCTTGGCTCTTTTTTACGCGGATCGTGTAACTGTGGGGTTCCCCAACCGCTTCACCCTCTAACCTCGTTAAATTAAATATGTCGGGAGACGACTTTCTTTGCGTTACTGCCGAAGAAGGACTGGATACGGCTGTCTTGTTCCCTGCTGACGGCCCACGTCCGTTGTGCCTAGATAATACTTCTGGTGTATTTATCAGCCTCCCTATTGCGTCTGCGATTCTTTTTGTCATTCCAGCTAACAATGACTCCCTATCCACCACTGCGCTGCTAACCATATTAGCGTCTAGCGGATAGCAGTTAGCATTTAGTGTTCGAGAATGGTCATTTTTACTGGTTACTGGTACTCTGGTGCGCTGGTCACTTGGAGTGGCTGGTGAGCTTGCTCTTTCCCTGTCAACAGCAAGGCCGTGTCCGGAGATAGCAGAAGGCCGGGCCTTATTATGTTTTAGATCTAACATCCTATCGGGAAGACTGTTTAATTCCTCTAAGAACTTTTCGTATTCTGAAATGGTGCCGTTTTCTAAACGTATGACTTTCCCCATATTAATAGTCAATCTACAAATTTCTCTCCAATTATCTACACCGATTAATTTCTCTATTTCTGAACTATCTCCAGAGAAATATACTTTCTTTAAAGCCTCCTCTATCTTCGGATTTAGTGAAATTAGCCTGCAGATAAAATCAACGTTATCTGCGTAGCTGTAGCCTCGCTCGGCTCTGAGCCTATCAGGCGCTACTCCAGAGAGTTCCCACGCTATTAACTCTGTCATTCCTTCCGCAAAAAAGCTGGACGGAGAATAGAAACTATTGGCGTGGAGCAGCTCGTGAGTCAAAATTTGGGCCGGGTTTCTTGTTTTGAAAAAGCTAATGTGTCCATTAACCAAACAAATGCGGTTATGAAAAGCCTCATAAAACCCAAGCGGTTCCTCCATGTTACCATCATCAAATTGAATATAAAACATCATCAATTCTGGTTTATTAAGGCTTCTGCCGTATTTTTTGATTTCCTCTGTTACTTTAGAAACCGCGGCATCATACCATGGCTCTACCATTTCTTTTGTCTCACCCTGGGGTTCAACGTATCTTAAGGCGCCTTTAAACCTCAATATTGCTCTTGTCCCATCCCAATATTTCTGCACATACCTTCCGTCTATCAGGAAGCTATTCAGATCTTCTTTTATAGATTTCTTTGTCGCCCCTTCTTTTAAGGCTGTGGCGATAATACTTTCAAAAGCCGAGGAACGAACAACTCCCGGCATAGACATAATTTCTTCAATGTCGGATTTTTCACCTACTGAGGTAACGGTAGCTCTTGATGCCTCTTTTTCTGCAAGCGGCGTTTCCTTGCCGGCACAGCCTGTTATCAACAAAGAAGCCATCAAAAGAAATCTAAATAATTTGCTGGAGGCCGGCAGGGCAGCAGAAAGAGGAACGTTTCCATTTATTTTATCTTTAGCTTCCTTAATGGGTTTTACATAAGAAGTACACTCTAGCGGTGAGCTTATCATTAGGCTTGTAGCTTGCAGCCTGTAGCTTGCAGCGTTACCCATCAAGGGGCTCGCCGCGTTCTCCTTTGCTCCGATTGGGTTAGATAACTTTAAAAGTACATCCCAATTATCATCTTTTGCTGCTTTGTTCCGGCGTTGGGCACCACAGGTGTCACAAACATAAATTATCATCCAGCCCTTTCGAGCATCCAATTCTATGGCTTTAGGTATCAGCACGCCTTTACAATCTGAGGCGCGGTCTCCCGGAAATTCTTTGTCAAGATGCAAGGAACATAAACAATTGGGGCAATGATTTCTATAACCTCCATCAAGCGGTAGAACTTCTTTTGCGCAATTCACACAGATAAAGCTTGTATTGGCCTGCTTATGTGAAAGCAGTGCCGGTGAGCTTGTTCTCCCTGTACCCTCTTCGTTAGTGCCAAGCTCTAGACCTTTCCTCCTTAAGCCAAAGATGATTGCTTCCTCGGTTGTCGCTGGGCCGGTTAAGCTTTCATTCCAGGGCATATCAATAATTCCTGCTTCAGCGAGTAATTCTCCAGTGGTCATCGGCCTGTTCTCCCTCACATCCCAGACTATCTGGCCTGAAGCAACAAGAGCGGCGATAATTTTCAACTCCTCAATTCTAGAGGAATTCAATCCTGCAGCCTGTGGCTTGTAGCTTACAGCTTCTTCAAGTGATGAGCTTGCGCCTGCTTCTTCATACCAGTAATATGCAAAATACCCTTTTCTCTCGGTGTCAGGAATGAGAATGAACCGACGCATCTGTATAAGAGCCTTAATCCATTCAGCCTTACGGCTCACCCCTAACTTTGTCAATGCATCGCGTATAAAATATACTGTGCGGTCACCTTCGTTGACCCGGCGTCTTTCCGCATAATGTAAAAATAAGGCTTCTGTTGCTGAAAGCATATCTGTCCGTTCTATGCCGTGCGTAAGCGCTAAGTCGGCGATAGCCGCACGAGCAATATTTTCATATCGTACCCGTTTAAATTGTTTTTTCATTTCTCCAAATACATCTTGGAGTGTGCCGCGCAGGCTTAAACCTAAATCATATAAATTAATAGGGCATCTTTGTAATTCTAATATTATCCTCTGCGTTAAAGCATCAACATTGTGGCGTTCCGTAAGCGCTGAACGAAGCTTAGTTAAAGAATTAGGCTCAATGGGTTGGTCAAAATTATGAACGTCGCTTAATAATTTAGCCCGCAACGCATCGATATCATCGCTAGTCATAGTTGCGGGCATACGGCGCAACACAACACGCGCAATAACATCTAATCGTGAAGACCTCGCGCAGGTTACCAACTCTGACTGTTCAGAGGTATAATCCCATAGGTTTCCGCTGTGTTTTGCAAATTCTCTGGCTTCTACGATCTCTTGCTGCAAGGCATAATCATTTCTCTTCGCGCCTGCCTCTCTATCAATTTTAGCTAACGCACTTATTATTTCACGCTGTAGCATTCTTTCTTTTGCCCTACTTAAACCATCTATCAAATCGTCAGTTGAACCTTGGGCTAGAGGGCCGAATTCCCCTAAACTTACCGCGATAAACCTTGCAAATGCTTCATCACCCGTAGTAATCACTTCATTGAAACGCGCCGTTATTAAAGGGATTACTGCGGCATCAACTTTACCCAGAGCTTTTGCAATGCCCCAAGCTATAAGGCTTGGGCGAGATTGTGCTAATATTTCTTCAATATAGCTTAGCATTGCTTCGGCAACTTTTACCGGCTCAAGAGAAACAGATTCTACATCCCTTAGAATCTTCATTGTGTATAAAATCATATCCAAATCATCTGCTTCATTATATCTATCAAAATATCGCGCAAGAACCTTAAGGTGCGGCATAGAGAATAAAGGCGAAGAGCTCGTGCTCTGTGGATTGTGACCTATTATAAAAGTTGCCTGGGTTCCATCATCGGGGAGGCGAATCACCGAGGGAGCCCCGGCAACCAAATAAGACACGGGTGAGCTTGTGGCTTGCTGTCTCAACTCCTCTATCTTTTGTGCGGCGTTTTCGGGGGTGAGGGAAGAAATAAAGGCAGAAAATTGAGCCGCATCAAATGTACTCCCTTCTGTGTATGCTAAGTTATATACACCGTCATACACTGGCTGCCACCGAAGCCCTAACTCTGTAAAATGTCGTTGCAAAATATCAATATTCTCAATAACAGCTCTTGCTACAATACCATCCGTGCTTTGCAATAAAGCTGCTATCTCGGATGAATAGTTGCTCCCTAGTTCCTGCCTCAGTTCTTCATCACTTATCGGGCTGGAAGCGCCAATTTTTACTATAAACAATTGAGGTTCTAGTGACGTAGTGGTTGCTTCAGCATCACCAGATATACCGATACTGGGACTACCAAGCTCCACTCCACCCCAAGATGCGCGCCCATCCCCTACATATACACCAAAATCACCGTCTGTTTCGAGCAGTCTTTCTGCTTCAATCTCATGGGCGGCAGTTATAAGGTGAGCGTACTGGCCTACATATCCCATTGCGAGCTTTGTCTCAATCTGCTCACGAATTGACGGCGAGCTCGCGGCATGCTCTTCCATTCTGAGCATAATTTCTTGTGTCCGTACATTAATTGCATTTGTAAATATTTTTTCTCTTTCAAGTTTAGGCAATAAAGCGTAATTATGCTTTGCGCTATCGGAAATATTTAAATATGCATCTAATTTTGCATCGCTATGACTCTGCATCCACTCCACTATTCTATACAACTCCATTTCAACACTTACAAAATCCATATCCTCATCGTATCTATGTTTAAGCTCTGCAATGTGAGCAGTTACAGGGAAGAATAAAGTATAGTCATTAAGGAGTGCTCCATACAGTTGATTTGGTTCTGCACTGAAACGCACTCTGTCTGTTGGCACGCTCAATACTTCTTCGCTATCCATATGATAAAGACTTGTGGGTATGATTGAATCGAAATATTGCTGGCCTTCTTTTAATCCACCGGTGGTGCCCCAGAAAACAAAGTTTCTCACTCCCTGTGCATATAATTCATCCATAAACACTGCGGTTGCATCGCCTGCCATTGCATCTATGTACGCTACAACAATAGCAACATTTCCTCTCTCTAAAACTATATACCTATGGGTTGTGTCATGGGTTTCTTTTTTAATTACCCAACCATTTTTCTGCAATATTTTTATAGCCGGGTCAATTACCATACTTAATCCGATAATAGCATATGGCATACTTGTAAACCTGCCTGCTAATTCTCTTCTATAGACTTCCCTGCGGTCAAATGTTCCATTGTTGATTATACGTATCCTCTTAACTGGAAATTCCAGGAATTTAAGCACGCTTAAATAATGGTGCAAATCCTGATTGCTATCAATTCCGGAAAACCCATAACGCAAAGTCTCTCCCTTTATTAATCGATGCAGACTGGGTAACCAGGGATAAAAACCAGGCTTTAAGCTCCTTGCACTTATATTAATACGCGAAACAGCCCATCCATCGCGTTGAAGTTCTGCTTCCGACGCATGTTTACCTATATAAATATCTACACCTTCTACTTTACCTGTAGTTATATCACTATGGAATTGCGGAGATGTACTTCTCTTTACATAAACCGCATCAAGATATCTGCCAAACTCTCCATCCTTGCTAAGTACTTTTAAATTATTCCAGAAAATAGGTAAATTATCTTGGGTAATGGTACGATAATCAATCTGAATCGGTGAGCTCGCGCCTTTTGAAATGGCGACTATTTCTAATTTTTCCGGATTACTCTCTTTATACTGCCCTGTAAGTCCTGCTAAAGCAAATGCCGGATCTACCGTGGGATGATAATAGCTAAAGTAAGCGTCGATGCCCGATAATATCTCGTTTGCGGAATCATCTGTAACGTCAGGTGTTTGTTCTGGTGTGT
Organism: Candidatus Omnitrophota bacterium; assembly: GCA_028713415.1. Classification (GTDB taxonomy): domain Bacteria; phylum Omnitrophota; class Gorgyraeia; order Duberdicusellales; family 4484-171; genus JAQTOI01. The sequence continues at coordinate 9,622 of JAQTOI010000013.1, forward strand.
ATACAATATAAAAATCTCCTTTTGTCTTGACCGCCGTTACGGCATCTTGAATAATAGAATCATTAATTAAATATGCCTTATCGCTTAATCCTTGCGCGGCTAATTTTTCTTCGATTCTCGCCCGCGCATCTGCTTCACTTATCGGGCTAGCCGATCTTTCACTATCCTGGCCAAAGGCTTCAAGAAGCCCTGTTCTTACCTTTTCTAGAATTTGCTTTTCTTTTTTCAAGTCAGCGATTTCAGCCGTTAATTCTTCCGCGCCTTGTTCTATCGTAACGGTTTCTCCGGTTACTCTGTTAGTATAAGTTTCATATGTCACTTTCTTGTAATCATCATAATGCGGAACGTATTCGCCTTGAATCTCTCTAGTGTCAATCAATTCCCATTGATGCTCTAATTCTGAAATCTTACCTGAAACTTCCTGAATCCGTTGTTCAAGTCTGGCTATAGCTTCGCCCGGCAGGAATCCCTGCAGTAATCCCTTTAATTCCTGTTTGATTCTTTCAATAAAAGCTTTGTCTTTCTCTTCAGCGAAATCTGAGAAAAGCGGACTGGAAGAATTCTGGCTTATAGCCTGCAGCCTGTAGCCTGTGATATTTTCAAGCGGCGAGCTTGTTCTCCCTGTACCCTCTTCGTTAGTGCCAAGCTCTAGACCCTTCCTCCTTAAGCCAAAGATGATTGCTTCCTCGGTTGTCGCTGGGCCGGTTAAGCTTTCATTCCAGGGCATATCAATAATTCCTGCTTCAGCGAGTAATTCTCCAGTGGTCATCGGCCTGTTTTCCCTCACATCCCAGACTATCTGACCTGAAGCAACAAGAGCGGCGATAATTTCCAACTCCTCAATTCTAGAGGAATTCAATCCTGCAGCCTGTGGCTTGTGGCTTTGGCTATTGGAAGCCAAACCATGGCCCTCTGGCCTATAGCCTGCAGCTTCTTCAAGTGATGAGCTTGCGCCTCTTATCATTTCATTAATTTCCCCATTCATTATTGATAATCTCTCTATTTCTGCTTGTGCTTGGAGAAGAGTTAGGCCTTGCGGTATCAAAGATACAGCGAACGCTTCCTTAAGCAGCTCTAAAGCCATAGATGGACGGGCTACTCCAAGGTCTAAACCGCCCTTACCTGGATTGTTGAGCCCGAAAGAAACGTATTCAATAAACCTTTTGAGTTCACCCCAAGCTTTTTCTCCCCAATCAACTACTTGCATATCGCTCATATTCTGCACATCAGGAACAAATGGAGCATAATTAATAAATTCTATCTTTCCAAAATGTTGTAAATTCTCCGGTTGCTTGAATACTAACTCAAGCGTTCCCCATGTGCGACGTTGGATAATTGGATGCGCGACAGCAATGACAAGCCAACTTTCTCTACCTGATTGTGTAAGTAAATCTTTTCTCAATATTCCTCTGGGTATAAAATGCTCATTCAATAAAAACATAATATTGGACAGAGTATCCTGAGCTTTATGCTCAAGAACGAATACACTATCAGGAACGTTGTAGGGCATGCCAGTCATAATTTCATAGAAAATCTGGGCTTCTGTCTTATCCGGTTCTCTATCGTTTGCTCGTCCGGCCGTCCATCTTCCCCACTTACCTGAAATCGCAACATGCACAGGATTACTATCTCTATCAAATGTTCCTTGCACATATCCTTGGTTATAGATTTCTGCTGCCGCTTGTGCTGTCTGTGGGTCAATGTTGCCAAAAATTAACATCAAATCTGCCCTTCTTAAAACATCTCTCAACACTAAGAATTCAATCTCTTTCTTTAAAACTTCTATCCTTGAATCCGCCAGCGAGCTTATACCTGTTTCTATCTCTAACGCAGCAATCTGCTCTTTCACTTTCTGCAATGCGCGCGCGATGCTTATTGCTCCTCCTCTATCTGTATAATAAAGAACAGTAAAACCTGCAGTTGCCGTATCCGGATCAAAATACATATATTGCGATAAAGCCTTTTCTAACTCTAGTTTCTTTAGCTCCAATTCTTCTATTTTAGATGATTCGCTAGGGCTGGAAGAAGTAACGAAAGGTTGGTCTTCTAAAGAAACACCAAAATCTCTATCTTGCCGCAATTTCTCTAAAATTGTATTTACTATCTGTTCATGGATTAAGCAACGTATCCCACAGTTGTTACAAATTTCTGGATTATGTTGTGTTTGTTTACTTTTTCTTAACACTGCCTCTACGCCTTCTTGTGAAAAATCTCCCACCTCAAACTCTGGCTTGGCATTTACTGGATGTTCAATATAGTCGCATAAAAACCCAATCCCAAAAGGATTAATAACCATTTTTGACATTCTCACTTGGCAAGTTTTTGCTCGTTGCATTCCGGTTAAAAATCTGTCTTCTCCTACTAAATCTCTTTCGCTCATTCCTCGTAAATCTAAACTCATGTTTATTTGATCATTGCTATATTTGGCGCAACGTTGATTTTCTTTAATAACTCCTATTTGTCTTAAAATTTCAGTTGTTTCCTCTTTATTAAAAGGCCTTGTAATTCCTGCCATATCAACCCTAACAGCGAAAAAATCAACCCCTAAGCTATAAGCCCAATCTGCAGCACCTATAATATCTTTGTAATTCTCTGGAAATGGAATAACTAAATAAGAAATACCTATTACCACTTTAGAACCCAAGGACTTTTTCCTAGCCACCAACTCTTTGATATTCTCTTCAACCCTTGCCAGGGTAAATATTTCATTCATTGGCCTATGCACAGCTTGAAACATTTGCTCTGTTACTGCGGAAACGCTAAATCTTACCCACTTACTTTCAACAGCAGTCCTAACAATTTCTCCTCTTAGGAGTTGACCGTCTGTATATAGCTTCGTGTTCATACCCAATCTATTCGCTTCATCTAATACCTGCCATGCAACCTCGCTAGCAAGAGGTTCAAGCCCGCCTGACACCCATATATCTTCTGTTCCGCCTTGTTTGAATTCTCTTACCAATTCTCTCGCTTTTCCGGGAGTCAACGGCTTTCTTCCATATTTTCTGTCTTGGTACTTAAAGGGGCATCTTATATCGTGGTTGGTGTAACAGAACACGCATCTATACGGGCACCATTCTCCGGGATGGAATTCAACAATAAGGGGATAAACAACTTCGCTTTCACCAAACATATATTCTAAATAATCTACATGCTTAAGCTGATACTCAACTTCTCCGGCAACGCCTCTAAATCCGCTTCTATTTATCAAAATATAATGCAAATCGCTAACGGAACTTATTAATCTATAAGCTTCTAATAATCCTTCCGATGACAAATTATTTTTCCTAACTATCTCTTCACTTCTTGCAACAGGCGACAATAACAACGTTCTTAAAACATTAGTGGTATTTCTCAATGTACCTTCAGAAACTTCTCCTTGTAAGCCAACTATTTTGTTTAATATACGTATTGCTTCTTGTCGTATTTGCATATCCGAATTGTAGCTATCTGACGTAAGTAGTGTTGCTAATTTTTCTGCCTCCGGGGAAATTTCTCTTTGCTGACTGGGACTTGATGTACCGGCAGACTCCTCTAAATTAGTCTTGCCCAAGAATGGCCCTCCGACTGAAGCAAACATGATATTAAGCCCTTCGCCGGTAAATATGGCGTTGTGTCCGGCGAGGCTGATAATCACGTCGCCCTCATGCAATGCTTTTCTGCCAACCTCTACGCCATATGTTTTTCCTTCGCGCTGAACTATTTCGTAAAGCATGACGATAATTTCTCCGCCGCGGTTAAAAAGCACTTCTACCTTAGGCTGCTCTAAAGGATTATGCACGTGCGGCTTGCCTGCGTGTTTATCTTCTATTTCCTGCATAACAAGCTTTACTTCCATACCTAAAGGAAGGCTGCCATGACTGCCTACCCCCAATACTGTCGGCGTAAGTTTTCCGTTTAGATAAATTGCAGCCAATCCGTCATCATCCACAAAAAGCTGGTGGTACTCTGGGTGGATTGGTTTAAGAGGTCTTGGATCAGTTTGGTCAAGAGGACGCTTACGGTCTATACTAAGATTTGCTGCGGGGGTTTGCCGAATAATAACAACGATACTATCTTGATTGGCTTGAACAGTCCACTTTACCCCTAAAGTAGTAAAGGCATCATATTTTTCTAATACTCCTTCAAAGACCGGTGTTTCTTCTTCATTTACTTTTCCGAAGACCGTTGCTTCTAATCCTCCCTCTAATACAAAAATTAGCTCCTGTAACTGCCAATCTTCGCGCCAAGAAAGGAATTCGCCCTTAGCCATTCTTTTTTTCTCAAATTGAACCGCAAAGTTTTCTGGGGTAATACCAAAATGCGCAGCCGTAATATACCAACCATTAATTTTCCCTTCTGCATCAGCTATTTCTTCACCAACAACCGAAGATGACGCTCCATCTACCTCTATGGCCCACTTATCCTGAACGCTTTTATTAAGCAGCCAATTTTTAGTATTGTCTAAACCTCTTACTAACGGAGTAAGCTGCGCGACTTTCAAGCCTAACCATTGTTCCATTAAAGTTGTATCAAACCTAATTGCCGGCGGCACCGCTAATTTTAATTCTGCCATTCTCTCAATGCTCATCGCTGAGATATTTGCCTGCGAATCGGTTATTGCTTTTATACTTAAGAAAAGTTCTTCCTGGGTTACGGAAACTGGGTTGGTTGCAAATAACACTTTGTTTTCTTCGCTGATAGGTATAATAGCTGCTGTTGCCAGCATCCTTACCAAATCTCCTACATAGATAAATGAGTTTTGCCTACCGGGGATAAAAGTTATTATTTCGCCTGGCTGGGCGCTAACCATTTTCTTCATAAAGGCCGGCACTGCGCGTTCAGTTTCGTCTCCTGGCCCATAGACGTTACTGAAACGTAAAATCAAGCCACTCCTATAATCCATCACAAACTTTTCCCCTAAAAGCTTCGATAAAGAATATAGCATTGCCCCCTTAGAAAGACTTGGCGGAAAAGGCTCAAGCGCAGAGCGATACCTCTCAGCTATATCGCTAAGTGATGAATCAGGAAGTAATATCTGCTTGATTATTTGATAATGTCGGTCGAGTAGAGTGGTTAAATCTTGCGGCAATTGTAAATCTGATTCACGTACTAATCCTTCTTTAATCTTACCTAACTGATAGAAATGCACGGTGGAAGCAAAGACAATACGTGTATTTGTTGCGCGAGCAAATTCAGTAAGAATTGCTGTAGCAAAACTATTTACCGAAAGTGCATCAACTTCACTAACTTGTCCCAATCCGCTCCAACCGCCAAGATGAAATACCACATCGCTGACAGCTACTAACTGTTTAAGCGAAACAACATCTTTGAGGTCACCTTGGATAATATGAATTTTCGGATGGCTGGCTGCTAATTTACGTAATGAAGACTCGTCTGTTTTACGCGTAAGCGCATAAATTGATTTTGTGCTGGGTTGACTTAAAAGATAACGTATAAGCTGTGTGCCCACTGCACCTGTCCCACCGGTTATGCCGTAGCTCACTTCTATGGTAGCCGGACTGGAAACTACCGGCGGCGCTCTCGGGCTATGGTTATCAACTGCCGGCTCCCTATATATATAGGTAAGGCTGTTTGTCATTCCAGCTAACAATAACTCCCTATCCACCACTGCGCTGCTACCCACTATTAAAGCGTCTCTCATCCCACGTCTCGCTTCCCACGTAACACGTATCACGTCATTTGGCCTTTGGTCTTGACTGTCAGGCGAACTCGCGCCTTCAAGCGGCGTGGTTTTGATTATTTCGATGCGTTCGTGGGAATCAATGACTTCATGTCCTTCTGGCTCTGGTTCAACTGTCTGGGAAATATCTCCAATACGCCCAAGATAGTCAAGCCAATTCCTTATATATTCATATCCCCCATCGTCAATATGGCTTCTTTCTGGTTCATAACGTGTAGTAAAATCATAGCCTTCTTGCATTATGCGCAATGCTTCCTGAATATGTGAATCATTGGTTAAATATGCTTTATCGCTTAATCCTTGCGCGGCTAATTTTTCTTCGATTCTCGCCCGCGCATCTGCTTCACTTATCGGGCTAGCCGATCTTTCACTATCCTGGCCAAAGGCTTCAAGAAGCCCTGCTCTTACCTTTTCTAGAATTTGCTTTTCTTTTTTCAAGTCAGCGATTTCAACCGTTAATTCTTCCGCGCCTTGTTCTATCGTAACGGTTTCTCCGGTTACTCTGTTAGTATAAGTTTCATATGTCACTTTCTTGTAATCATCATAATGCGGAACGTATTCGCCTTGAATCTCTCTAGTGTCAATCAATTCCCATTGATGCTCTAATTCTGAAATCTTACCTGAAACTTCCTGAATCCGTTGTTCAAGTCTGGCTATAGCTTCGCCCGGCAGGAATCCCTGCAGTAATCCCTTTAATTCCTGTTTGATTCTTTCAATAAAAGCTTTGTCTTTCTCTTCAGCGAAATCTGAGAAAAGCGGACTGGAAGAATTCTGGCTTATAGCCTGCAGCCTGTAGCCTGTGGCTTTTTCAATCGGCGAGCTTGCGCCTTGCAGCCTCTTCAACTCCTCTATCTTTGCTGCGGCGTTTTCGGGGGTAATGGAACGAATAAAAGTTTTCCACTGTTCACTCAAAACATATCTGGTAACATATTTTTCGGGCTCCACGGGCATAGGTTGAGCTTTCCAATCATAGTCACTGGCGATTGGAATCCAGGCGTCTGAGCTCTGAGCTGCGGCTATTTGCATATAGTCACAACCATCCATATAAGATGGCCAATTCATAGACACTTCATTACTCCACGCTTCCCACTCTGCTGTTGTTTCTTCAATGGCCTCTTTATGATTTCTTTTTATAACGTTCCAATTTTCAGCAACAATTTTTGTAACATTTTCGTCCAAACTAAGTAAAAATTCTACTAATTCTTGCGAATAATCACTTTCAAGTTTCTGTCTTAATTCCTCATCGCTTATCGGGCTGGATATACCTTGCTGCATTTTCAATTCCTCTATTTTCTGCGCGGCGTTTTCGGGAGTGAGGGTACGAATATAGTCTCTAAGCTTGGTGATATTTAACTCTTGAACTATCGTATAGGTATATTCTGTTCGTATTGTATCCCAACCGCTATAGTCTGGATCGATAGAAGGATCGTCAACGTGATCAAACAACCCCATTTCACTCAAAGTTTTGTTACCGACGAATATATTATTAGTCTCTACCCTGTCTACATCCCTAGATGTAATGCCTCCGTAAGACCCATCAACAGAGTAGTACTCAGTGCCCGTAATATGTCGACTCTCAATTGCTAAATTCTCCATGAATGCTTTCTCTATAATACCAGCATTTTGCTGAACGACGGTTCGGACTTTATCATCCTCAATGATAAAGGTGTACCCACCAATCGTCACACTATATAAAGCCATCCTTCTTTCGTTTTCTTCTTGTTCTCGCTGCGCTTTTGTTTTTCCTGTCCTCAAAAACTCTCTAAAATCTGAGAAAAGCGGTGAGCTTGCACCTTCAAGCGGAGTGGAGGAAGTTGCCGCCTGTTTTTTCCAACTTAATCCGCTTAAGAAATCCTCAAACATCTCGGTCAGCCGGTCTATCGTTCTTAAGCTATGCCGCCAGAATAATGTCCAACGGACCCGCCGCAGCAAGCGGTCTGTTTCGGACACGTGGAAAAACCGTATCACTGCCTGTCTTGTCGCCGCATTTAGAGTCCTTCTAGAAACATTCCATAATTGGTTGGTAATACCGATCCGGTTACTAATAAGCAGGTTTAAAAATAGTATTGCCTCTGTCTGACGTTCTTCGCCGGTAGAAAACTGCAAATTGACCCATTCGGCTACCAGTTCTGCTAACACCTTCCCGACCTTATGTTTAAGGCTTGAAAGGCCACGATTTTCGGGCCTGTTTAGTAGATTGCGGCAAAGTTCTTGGGCTCTTGAGACATCAAAGCGAAGACCGTTAAGATATGGATGCTCAATGCCGCTAGAGAAAAGATCGTCCGGCCAATCGCCAGATAAAGGTCGGGGTAGCGGTAGGCGACTTTGCGGATCTCTGGATGAATCTAATCCCATAGCACGACCGTAAACAAGTGCGGCGGAATCCAATATCCAATGCCCGGCTTCGTGCCGCAACACCGATGGCCGCAGATCTCTTGCGATAACAGCGCTATCGACCATATCCGCTAAGTTTACAAAGAGTCCATAAATCATCCTGCCATCTTGCAGCCAACTCGGGCCGGCTATACTGGAGCTATCCGGAATAGTGCGGCCAATGATGCGGCTAAGCTCGAGGCGCGCACCGCATCGTTTTTCAATCGGGCCGACCACTAAGGGGAGCTGTTGTTCTAAATACTGCTCTGACAACAAAGACATGATTAAGATTCTTCGAAAGTTCTCATCCTGCCCCATATACACAATCTTTTTCTGTGCTTCGTCTTGCCTATTTTTTCTCGAAAGACCTAGACTTATAAGCTGCCAATCCTTAGTAAGATATGCATCTTGCCATGCCTTAAAAGTGCCATGCGTATCCTCTTTCCAGCGAGGATGTGCGCTTATAAACTCATCTACCCGCTGCTGCGCTTCCGCTTCGCTTATCGGGCTGGATATACCTTGCTGTCTCATCAACTCCTCAATCTTCTCTTCCACATTTTCAGGGGTGAGGGAGTTAATAAATTCTTTCCATTCTTTATCAGGATATGTTAAATATTTAGAAGGTTGTATAGGAAGAACCGGGGGTACTCCTGCCCAATCAACATCTTGTTCTGTAATACCCATCTCTGCCATCATCGCGTTACGCGATGCGGAAGATTGTTCAAAGCTAGACATCGCCAGTAAGTATTGGTCCCAGGCAGGATTTGGAATCGTACGAATTATACTCCAACTATCCACTATCAATCGTAAAACTCTATGATTTTTAATTGTAAGTAAGAATCCTACTTCAGCATAAGAAATATTCTCTGGGATTTCTTTCCCAATTCTCCATTCAAGTCTTGTCCTTGCGAAAAGCGGGCTGGAAGAATTCTGGCTTATAGCCTGCAGCTTGAAGCTTGCAGTGTCTTCAGACGGCGAACTTGCGCATTGCTGTTTTTGCAATTCTTCTCTTATCTCATCATAAATTCTTTCCTTTAACTGCTTGCTAATGCCTGGTTCATTAATACTCGGTTCTTTAAAATCAGGCTGATGTTGCGGGCTTTGGATAAGACTAATTACAGCAGTTAAGATTTCATTTAACCAAGGTGGGCCGCGTTGAGAAATTCCGTAATCATTAGCTACTAACTGAACTTGGGCTACTCTATTTTGGACAGAAGCCTGAGCCGGCAATTCCTCCTCTGCTTGTCGCATCATGACCATAAATAAACTTACAGTGCTGTGGCTTAAACTTTCTTCTTCTTCTCTTAATTTTCTTTCCACGGACCAGACCGTAAATATTCCTCTTTTGATTTCTTCAGCAAACTGTTTAGCCAAAGCCTCAACCTCGTCAGATATGGCGGTAAAGTCTAACATTGTTTTAGCGATTGTTTTATAGCGTAATTCTTCTAATCTCTGATAGAAGCCCAACTTTGCTACCTGTAAATTACCTGCGTTAGCATCTATGAAGAGCTGCTGCATATCATCATTTAATAATTGCTGCTCTATGGCTGATTGCCAGAGCTGTTGAGTCAAGTTTTGGTCTTGAGCTTTTTTGGCTTGAGCGAGTTGCTGCTCTAATTCTCTTAGTTCTATACTTGCCTCTCTTAAAACTGTATTCTGGCTTTGGATAAAATCACTCACCCTATTATTATCAGGGGACATAAACTTATTAATTTGCACTTTTGCCTCTCCTGCGCTTATCTGAAGGACCCTTTGATAAAAGGCCTCTGCAGCTTTATCCAGGTGGCTGTCATTTAAATCAAGCCAAGCATTTTGAGTATCAACATTAAGCTCAAGCTGTTGGACCGCACGTTGCCAAAGTTTATTCTTTTTATCTTGAATGTCAGACTCTAATTGCGGAATATGCGGGTTATTTGGTGTTTGTCTTGCTTGAGCCAGTTGCGTTCCTAACTGGCTAATGGCTTGCTGCTCCTGTCGTATATGCGCAAGATTATTTTTATAGAAATTGTAAGCCACACTTATAATATTTATTTTAGCTTTGGCTTTATTCATCGCGCTCAACTTATCAAAGAGGGCTTTTTTGGCTTTGGCAAGGTCGTTGTCGTTAAAGTCTTCGAGAGCTATACGTAAATCTCGTCCTAAATCATCGTCGTTCCAGAAAGGTACAATTAATGTATCAATCGCCTCTGGTGTAGCTTTTTGTTTACGGACAGTTCGTACACCTTCTGTAGTTTGCGCATTCGCGAGAAATCCTTTGGCTTTATTCTCTAACTGTGCATCTATGGTTTTCTTTGCCGCGGCTTTATTTATTTGGCTGAGCTTATCAAAGAGGGCTTTTTTGGCTTTGGCAAGGTCGTTGTCGTTAAAGTCTTCGAGAGCTATACGTAAATCTCGTCCTAAATCATCGTCGTTCCAGAAAGGTACAATTAATGTATCAATCGCCTCT
>JAQTOI010000013.1:20220-28476 GCA_028713415.1 Candidatus Omnitrophota bacterium
GTGTAGCTTTTTGTTTACGGACAGTTCGTACACCTTCTGTAGTTTGCGCATTCGCGAGAAATCCTTTGGCTTTATTCTCTAACTGTGCATCTATGGTTTTCTTTGCCGCGGCTTTATTTATTTGGCTCATAGTAAAGAAAAATGCCAGTTTAGTTTCTTTCTCGCTGCACCAAACATCGGCTAAAACAGTCATATCATTCGGAGCGATATGATTCCAAATAAAATTATTTATAAAAGTTATAATAATATTATCATCCTGGCTAGCGGCATATTGCGCTCTTGCCTGAATCAAGGCATCACGAATATCCTGATCCTGAAGCAGCTCGTTGATTATCTCCTCTGCTCTCTTTCGGGAAATATCTAAACTCAAAGCATCCAGCCATTCATACACTGCATTCTTGGCAAGACTTTCTCGTCTGGCATTTTCGTCTATAGTTACCCTGGGAGCTTCCGGAATCCTGTATCTATTCTTCAATGCCTCTCTTTCTTCGGTTTCTAATCCTTCCATCCAAATGTCACTTTTTAGTTTTTCGACCATAGCCTGGCATGATGGCTGATTAGTCTTGAGCGCATTTCTAATAGCGATAAAACGTTGATGATAGTGGCGCGCTAATGTATCTCTCCTGTCTTTTAAAACAAAGAATGGTATTCCCTCTAAGTTCTCAAGGCAATCCCGTATGTAGTCATACGATTCCTGATGGAAGAAGATACGGGCCTGTTGGAGGCGGGCTTCGATCATCGACCGGGTCAGAGAATCTATGCTGCTACGGTTTTTCTCGTAAAGCTCGACATACTCCAAATAACGCTTGTGTAACCTTTTGTAATAAAGCTTGCCGATAATTCTGCCGATAATGACTGCTGCAAGAATAAAACCAATTCCCCAGGCCAAGGCCTGCACCAATGCCACAAAAGTAACCTTGCCATGGGCAGCACCAAGACGCATATAGAAAAAGTCAGGCGAAGGGACAATAGCAAAGATATAAAAAGCTGCAAGGCCGATAATAACAAAACGGACAAACTCCCAAATACCCCTGTACACGCGAGGATGATCTTTTAGCTCCTTTATACGGATAAGTTTGCCGATACGCGCGGCTACTTTATCTCGCAGTGGCTCCCAAATGTGTTTGCTTATCGGATTGTTTAATTTAACCGCTTTGAAGCTAGGGCCAGGCAATACGTGCACTAACGTAATCCAGAATAACAGGAACACCCCTACAAATAACGCCGGCGCGGCTATATTCAAGGCTAGATTCGGCGCAAGCAACAAGCCGGGCGCTGTGTGTAACATCCTATTCACCAGATAGACAATTCCTGTTCCAGTTGCCAAGCCCGCGACATCGATAACTTTTTCGCCCCAATTGGGTATGGCCCGGCTAAAAGAAAGAAGGGTAAACAGGCCTACGGCGATAGACGTTATAAGGCTTCCTGTAAGCATAAAGACGGTTATTGCCACGGCAGCAGCAGCCAGAACCCCTACCACTTGACGATTGCCGAAAAGATCATCAATGCTTGCACCCGGCCGGTTCTCCGTCACATAGGGGCCGATGACCATGGATACTCCGAAAAATATCGAGGGCAAAAGGAATAAAGCGTTGGTGAGATCAAGACCAATAAGAAACGCGACCAGATGACAGACGGTAAGGGCAACGCCGATACGAAAGACGGCAGTAAATACAGCGGTCCGGGCCATTGCCGCATTACCTTTATACTCGTCAAATACGCCGCCGCCGCCGGAGGTAGCAAAGGTCAAACCTACGCCCTCGTAGCTGATAAATTGTGCCACGACTTCTATCCCAACCCTGAAGGCGAAAATAAGCATATCCCGCGTGCGCTGGGACAGCCACCGAGCAAAGCCAACCGGCGCGCTGGTAAAGAAGAATCCGAAGATGCCGAAGATTAACGGCATTAATATCCCTCCGAATAACAACCACTTGGCGGCTGCAGCAAAAGCAAGTGCTCCGGCAACGCCCTGCAGGAATCTGAACGGGCGCGCAAAGAGCGACGGCAATCCGTCGCAGGCGCGGATATTTGCGCCTAAGCCGTTTAAGGTGGATACCTGATTAAAAAGTATGCCGATAAAGAAAAGAGCGGCGCCGATACCTGAGAACGGCAGACAGTCAAATATAATTCCGAAAGGAACCAAGAATAAACCAATTATTGCTATGGGCATTATCACGTAGAACCGCGATACATCAGTACGGCAGTCGCGTTCATACACCGATTCCGGTCCGTAATCATTGACCAATTGATAGAGGTAAGCAGCCTTGGTCTGAGTTAAACCCCAAGACCAACGGGTACAGGCCATAGGAAGCTCAGGGGTACTAAACGTTTCACGCACCTTCAATGCCTGGGCTGTTGAGAGAGAGAACGTTGGCTTGTGGCCAAGGCCAACTGCGTTATGAGTCTGACAGAATGCATCGCCGATATCCTCACTCTGGTGCGGCACGTGCGGCCCTAAACCAATAAGGCCGTAATGGTATCGGCTCCGGTTTTGCCAATAAGGACGCCTATTTCTGGCATGCATGGCCATAGGCACGATTGGATATGCGGAGTTACGCATAACGTTTAAGTACCCCTGTTCTCCCTGGTCATAAACCCTCATGATGTTGCACCAGCCGCTACCCATCTTATCGTTTAATCCTAACATAGCGAAACCATGGCCTCCCTCGACTAACCAAGACATACACCCTAAATAGGCACGGATATTGGTAGTGTTGCGCAATGCAGGCATAATCGGAATCCTCGGGTGAGAGATCATCCTTTTTATATCAAAAACAGCCCGGTCCAAATTGAGAGAGTTGGCGTTACGGTCAGTAATATATACCAAGCGCACCTTACGCTGTATACTCATCGGTATAAAGAATAGCCTTGAGAGCGCCGCTGATTTTAACGCTGCCGGATCGTTCGAGACCGAAGCGAATAGCGCGTTGCCTTCGCCAGGCTTGTAACCGCAAAGGTGTTCAAGAACAGTCTTATAGATCTTGTATTCAACCTCGCAAGACTTTGAGGTTGGACCAAACCACATATCGATACCAGCAAAAATAATATTTTTGCCTAAACCTTCCTGGGCTAAGCGCGCAGCCAGTTCAAGAAGAAAGATAGGGGTATCAATAGGATACATACCTGTAGGTAGATTAAAAAAGTTCATCGCCACATGGCGTTGGACGTCAAAACCGATACGGATAAGCGTTTTGGTCTCCTCATCTGCTGTCACGCCGACCTTTGCCTCGTTGGGCATCTTAGGATCATCCATCTGAGCCATATTAAGCAAGGGAACACCGGTCGCTCCGCCGACGGCATCTTCAGCATCCCATAAAGCTTCCTGACCCTGCCGAATCACCGCAAAAACTTCATCAGCTGAAAGTCCGAGACGGCCGACTCTTTCCCTGACTTCATCGAAGAACTGCAAGGCCTCGGGTGAGTTGTTATCATAGAGCCATTTAAAGGCCTCGAAAACTTTCGGGTTGCGGCGTATTGGCTTTACCGTTGGAGCCGGATGTTTGGTAGCAGGCGCAGGGGCAACGTAGGACATAAGGATTTTATTATCCTCGTCTATAAACTCTTTAACCTTATCCTCTTTGATATCCATCGGCCCGTGGTCTTCTTTGAAAAAGATAGTAGAAAGAAAACACGAGAGTAGCCAAGTACCGAAATGCATAAGGTAACTGCTTATGCCGAAACCGCCGACAAGACCAATAATTGCTCTGGCTGGAGCTGATGCAAAGTGGCCGGCAAACCACGGCATGCAGAAGTAGGCAACTACCAAACCTATCACGGCATATAATGTAAATCGTAGCGCACGTATGGCCATTGCTCGCGGTCGGCCAAAGCCGATAGACGGCCTGAAGTTACGATGGACTGATACTCCAAACATTGACGAACCGAATACAAGGTTGGCAAAAGCCTCTAGAAGCAGGGTAACCACTATATACGTTTTCGCTATCCAAACCCCTAAGGAGCTGGCACCAGGGATAATAAGAGACAAAGTTACAGCTGAAGCGATAAGCAGTGCTCCGGTTAGCCCGTAGAGTGCACGATGTGTGCCGTGATAAAGCCGGCGCATCGCGTACACTTGGACAATGGTATTAACCGCTAAAAGCACTGCTGCTGCGGCTAAAACTAAGGGTATCAAACCAAAGGCAAATACCGCAAGATTCGCTTCTGAAGCCCAGCAGTAAAGTGCGATTACTGACAACCCCTGCAGGAGTCCGTCAGGAAGATAATAAGCCATTTCGCTGACCACCGGGCTGATAGAAAGAGTGCGCCAGGCAATTTTATTTTTAAACTTCTCCATACCTTCACCGCGTAAATAAGGTATCGTACGAATAGCCAAGCCGCCAAACAAAAGAAGAAAAACCGTCTCAAAAAACAAATATCCAGTAAGAACCCAGAGAAGAGTTGTAACAATATGGACCGGGATGATTACGCTTAAAGCTAACGAGATAGGTTCGACAATATTATACAAGGCAACCGCCAAAGCTATAATTAACACTACAAAAGACCGGCTAAGGCGTGGCGCATCAAAAGAATCTAAAAAGGCTTTAAGCTTCGCATAGTCAGCGGGGCCTAACGGCTCTTGAGACTTCTTTTGATTATCGGTAAGCTTGTGTAGAATTTCTAAAACATCCTCGGGAGTCTCACGATCAAAGATCTCGGTATTGTGCTCTGCAAGGAGCTTCTGACAATGCTTTATTTTAAACGCGCCGCTTTCTTCACTTAAGCCGACAGGCGCAATAACTTTAAGTAGTTCCTTGTAGATCTCTTCTTTTTGCTCGACGGTCAATGTCGCGCCGCTTAACAGATTTTTCTCCAATATCTCATCCAGCTGGTCCGTGATCTCGGCAAAATAGAGCTCCAACTTATCGTATACCTCAGTGTCACTATGCCCGACTCGAAAGTATTTTGAACCATAGATTATGTATCCGGGACGTCCGAATGCCAGTGAAACCTGGGCCATGGAGCAGTGGTCGCCGAAAAACTTGGACACGCTCTTACAGAATTCATCCAACCGTACCAACAATGGGTGATCGCCTCTCAAGTCAACATTGTCGACGGTCTTATCGACAATTGATAACACCCGTAGACGCATACCGTACATGAGATGCTTGGTAAACATGAAAATGTTGTTGCCGTCATCTGAGGAGGCATCGAGGATGAAGTCAAACTTTCCACCCTCGCCTACCTTCATAAACTTCATCATTCTGTCGTGGTTGGCATCCTCGATCGCATCGGTCCACTTGCCAGCTTTCCGCTGATCCTTGCGTATCCGCTCAAGCTCTTGGCAGTGCTTCTGCCAGTTACGCCCGCTAAGGTAAGTATAGAACAGCTTAAGCAGCTTCCAGCCGACCATTATTCCGATAGCAACTAAAAAGAACTTATATGAAAATAGCGTTACCAGCGAGGGAGTCGGTATAACACTCGGTTTACCGGTAGCATCGTAGAAACGGAAGGAATGTTCTGACTCGGAATACAGCAAAGGCACATATTGCTTCCAACCAGTATCCATTTTCCACATCTGCTTTTGTAAAGGACCGTCAAAATCAAGAGTAATAAGCCGGCCGCTTTCGGCGCCGGTGGTTCTGATGGGAACTAAGAAAGGCACTCGTAAATCATAGTAAACCGTTGTTTCATTACTAACAAAATTCTGAATAGGATAAGAAATGGTTTTTTGAATTGCTTGTTTATAAAGATGGCCGTCTGGGGTATATAGCTCGCTTATGCTAAATCCTCCGTTGTAGATCATATACAAATATCCCGACTGGCACAGAGAAACACCCTGTTCTTCGGGGAAAGCTTTCCTCGTGAGTCGTGAAAACGCTGATTCTACTCCTCCTTCCTGGACCTGTGGCGCTGCCAAGTTACGTATCTGTTGTTGCGAATTACCTATGTTGTCCGATTCCTCGGCAACAATAATCGGAGCAGATGGTAAAACTACAGGCTCTCCATTCAAACCAGCATAGCTAAGCTGGGCGGTTGCGTATTCTACACCTTTGGAGTTAATTTCAAAATGAATACTGCCAAATTTGATGGCTATATCTTCGGGCTTAACAACGGTTCCTTTACCTTGTGCGCCAATAAGCGTTATCTGTATGCGGCCCGCGGCTATATCTTCGCTTATGTTATTTCTAACAGCCAGCTGTTCCTCTGCGAAAACATTGATACCAGAAATGTTGAAGTCAATGATATTTGCATGCTGGGTTACTGTTATTTGAGAAGGTATGTCTTCTCTGTCGGCATAGAATTTTATTTCTTCGGCGGATGTCCGGACTCTATTTAGAAGGCCCTCCCCTTTTGTAAATCTTATTGAAACAGAACCAGGCAATACTCCGTCTGGAGCCCCGGTAGTTTCCTGCCAATGCCACATATTAATGGTCAGGATAAAACCATCGCTTAACAGCCGCTTCTCCATAAATACACGGCCTAAAGGATCCTGGGGTAAAAGGTATATAACACCCGGGTTAATCACATCAGCATCAAAATCAACATTAATTTTCCCGCCAGAAACTGAACCGTGCTTCTCGTAAGAAAGCGCAGGCAACTTTACAAGCGGCGTATTTTCATCCACCCCAAAATAAGATAAGAAATCAGATAATTCTTTAATCTCGATAGGCTTATCAATTACTTTTTGCATTTTCTGTTGCACTTTCTTTTGGGCACTTCTAAATTGTGCGTTTAGGTCAATTAACATTGTTTGTCCGTCTAATGTGCTATCATCGTTTTCGAGCAATTGGACTAAAGTCCCTCTTTCCGATGTGGAACGTGATTGTATGGCTAATTTATATTTGCCGTCGCTAAGATTCTGCATCCATACAATTAAGCTCTTTGTTGGTTGTCCTTCGAAGTCCCATGCTAAATTGATTTGCATGGTTTTATCCTGATTTTGCTGGGCAATTATTTCAGGAGAATTAATTTTCCTGTATGTAATGTAAGTTCCGCCGGAAGTTTTTCGTAAACGGCCGGCATAAATATTAGTCTTTGATATATCTTCCAAACTGCTCAGCAATGCTTTTATCACATCTTGCGTCTCAGCTTCCTCTGCGCCTTCATTGACGAAATAAGCTTTTAAATCCTTAGGTATTGAACTTAGAACGGCAGCTAATGTCTTTAACTCGGCTGGCTGGTTGGTTCCTTTAACATCAAAAGTTTGGGTAACTGCGCCTAAATCAAAATTGTTTCCTTCCTTTTTACCTGCATAGGTTGTAACATAGGTGATTGCATTATTTTCATAAGTCATAATATCAACAGAATAGCTATTTACTGTTCCGGGAATTTTTGCCATCATTGCCCGCTCTAAGTCCGAACCGGGCAGATAGGCTCTTGCAATGACAAATTTACCTGCTGAGGTTAGTTCCATGCTAACAAACCACTCATTATGTCCCTCAATCTTATCTTGAGTGTCTATCGCCCAGCCTAAAACATTCATATGGTTGACTAAGTCTGCGGGTTTGCCATCGTTTCCAAAGTAAGAAAACATATTATCTTGTGTATAGTAGAAAATTGGTTTAGCTTTTACTGTTCCTATGCCGTCAAAAGTTTTCTCAGCTAAATCTTCCAAGACAATTCGGCCATCATACTCTTTTTCTTTTCTCGCATAGAAGCGACCGGCTTCACCGATACCTTTCGCTATTAAAATGAACCTGTCTTTTCTGATTTCAATAATGATACGGTCCGCAGCAGTGTTAACCTTTACAATCTTTGCGGTGCGGGTCTCCTTGGTTGGCATAAGTTCATTATCTAAGAGGGTGCTCTGGACTTCTTTTAAGGTGCCGGCTTTTATTTTGTTCCAGTCAATATCATCGTAGGTTACGTAAATGGTTTTACCATTTGCAATGTCAGCACCCGCATAGTAAGCACCTTTACCCCTAACAATAAGTGTATATTTGTCAGTGCCGCTGACCACGATAATCCTGTCATAGGTGCTGTTGGCTTTGACTACCTTTGCTTCACGTTTGGCTGCGGTAGGCATAAGCTCTTTATCTAAGACAGTGCTCTTGACGCTGTACGATTTGCCGGAAGCGATTGCAGCCTGAAGCGCGATCCAATCAATATCGTCAAATTGTAAGTAGGTGTCTATACCGTTGATAGTCTCTTTGCCTGCATAGTAAGCGCCTACGCCTCTTACGATTAAGGTATATTTGTCAGTGCCGCTGACCACGATAATCCTGTCATAGGTGCTGTTGGCTTTGACTACCTTTGCTTCACGTTTGGCTGCGGTAGGCATAAGCTCTTTATCTAAGACAGTGCTCTTGACGCTGT
>JAQTOI010000013.1:28576-29730 GCA_028713415.1 Candidatus Omnitrophota bacterium
ACGATTTGCCGGAAGCGATTGCAGCCTGAAGCGCGATCCAATCAATATCGTCAAATTGTAAGTAGGTGTCTATACCGTTGATAGTCTCTTTGCCGGCATAGTAAGCGCCTACGCCTCTGATGATTAATGTGTATTTGTCAGTTTCGTTTCTGATGATCAGTCGGTCAAAACTTGAGTTTACTTTTAAAATCTTGGAGGTATGTTGAACTCTTGTTAGCATGAGTTGATCATTTAATACAGTGCTCTTTAACTCTTTGAGCGTGCCGGCCTTTATGGCTTCCCAATCAATATCTTCGTATTGCTCGAAAAACTCCTTACCGTCTTTGAATACTCTACCCGCGTAATAAGAACGAGAGCCAATCACGATAAGCGCATATTTATCCTCAGGGGTCCTAACCAATAGGCGGTCGCCTACTTTCTTTATTACTGTTGCCTCTAGGGTCTTGCCGTTTGGTTTAAGCTCTCGGTCGACACCGGTAGAAATCAATTCCTCTTTCTCTTTTACCGCCTCTGTTTTTTCCTTGGAAGCGTATAAGTATAGGGAGCCGTCTTTGGTGATAGTTCCATAAGCGAGCTCATTTCCGTCTGCCTTATTTAAAACCACCAGCTGGTCGTAATTAACCCGTATAGCTATGGCAGTTTCGCTTACCGCCACCACCTCAACTTCTACTTCTCCTATAATTCTGCCTAATGCATCAATTTCCGTATTCTTAAGCTTATCACCGACTCTGGCAGATTTAAAAGCATCGACAAAACCGTACAAATAAAGCTTCTTTGTTATCGGGTCTTGATAGCCATAACGCAAAACTCTTCCCGTTCCATCCTGAAGCTCAAGCTTATCGTCTATGAGCTCTCCTTTAATGCTTATATTTTGATAGTGCAGCAAGCTTCTGGTGCGGCTGGCATCAGGAGTTATCGAGACGATGCGCGAGTAGCCAATCCGTTCGCCTACGGTTAATACGCCGTTTTCAATGCTGACGCGATGCTTGGGAAGCACGGTAACTTGCCTGCCTTCAACTACCAGCTGCTGCGGCTGTGCCAGAACAGTCATATCTCTATAAATCCTTCCCACCGGCATTTCGCCGAATTTCAAACGAGAATCAAGCGAGTCGTTTTCTAAACCAATTACGGTATTCACGAAGTTCTCAATCCAG